>NZ_MJKG01000009.1:0-37148 GCF_002139545.1 Campylobacter sp. P0103 | reverse complement strand
GTAGCTACTATAAATAATATTACAGTTACCCAAGTAAATGTAAAATCAGCTGAATCTCAAATAAGAGATGTAGACTTTGCTAGCGAGAGTGCAAACTTCTCTAAATTTAACATACTAGCCCAAAGTGGAAGCTACGCTATGAGTCAGGCAAATGCTGTACAACAAAATATATTAAGACTACTACAGTAGCTTAAATTTAAATCTTTAATAGCTTAAATTTACTCGCAATGCTTAGTCATTGCGAGGGTTTATTATCTAGATATAATAATTTTTTAAATAGTATTTCTTAGAGTTTATCCATATAAGAATTATCATAAATCCCTTTTAGTCTAGCTGTAATACTATCACGCCACTCATCTCGTATATGTACTCGTTCTAGTTTTTGTAGTAGATTTATATTATCTTTTGGGGCAAAAAATAGCATATTTAACTCCATGACACTTAGTTGATTTGTATCTTTATGAACTACTTTTACACTATCGCCTGGACATACCGTTCCTGGTTCTAAAACTTGATAATACCATCCACTGAGCCCATTTTCAAATATAAATTTAGTCATTCCTCTAGCTATAATTTTACTTAGTTTTACGCAAGGTTTTCTAGGTTCGCTCACCTGTAAAAGTGCATTACCGATTTGGTGAATATCGCCTATACATACACTTTTCTCATCTAATATAGTGATGCTTAGATTCTCTCCCATCTGTCCAAATTTAAGCTCTCTACTAGCAAACTTATTAAAAGCTGCATAATTACTTACTGCATTAGCAAAGACAGCTTTAAATTCACCGCCATGATGGATTATATCGCTTAGCATATCGCCTACTATACCTGTAAAATCAATCTCAATGCTACTTACTGAGTGCTTATCCATAGCACTACGAAAATCACCATAATCCCTGATAATACCAATATTTACAGATTCTACCACTGCCACAATATGCTCCTTTGACTTAAAGTTGTGATTATTAAATTTGCGCTTTGTTTGGCGATGTTATTTATAAATTTTTGTACCATTGGAGCTTCATACCATATAGGAGTAGCTACACCGCTTAGTATCTCTAGCTCTTTTTTAGCGTTATTTATACTCATTATACCATCTATTAGTCCTAAATTTAGTGCTTGCTGAGCCAAAAAAACTCTAGCATTTGCCCATTGTTTGCTTGAGTTTAAATCCAGCCCACGGGCATTTGCTACATCACTGATAAATAATTCGTAGCTCTTATCTACTAAGCCTTGTAAGGCTGCTCTCTCATCGCTATTCCAGCTGCGTGTGAATGTGCCAGCCTCTTTAAATTCTCCAGCCTTTACTACTTGAGTTGAGATTCCAATTTTTTTGGCTAGTTCTTCGGTATTTGGAGTCTGCATTATCACGCCTATTGAGCCAATAAAACTAGCACGATTAGCATAAATTTTATCTGCTCCAATACCAGCATAGTAGCTTCCACTAGCCATCGTTCCACTAGCATAGGCAATAACTGGTTTTAGTGTGGATAGCTCTTTTATAGCATCGCTTATAGCTACGCTTGCACTCATCTCTCCACCTGGACTATCAATATTTATTAACACACCTTTTATATTTGGATCTTTGGCTAAGTCTATTTGAGTTAAAAGCTCTCTTTCATCCATAATAGCCCCTTCAAGGCTAATTTCTATTAAATTTGCACTACTTTTTTCGCCGCTACTAGCTGTAATAAATAGAACAATTAGTACAAAAATCATACTTTTAAAATACTCATTAATAAATTTAAAGATACCTTTAATAAAGGCAAATATACTTTTTAATAGTTGCATTTTTCTCCTTTTATGTATAGCGCTTTAGCGCTTTTAGTATGTAGTATAAGCTCGATACAAAGCTGACTTATATCGCTTAATTCAAACCCATTAAAAACTGCGATATCAGCGATATTTCCAGCTTTTAACTCACCTAGGTTTAAGCCCAAAGCTTTAGCTGGATTGGTAGTAACTGATTTTAGTGCAAATGTGGCAAATTTGCTAAGTTCTATATCACTATGAGCCATTAGGCCAGCACGCAGCTCATCCCAGATATTTAAGCTTATATTTGAGCTTAAACCATCTGTGGCAAAGGCTATGTTTATGTTATTGTTTAAGGCATTTTGTAGATTAAATTTTGAACTTAATAGACGGTTTGAGACTGGGCAGCTTATGATTGAATGGAGATTTTTATCCATTAAATTTATATAATTATCGGCAAAAATAGAGTGAATAAATAGAGTTTGAATATCAGCAAAAAGCTCTATAAAAGATTTTGGCGTATAAAATGGCGTAGCATTTTTATTAAAACCTTTAAAAAATTCACCAAATTCACCGCTGCTATTCTCAAGCCAAATTTTTTCATGTATGCTCTCCATAAAATGCGTAGCAACTATCATGCCATTATCTTTAGCCAATTTTAATGCTTTTTTGCTTAATTCTATATGGGTAGAATAAGGTGAATGTACGCTAATAGCTGGTATAAATAGATCGCTTTTTAGCTCATTTGCAACATTAAAACGCTCTAAAAATTCATTCCATTGTTGTTCTATTAAGGCAGGATTTGATCCTAAAATTTCACTAAAATATACTGTCCTAATAGGTGAATTAGCGCAGTGTAGCGCATCAATACCATAGCTAGAAATCTCTCCAATTGTACTAACACCTGCATCTAGCTGTGTTGCAATAGCGCTTTTTATAGCACTATTTTTATCATTATTTGCTAGGGTGTTACCATTAGCGATAATGCTCTTTAACCAGCGTAAAAAATCACCATATTCAAGTGTAGTTTTATTAGCACTAAACTCAAGATGAATATGTGAGTTTATAAGAGCAGGCATAGCAATATCATCGCTAAAATCTAAAATCTCAGCATCGTTAAATCTAGCTATTAACTCATCAAATTTGCCAATTTTATGTATGGTTTTATCAAAGGCAATTGCCCCATTTTGAACCACATCAAAGCTCTCATTACATAAAATTATAAATTTAGCTTTTAATATTTTCATATTTTTTTCCTTAAAAAGCGTACATTATAGCCAAAATTTAGCCAATATTTTGTAAAATAATTGCCATGCAATTTTTTATTGGAGAAAAATATGAAAATTATGGTAATCCAAGGGCCAAATATTAATATGCTTGGAAAGCGTGAGCGCAAAATTTATGGTGTTATGACGATGGAAAATATTCATGAGCAGATGAAAGCTGTAGCTGATCAAGCTGGAGTTGGGATTGAGTTTTTTCAAAGTAATTTTGAGGGTGAAATCGTAGATAAAATTCAAGAATGCTTAGGCGAATTTGATGGAATTATAATAAATCCAGCGGCCTACACTCACACTTCAATTGCTATTAGGGATGCTATTGCTTCAGTTGGTTTGCCTGTACTTGAGGTGCATATTAGCAATATTTATCAAAGAGAAGAGTTCCGCCATAAAAGCTTAATAGCGCCAGTATGTTCAGGACATATCGCTGGATTTGGGCCAATTGGTTATCATCTAGCTATGATTGGAATGCTTCAAATTTTTGAACAAATTAAGCGAATGGATGCAGCATCAAATGATGCATAATTATATCTTAAAAAACGAAAACGCAGTATATTTTGAGTGCGGCTATAGTTGCGATAATGAAATTTTTATCAAATTTGGTCAGAGGGGGTTTTTTATTACCGATTCTCGCTATGCTATCGAGGCTAGGGCTGTAGCGCAAAATTGCGAAGTGATCGAATCAAAGGATATAATAAAAGATGCAAGGCTGCTTTTGCGCCGCTTTGGTATTAAGGAGTTAATGTTTAATCCAAGTGATTTTAGCTATTTTGAATTTGGCCAGTTAAGTCGTGATTTGCATATAAATTTCAAGGCAAAGAATGAATTCTCAAAGTTAAAACGACAGATAAAACGTAGTGATGAGATTGAGATTTTACGCTATGCAGCGCAGCTTGGAGCTAGTAAATTTGATGAGCTTGCTGGAGCGATAATAGCTGGAATGAGCGAGAAGTTAATTAACTTTAATGCTGGAAATATCTTAAGAGATGGTGGAAATTTAGGTCTTAGCTTTGATCCAATTACTGCAATAAATGCAAATGCAGCCAAAGCACATGCCCTTCCACTAGATGAGTGTATAAAAGATAGCGATCTGCTTTTAGTAGATGCTGGGGTAAAATATCATCGGTATTGCTCAGATCGTACTAGAACGGTTGAATTTAGAGATGGTTTTAGCTTTAGTAAGGAGCAAAAATTTACAAATTCAAAGCAAAATGAGATATATCAGATAGTCAAAGAGGCGCAAAATTTAGCTATAAAAGCGGTAAAGCCAGGTGTTAGAGCGTGTGATATTGATGCAGCAGCTAGGGAATTTATTGCAAAAAGTGGTTATGGTGATAAGTTTTTTCACTCAACAGGGCATGGTGTGGGTCTTGATATTCATGAATTTCCAATAATTAGCCCACGAAATAGCTCTCCAGTAGAGGTTGGAATGGTCTTTAGTATAGAGCCTGGGATCTACTTAGAAAATGAGTTTGGTATACGAATTGAAGATGTCGTAGTTGTTACAAATGATGGGTGCGAAGTTCTTTAATGAAAACAATTAAAATCGATGGAGCTAAAATGTTGTTAAAAAGCGCTTATTTCCCACGCACATTTAACAATTATACCCCACATAAATATACCGCAATTATTGGTCTAGGCGGAAATATCGGTAATACCTCTATGATTTTTGATAGATTTTTAAATTTAATTTTAAAAGATAGGAGATTTGCCATTGTGCAAAGCTCACCAATGCTGGTAAATAAAGCCTTTGGTTATGCTAGCAGAGATTATATAAATGCTGTTATAATCCTTAAAACTTCCTTATATGCTAAGGAAGTTTTAAGGATTATGCAGAGATTCGAGAGGCGATTTAAACGCAAACGGGAGTTTAAAAACTCACCTAGAACACTAGATTTGGATATACTATACTTTAGTGCTAAAAGCTATAATAATGAAGAATTAATCCTACCTCACCCAGGAGCTAATAGTCGCCCAAGTGTATTTATCCCATTAGGTCTTATGAAAGGAATATGATGGCAACAGTTTTAAAGACTTTTACAGGAGAGAGTGCGATTGAAGCACTTAAGAAAGCTAAAGAGGAGTGTGGTGAGAGTGCTATGCTTGTAACAACTAAGCAAATTCAGCCAAAAACGCTAAATAAAAAGCCTCTTTATGAGATTTTAGTTAGCGTTGAAGAGGATACTCCTCAGCCAAGCCAAGCACAGAAAAAACAGGCTCAAATCAATCAAATTCAAAAACAAATTGAGGCTTATACTCTTGGTTCAACCCAAAGCCCACGCCCAGCATCAAGATTTGAACAAGGCGGACTAGATACTATAGAAGAAAAACCAAGAGATAATAATGATATATTATTAAATATATCTCAGGTTGCTAAAGAGATTGGAAAAGTAGCAGGGGTAAGCAACGAATTAAGCGAGTATAAAAGCCCAGAATATGACAAAAAGATTGATGAAGTAGCCAAAGAGGTAAGTAAGCTAAATCAAAAAATCTCTATGATTGCTGATATGATATGGGATGATAAGGCTGAAAATCGTGATGATATAATTATTCCGCCTGAATTTTCTACAATATACAAGCTAGCCAAACAAAGTGGAATGAAGTACGAGCATCTAAAGGGTATAATGCAAGCTACAATCGAAAATATGCCATCATCGATGAAAAGCAATCCAGTAACTGTAAAGAGATATTTCTACTCACTTTTGCGTAATATGTTGCCATGCAGAAGTGAAAGCTTTGACCCTAAAAAGAAAAGAATTATGATGCTAGTAGGTCCAACTGGCGTAGGTAAGACAACAACTCTCTCAAAACTTGCGTATAAATTTGCTCATGGCGGCAGTATTAGATATAAGACAGGGATTATCACGCTTGATACTTATAGGCTTGGTGCGGTTGAACAGCTATTTCAATATGCTAAGATTATGAATATCCCAATTCTTGATGCGATTGAGCCTGAGGATTTTCGCTCAGCGCTTAAGAGTTTATCAAACTGCGATGTAATTTTAATTGATACTATGGGAAGTAGTCAGTATGATAGGGAAAAATTAACTCGTCTTAATACATTTTTAAAAGAGTGCGGTAATCAAGTTGATGTAAATTTAGTCGTTTCAGCCGGTTCAAAAATTGATGATTTGCTAGAGATTTATAATAATTTTTCAACTTTAGAAATCGATACTCTTATAATTACAAAATTTGATGAGACAAAGATATTTGGTAATATATTTTCACTTATATATGAAACTGGTACACCGGTGAGCTTCTTCTCAACAGGTCAAAATGTCCCAGATGATATTATGGAAGCTAAGAGCGACTTTTTGGTTAGTTGCGTTTTAGATGGATTTAAAGGAGAGGATGATGGATCAAGCAGATAAATTAAGAGAGTTAATGATAGCTCAAAAGATCAAAAAATCAACCCATTTCATCGCAGTTACTAGTGGAAAAGGTGGCGTAGGTAAATCCACAGTTAGTGCAAATTTAGCTAATCTTTTAGCAACAAATGGTTATAAAGTAGTATTATTTGATGCTGATATTGGTCTTGCGAATTTAGATGTTTTACTAAATGTGAAAATTACCAAAAATATGCTAGATGTTTTAAAAGGCGAGTGTCCGCTTGAAGATATTTTAATTAAAGTTAAACCAAATTTGACATTAATTCCTGGTGAGAGCGGTGATGAGATTTTTAAATTTAATGATCAGTTTTTATACGAAAAGTTCTTAAATCAAGCCTCAATTTTAAAAGATGTGGATTTTGTTATCATTGATACTGGTGCTGGGATTGGATCTAGTACGCAAGTATTTTTAGAAGCGTGTGATGAGATTATCGTTGTAACCGTGCCTGATCCTGCAGCTATCACCGATGCATATGCGACTATTAAGGTGATTTCAAAGATGAAAAGCGATGTCTTTATGCTAATTAATCAGACTAAAAACGCAGATGAAGCTCAAAAGATTTTTCAAACTATAAAAACTGTTGCTGATAAAAATATTTCGCATAGGCTAAATTTAAATCTTTTAGGCTGGATTCCAAGTGATAAGGTTGTATCTAGAAGCATTAAGATACGGACACTTTTTAGCAGCGAAGCTCCGCATTCATTAGCTACTTATCAGCTTAAGCAAGCAGCAAATAATCTCCTTGAGAAATTGGAACGGAAAGTGCTTGATACCAGTGAAGATAGAAGCTTTGCTGGCTTTTTTAAGCGTTTAGTGGAGCAGTTTTAAAAAGGATTACCGTGAGACCAGATAATTATATAGCATTTTTTACAGTGTGTGGATTTTTTGTTGGATTGATGTTTGTCGTTGTAAAAGTCGAGGAGCCTGTAGAGTTTGTTATATATACTTTGCTGATCACATTTTTCTTTTATATTGTTATTCATATTGTGGTGATGAATTATATAGATACTAAAAGGATTGGTTTAAAAATATTTAATAAAGAGCATCATGAAGAGGTTAACGACTATTTGCTTACAGAGCTTGCTGTTAGGGAGCGTAGGTTAGAGACACTCATTCGTCATCTAGACCAAAAGCTCAAAAGATCAGGTAAAAAGCATGAATCCAATAAAGAAAAAGCAGCTTGAAGCCTATAAAACACAAATAAAAAAAGAGCAAGATGAGCTAGTAATCGCATATATGCCAGCTCTTAGAGCTATGGCGTGTAGACTCAAATCTCGTTTGCCAAGCTCGATTGAAGTAAGTGATTTAATAAGTATTGGTACAGAGGCTATGGTACGTCTTAGCCATAGTTATGATAAAAATCAAAATGATAATTTTTGGGGTTATGCAAAGCATAGAGTTCAAGGCTCAATGCTTGATTACCTAAGAAGTTTAGATACGCTAAGCAGACAGAATCGTAAACTGGTTAAAGATATAGATCGATTAGTAGATGAGTACTATAGCAAACATCAATATGAGCCAAGTAATGAGTATTTAGCTAGTGCGTTAAATGAAGATGTAAGCAAGATTAAAGAGGTTAGAAGCTTAAGCGATCTAACATCTGTTCTTAGGTTAGAAGATCAGTTTAATATATTAAGCGATTATGATACCGAGGCACAGATAGAAAAAGAGGAGCTAATCGAGCATATAAAGCTGGTTTTGAGTGAATTTAGTCAAAGGGACCAGTTGGTGATTCAGCTTTATTATTATGAAGAGTTAAATTTAAGTGAAATAAGCGAAATTTTAAATATCACAGAATCAAGAATTAGTCAAATTCATAAAAGATTGATAATAAAAATTCGAGAAAGGCTAGGCTTTTAATGGCAGATATTCTAAGTCAAGAAGAGATAGATGCACTCTTGCAAGTTGTAGATGATGATGGCGATAGTCAAAGTAGCAATTCATCTGAGCGTAATTTGGAAGAGCCAAAACAGGTTGTAATCTACGACTTTAAACGTCCAAATAGGGTTAGTAAGGAGCAGCTAAGGGCTGTCAAAGGTATTCACGATAAGCTTGCAAGAAACCTTGCGTCTCAAATTTCAAGCATTATGCGTAGTATTGTTGAGATTAGGCTACACTCAGTTGATCAGATGACTTATGGTGAGTTTTTAATGAGTTTGCCAAGCCCAACAAGCTTTAATGTATTTTCTATTAAACCGCTAGATGGCAACTGCGTTTTAGAGGTTAATCCTAGTATAGCATTTCCTATGATTGATAGGTTGCTTGGTGGTAATGGTGATGGATTTGAGAGTAACAATAGGGAGCTAACTGATATTGAGGTCAATCTTTTGGATGCTATTTTGCGTATTATTATGCAGCGTTTAAAAGAGTCTTGGGCAATGATTACAGATATGTATCCAAATGTAGAAGCTAAAGAGTCTAGTCCAAATGTTGTCCAAATCGTTAGCCAAAATGAGATTGTTATTATGGTTGTTATGGAGATTATTATTGGAAACTCTAGTGGTATGATAAGCTTATGTTATCCAGTTATATATCTAGAGCCAATACTTAGCCGTTTGGCTAATCGTGATATTATGCTAGGTGAAACTAGTGCTAAAAAGAGCCGAAATAAAGAGTTAAAAACACTTATTGGCCGTGCTGAGGTATTATATGAGGCGATTTTAGGAAAGACCGTAATTAGCGTAAATGAATTTTTAAATTTAGAAGTTGGTGATATCTTGCGACTTGATCGTAATGCCGATGATAAAGCAGTTGTCTGTATAGATAAAAAAGAGGTATTCTTAGCTCAAATTGGTATTCACCGCTTTAGCAAATCTATCAAGCTAGAACAGTTAATCAAAACTGATCGTGATGAAATAAAGGCTATCCTAGAACAATATGAAGAGGAGAGAAAAGCCAAACTAATGTCATATAAAGAGCCAGAACCAGAAGAAGAAACTAAAGAAGAGGATGAATATGATGACTAGATTTTTTGAAATATTTACAAATGAGTTAAGTGCAACTATAGAAGGGTTAACCGGAGTTACACCGGTAATATCTGAAGGAGCAGAGTATGATGCTCCAACTCAAAATGGTATCAAAACTCCAGCCGTAATTGCTAGTGTAACACTAAATGGCGATATAATGGGTAAGATAAATTTAGTAGCTACACCAGTTTTATTAACTGCAATAAATGATCTAATGCTAGGCGATGAAAAACCAAGTGGTAGTACGATAATTGGCGATGATGAGCTAGATGCTAGCAAGGAGATATTTTCTAATTTATTAAGCGCTATGACTACAAGTCTTGGAGCAGCCAAAGATATGCCAAAGATTACATTTACAATCAATGCTGTAAAGTATATCGATGAAAATCAAATTTTAGATTTTAGCTCATTTGAGAAGTTATTTTTATACCCTGTTGAGCTAATGGATTTAAATGAAATGATAGGTATTTGTATTGATTATTCGTTTTATAAATACTTTAATAAAACTATAGGCTCTAAAAGTGAAAAACATGATATTGGTGATGAGATTAAAAATATCGGATTAATTTTAGATGTGCGTTTGCCAATCCGTGTAAGAATCGGCTCAAAAAAGATGCTACTAAAAGATGTATTATCAATGGATATTGGTTCAGTCATAGAGCTAAATCAGCTAGCTAATGACCCGCTAGAAGTATTAATAGGAGATAAGCCAATTGCGCTTGGTGAGGTTGTTATCGTTGATGGAAACTTTGGCGTACAAATTACTGAAATTGGCACTAAAAAAGAGCGTCTAGAACGGCTAAAATAGATTAAATTTGATTGCTGCGTATATTTAGCGTGGCAATCTTTTGGGATTTAAAATAATTCACCTACTATTTAAAATGATTTTAATCTAAAGATTTTTAATCAAAATATCTAAAATTTATAATTTAAATTTAGTAAATCAAAGCAAATCAATAAGACTATGTTAAAGATTTTATAATCAAGGAGAGGATGACCTCTCCTAAGAGATTTTAGAATTTCTTTTTATTTACATCATCAAGGATGTTAGCTGAAATTTGATTTACTCTAGCGGTGATAGTATTTGTATCATTTGCTACAGTAACATTGTCTTGAGTAACGCTTTCTAATTGAGCGATAGCTTCATTGATTTGAGCGATACCTTGAGTTTGTTCTTTTATAGATTCACTCATTTCAGTTACACCTTGAACTAATACATTTACATTTACTTCGATTTCGCTTAGAGATTTACCAGTTCTTTCAGCTAGTTTTCTTACTTCATCAGCAACAACAGCAAAGCCTCTACCATGCTCACCAGCACGAGCTGCTTCTATGGCTGCATTTAGTGCTAGTAGATTTGTTTGGTCTGCTATATCTTTTATTACGCCTACTATGTTTTTGATATCTTCTGCTTGTCTAGCCACTTCAGTTGTTCTATCATTTACGCTACTCATAGAGCTTGATATCTCCTCTATAGCCGCAGCTGATTGTTCTAGTGAATTTGCTTGAGCGTTTGAGCCATCAAATAGCTTTTGCATTGACTCTTTTAGATTATCAGTTTGTTTGGCTAGATCTTGAGCATAGCTAGCAGATGAGTTTAGCATTTTTCTAATCTCTTCACCTAAAATATTTGTAGTAGTCTCTACATCACCTTTAGCACCTGAGACTTGAGTAGTAAAATTTAGATTTTTATATGATTCAAATACTCTATGAATCTCATTCATATTACTACCTATTTTAGCCTCTAGTACATTTAGCATATTATTTAGTACATTTTTAAGCTCGATTAGCTGAGGGTTATTTGGGTTTTGTTTGATTCTTGCTGTTAGGTCGCCATTTTCTACAGATTTAGCTGTATTAGCTGCCTCGCTAATAGCCTCAGCATCTTTTTGTAAACCTTGTTGAGTTTTTAAGATATTAGAGTTTATTGCTGATGCCATTGCGCCAATCTCATCATTTGATGTAGGTGGTATAGTATTTGGCGCGCGCTTTTCTTCGTGGTTGATATATTTAAAGAATGCTAAAAGCAGTCTAGATAGACGGCTAAGTCTAGCAGTAACTAATCTATTAGTAATCATATAAACACAAACAAGAAGTATAATAAGCACTACAACTGACACCCCAATAATCTCATATACTAAGATACGCATCGGTTTTTGAATCTCATCAAGCGGAGCATTGATAAGCATATACCAAGTTCCAAGCTCGCCAATAGAAAATGGAGTGATAATTGCCTTGGTTGCTTCACCACGGATAGTGTAGTATTCATCAATTATAGTTACGCGTTTATTTTGAATCGCCTCTAGAGCTAATTTGGTTGTAGGGTTGGTATTAAACTCGCCTAGTTTTTTACCCCAATACTGCGGATTGTGATGAGTAGCTAGTCTAGATTCTGCACTTAAAATGTAGCGTACATCGCCTTCAAATAGACTAAATTCTTTATTATCTAGATATGTAGTCATATATTTTAGATTATACATATATCCTACTACACCGATTAATTTACCATTATTTATTAGTGGATAAGCTATATCAGTTGCAAATACATCATTCCCATTTATATTGTAGTGTTTAGGCTCGCCAATTACGGGCTTTTTAGTTGTTATAACATCTTTAATAGATGTATCAGCTAGGAATGCTTCAGTAGTTTTATGTACCTCTATTCCGTTTTTAAGATTGCGATTTGTATCTGCTAAAAATAGTGCAAAGTGATTATCTTTAGTTATATAATCGCTATTTTTAAAGCTATCATTTGGATCTAATAGATAGATGTATGCATACTCAGCATAGTTAGATGAGTCAAATGAAGTGCTTAAATCATCTATAGTATCTTGCATATTAGCATGACGAGAGCCAAGGTCAAGGCCGATAATATTAGCAGTAGATTTAGTGAGTGAATCCATCTCTCTAAAAATAGTTAGAACATGCTCAGCATATCGGTGACTAGCTTGAGTTAGAGTGATGTCAGACTCGTGCTTAATCACCTTTGATGCATTATTGCCAATTAGTATAGTAAGGGCAGTTAAGCCAACAAAAACTACAGCGCCAACAATTAGTGATATTTTGGCACCAACTTTAAGATTTGAGAACATGATAAACCCCCATTATGTTATATGTATTCCAATCGATATTATAACCTAAATTTGTGATTTTGTAGGGGGGGGGTAGAGTAAAAATTTACAAATTTACTAGTTTTTATTTTAGTTTGATTAAGTTTAATGATATTAAATTTATTAGTATCATTTTTTAATTATAATAAAGCAATAATAGAGCAAATATATAAACTTTCTTTATTATATAATTTTTTTAAGTATCTTTTATTTTTAGGCAAAATTTATAAATTTCAACTCTAAATTGCTATGATATAGATATGTTACCTATGTTTATAAAACTGATATCCAGCAAATAGCATCAAAATAATAACAGGCAAAATAATACCAATCTCAGCAGCAATAGCACCATTAATACTAAGACGAATAAGTAAAAATAAAACACCCCAAATACAAAGCGAGATAAAAATCGCTCCAAAACTAGCAATAGCTAAGCTAGCAAAACGCCCAGTAACAGGCATATAATAGTATAAAATTAGCACCATAAATGGAGCAAAAAGTGGGAAAAATATCATTGAATATAGTACAGATTTTATCTTAGCAATGTTTATATTTTCATTTTTAAGTGTATTTATGGAGTCAATAGCATCTATGATGGAGTAGAGATTGTCTTTATTTTCGATATTTTCTATTATGCGTGGGCGGAAGCTATTTGTGATTACTATCTCATCAGCATAGCTACGCTCTAACCCTGTAGCACCTAGGCTTAAATTTTGCGGTATTTGAGTTATGTTGTTATCTTTAAGTATCCAGGTGTTGCCATTGTAGCTAGCCTCTTTAGCAGTTATTTGAGATATAATTTGCGAACCATTCATATCAAAAATTCTGACATTTTGAGCAAGCTGCTTATTGCCAAGGAGTTTTTCGATATATGTAAATTTATTTTCAAAGCGCAAAAATATCCATTTGGTTGAGCGATCAAAGCTTTGAAAATCTTCTAAGGATTCTTGTCTTTCTTTGGCGTAGGCAAACTGTGTGCAGCAAAGTCCGATATATCCAAAGCTAATAAGTAAAGTGATGGTAAAAATAGGCGTTATAAGGCGGTTTTTACTAATTCCTAAAGCGTAGAAGCTGACTAATTCATTGGAGCGAGTTAGGTTAATCATAGTTGCTATTAGGGCTAAGACTATTGAGATTGGCAATACATAATTGATTGAAATTAATGCAGTTAGACTAACATAAATTAGTTGTAAATTTGCACTACTTGGGAGATTTTTAAGATTTGTAAGGGTATCAATAACTACATAAAATCCAATCAATGAGATAAATATAATAAAAAAATATTTTACATAAATAAATGCACTATACCTAGCAAAAAGCTTCATCAACAATCCAAATTTAGTATTATAATGATTTAACAATGGGTTGAATTCTATCTAAATATACCTAAATATTTTCAAAATTTAGCAAAAATTTGGATAAAATTACGCTTTTAAAAGAGAAATTTATGATTAGATTGATTTTATTTGGCGTTTTTATGCTTTGTTGCGTGGCAGTTTTATGTAGTATAAATCAGCGTGATTTGATAAATTTAATGGGTGAATTTAGCAAATTTGATTGGGTGATTTATATTGGGTGCTGGGCGATTTTGCCAGTATTTTTATTTCCTGCTGGGATTTTGGCTATTGGCGGTGGGGCGATTTTTGGCTTTTGGGAGGCGCTTGTATGCACTATGATAGGGGTAGGGATAAACTCAGCTATAATGTATTTTATCGCAAGATATTTTAGTGGGGCTTTTGATACTGCTAAATTTGAGAGAATTAAAAATAAATTTTGTAAGGATGAATTTAGTCTAATACTCTTGCTTAGATTAATACCAATTGTGCCTTATAATGTCGTGAATTACATGGCTGGGGCGTTGAGGTTTGACTTTGTTAAATTTATCATTGCTGGGGTGCTTGGGAAGTTTATTAGTGCGGTGCTATTTATAAATTTAGGTAGCAATATAGCAAATTATAAAAGCTATGAATTTTGGCTAGCCTTGGCCCTTGTGGTTGTGATGGGTTTGGTGGCGTTTTGGGTTAGAAAAATTCTAAATAGGAGGGTTGGATGAAGATTGTTTTAGCTACAAATAATATGGATAAAGTAAGGGAGATTAAGGCTTATTATAATCAATTTGAAGTTTTGGCTTTGGGTGATATATGTAAGCCATTTGAGATCCAAGAGTATGGCAAGAGCTTTTATGAAAATGCGATGATAAAAGCAGATGCTGTGTATAAAAAGATTAAAGAGCTTGGAATTGAAAATGAGTGTATAGCTCTAAGTGATGATAGCGGGATAAGCGTTGAAGCGCTTGGTTTTGCTCCTGGGATCTACTCGGCTAGATATAGCGGTGAAGGGGCGAGTGATGCGAGCAATAGAGCAAAATTGATTAGTGAGTTAAAAAGATTAGGCTTAAGCCACGCTAAGGCATTTTACACCGCCTGTATCGGCATCGGCTCTAAATATGGCAGATATGGCGTCCATGGATTTATGCATGGAGAAGTCATCGATAGAGAGCTTGGGGATAATGGCTTTGGGTATGATTTTATGTTTATTCCTGATGGATTTGATAAGACTATAGGGCAGATTGATGAGAGTATCAAACTCCAAATTTCACATCGCTCCAAGGGGCTAGAACTAGCTAAACCTATACTTAAAATGTTGAGTAGATATTATTGAGCTTAAATATAACCATTAATAGTATTATTAACTTATATTTTAATATATTTTATGTCAAAATAGCTCAATACCTAGACTCAAATCTAATTTAAAAGCCAAATTTAGAAAATATTAATTTTTTGTTAAAATAATTTTTGCTTAGAGTATGGAGTGAATTTTAGCTAAATTTGGCTATAATTACTAAAAATTCAGACAAAGGATAGAAAATGAGTCATATCTTAATCATCGGAGCAGGCGGAGTAAGCCAAGCAGCAACGGTAAAATGTGCGATGAATTCGCAAGTCTTTACCAAAATTACTCTAGCTAGTCGCACCAAAAGTAAATGTGATAAAATAGCTAAATTTATCAAAGACAAAGTCGGAGTGGATATCGATACGGCGGCGATAGACGCCGATGATACAGCTGCTGTTGTAGAGCTTATTAAAAATATTAAGGCTGATTTATTACTAAATGTTGCACTTCCATATCAAGACCTTACGCTTATGGACGCATGCTCGCAAACTAAAATTCCATATATAGATACAGCAAACTATGAACACCCAGATACGGCTAAATTTGAGTATAAACTCCAATGGGCTAAAGATGGTGATTTTAAATCTGCTAATACTATGGCGCTTCTTGGTAGTGGATTTGATCCGGGCGTTACTAATGTATATTGTGCTTATGCGAAGCAATATCTATTTGATGAGATTGAGTATATTGATATTTTGGATTGTAATGCTGGAGACCATGGGTATGCGTTTGCTACGAATTTTAATCCTGAGATAAATTTACGTGAAGTTAGTGCAAAGGGTAGATACTACAAAGATGGAAAATGGATAGAAACCGAGCCGATGGAGATAGGATTTAGCTGGGATTATCCAAAAATCGGCCCAAAAGATAGCTATTTGCTCTATCATGAAGAGCTTGAGAGCTTAGTAAAAAATATCCCTACTTTAAAGCAAATTCGCTTTTTTATGACCTTTGGGCAGAGCTATCTAACTCATATGAAATGCCTAGAAAATGTAGGTATGCTAAGGATTGATGAGGTTGAGCATAATGGAGTTAAAATCGTCCCAATTCAATTTTTAAAGACCTTACTACCTGACCCAGCAAGCCTAGGCGCTAGAACCAAAGGCAAGACAAATATAGGTTGTGTGATAACAGGCATAAAAGATAATAAGCCAAGAAAAGTTTATATCTATAATGTATGCGATCACCAAGAGTGCTATCAAGAAACCGGCGTTGGCGCTGTTAGCTACACTACAGGAGTGCCAGCAATGATAGGCTCAATGATGGTAGCAAAGGGAATTTGGAGTGCTAAAGGGGTATTTAATATGGAAGAATTCGATGCCAAACCATTTATGGATGAGTTAAATAAACAAGGCTTACCATGGGAGATCATAGAGATGGCACCAAATGAGACTAGATTAATCAAGGAAATTTAAGCCAAATTTAGATAAAATTCCAACTTTTAAACCCAAAAAAAGGAAAAGCAATGAAAAAAGATATACATCCAGAGTATGTTGAATGCACAGTTAGCTGCGCTTGCGGTAATACATTTATTAGCAAGTCAAACAAGCCAGAAATCAAAGTAGATATTTGCAGTGCTTGTCATCCATTTTTCACAGGTAGTGAAAAGATCGTAGATAGCGCTGGTCGTGTAGATAAATTTAAGAAAAAATACGGAATGAAATAATCTTTTGCTCTACTTTCTTCCTACGCCAATTGGCAATTTAGATGATATCTCAAAGAGATGCCTGGACATCTTGAACCTTTGTGATATCATAATTTGCGAAGATAGTAGAGTAACTAAATCCCTTATAAATCTTCTAAACACAAAATATAATCTAAATATAAATCCATCTGAATTTTACTCTCTTCATACTCATAACGAGAGTGAATTTTTTACTAAATTTGAAGCTAAAAAATTAATAGAAAATACTGTAGTATATGTAAGCGATGCTGGAATGCCATGCATTAGCGACCCAGGAGTTGCATTAGTAGAATTTGCTCAGCAAAATGGTATAAATTACGAGGTATTAAGTGGAGCAAATGCAGCACTTTTAGCCGTAGCAGCAAGTGGAATTGTGCAAAAAGAGTTTACATTTTTAGGGTTTTTGCCAAATACCGGCAGAGATAGAGAACTAGCTATACAAAATGCGCTAAATTTGACTTATCCAGTAGTGATATATGAATCGCCAAAGAGAGTCTTGCAGCTAGTTGAAGCTATTGCAAAGCTAGAGCCTAAACGGGAGATTTTTGCTATTAAAGAGGCTACTAAGAAATTTGAAGCTAAATTTAAAAATAGTGCTAAAAATCTAGTTGCTATGCTTAAGAGTGCAAATTTAAAAGGTGAATGGTGTATAGTAATTGATGGTTCAAAAAATAACACCCAAAATACTATAAGCGTAGCTGATATAAATGAATTAGACATTCCTCCAAAGCAAAAAGCTAAACTCCTAGCCAAGCTTACTGGTAAAAGCGTAAAAGAGATATATGCCCAGTTAAATGGGTAATTTTAGGATAAATTTATATAGATTATTAAAGCTTTATTAGAAGCGATCTTTTGTAAAATAGTATTTATTGTATGATTATTTTATTAATCATAAGAAGTTTCTTAACAATGATAATATAGAATTTTACAAAAATTCATTTTTTTTGCTAAAAATAAGCTAAAATTTAAGGGCTTTTAGATACCATAATCGCTATGATTATCTATGGAAAACAGCTATTTTTACATTTGTTAAAACATCATAAAGACAAGCTCGAAGAGATATATCTAGCAAAAGAGGTTCAAAAAGATATATTTAGCCAAATAGCAAAAGTCGGCTTGAAAATTCAAAAAGTTGATAATCAAAAAGCCCAAGCGCTTGCCCGTGGAGGCAATCATCAAGGCTTTTTAGCAAAGGTAAAAGATTACGAGTTTGCTAATTTAAATGAGATTAAAAAGTCTGATTATTTAGTGATTTTATATGGTCTTAGTGATGTAGGAAATATTGGCGCTATAGTAAGGACTGCTTATGCATTGGGTGCTGGCGGTATAGTTATAGTAGGTAAAAATGAGAGCCTAGCAATGCAAGGAGTAGTGCGTGCTAGTAGCGGTGCAGCGTATGAACTACCAATTGCTTTATGCACTGATGGGTTAAGCTTTATAAATGAGCTTAAGCAAGTTGGATTTAAAATTTATGCAGCAAATGCCGGAGGCAAGAATACTAAAGAATTTGAATTTGAGCCTAAAACTGCTTTAATTATGGGTAGTGAAGGCGAGGGAATACCAAATAAGGTATTGCAAAAATGCGATGAGAGTCTAGGCATAAATATGCGCAAGGACTGGGATAGCTTAAATGTCAGTGTGGCGTTTGGAATATTATTTGATAGGATTATAAATGGCTAATGGTATAGAAAAACTTTTAGAAATGGATTTAAAAGAGGTAACTAAGCACACTCATATCGAGACTGAGTATCTAAGATATATGTGTGAAAAAAATTTCGAAAAACTTCGCAAATTAAATGCTTCTGGTTTTGCTAAGATTTTAAGCCGTGAATATGATATGGATTTACAAGGCTGGATTGATGAGTATAATGAGTATTGTAAAGAACATAATGGTGATGATAATGCAGGTTTTACAGTAGCGCCAAAACTTCCAGCATATACACCAAAAACCGATAATAGTATGGCTTTAACAGTAATTTTGGTTGTAGTATTAATCATAGTAGCACTAGTTTGGGTAGTTAAATTTACAAATATTTTAGATAATATAGAGTTACCAAGTTTTGATAAAAATCAAAGCGTAACCTACTCAGCAAATGCCGTAGTAGAATCAGCTAAAGAGAATTTAGAAGCAATTAGTCAAACAATAGAAAAAGTGGTTCAAAAAGATGAAAATATCACTACTGAATCTAATCAAACTAAAATAGACTCAAATTCAACTTCTATAGAGGCCAATGCGACTACAGAACTAAAAACTCAAACTCTAAATATAGAAACTACAAAAGTAGAAGTACCACAGATTACAGCACCAACCAATGAAATTGCTAAAATTATTCCAACTAAAAATATATGGATTGGTATTAAAGATATTGATGGTAAAAATAAAAGATTTCATACAACTAAAAATCCTATCGACCTAAATTTAAGCACTGATCAACTAATTCAAACAGGCCACGGCGAGTTAATTTTAGAGATTGATGGGGATCAAAAGAAATTTAGCGTTCAAAAGCCATTAAGATTTGTAATTCAAAATGGCACAATTAGAGAGTTGGAGTATGACGAATTTGTGAAACTAAACAAAGGTTCTCAATGGTAAGAGTAGCGTTTCTATTTTGTGTTTTTGCTTTTAGTTGTTTTGGATTTGATTTACATAGCAATATCAAAAGTATAATTTCAGAGCAAAGTTACGCTAAAAATAGAGATAAAATCGAGCAGATATTTGCTATAGAGTCTGATTTTATTGATAGTAGGGGTAATCCAAATTACGCTAAAATTACAAATACTTTAAGAGTAAATTCGCTCTTAAATCTTAGTTTTTCTTTGCCGGTGAATTTAGAAATTGCCTTTTATAGCCCAAGTTCTGATATTTTGCTTTTTAAAAGTGTATCTGAAGCTCTTAAAAATCTTGGCTATTCATATTTTTTGAGTAAGTCATTAAAGACCGATACTCAAGGAATAGTTTGGCAAATATCTATGAATTCACGCTTTTTGCTAGATCCAGGTGCGATTTATAGAGAGCTTGGAAAGAATCAAATTTATATAAAAGATATTAACCGTGATGGTGAGTTTAGTTTTACTTATAGTATTGATGCCAGCAAAGCTATATTATCTACACATCAATATATTAGTGATAGCGAATTTGACCTTGCAAAGCCATTAGAGCCATATTTTTTAAATATTAGTGGCAAAAGTGAGGCTTTAATAAAAAGCTACGCTTCTGATAGTTGGATTTGCGTTATAAAGGTACTTGATAGGGATCTAAATTTGATTACACAGATTAAATCAGATAAACCAGAAAAAGAAATATATATCAAATTTCCACCAAATTCATACTATATGCTAATTGATGATGCTTTTAGCTTAGAAAATATTAAGCGTGGATTAAAAATATATATAAAATCAAATTAAGGAGTTTTTTTATGTTTGATGAGATTAGATTTAACACTATTGAGAGGTTGCCAAACTACGCATTTGCCGAGGTTAATGCGATTAAGATGGCAGCACGTAGAGATGGGGCTGATATTATAGATTTTTCGATGGGAAATCCAGATGGTAGAACGCCACAGCATATTATAGATAAATTATGCGAGAGCGCTATGAAGGATAAAACTCATGGTTATAGTGTTAGTCAAGGTATTTATAAACTTCGTGTTGCGATATGTAACTGGTATAAAAGAAAATATGGCGTAATACTAGATCCAGAAACCGAAGCAGTCGCAACTATGGGTAGCAAAGAGGGATTTGTCCATCTAGTACAAGCCATCACAAATCCTGGCGATGTAGCTATTGTACCAGATCCAGCCTATCCTATTCATACTCAAGCTTTTATTATAGCAGGTGGAAATGTTACTAAGATGCCACTTATTTATAATGCAAATTTTGAAGTAGATGAGAATAAATTTTTTGAAAATTTAGAACATGCTATAGAAGAGAGTATTCCAAAGCCAAAATATGTTGTAGTAAATTTTCCTCATAACCCAACTACTGTAACTTGCCAAAAGAGTTTTTATGAGCGTTTAGTAGATATGGCTAAGCGTGAGAGATTTTATATCATTAGTGATATTGCTTATGCTGAGCTTACATTTGATGGATATAAGACCCCAAGTATTTTTGAAGTCGATGGGGCAAAAGATGTCGCAGTAGAGTGCTACACACTATCCAAATCATACAATATGGCCGGTTGGCGTGTAGGATTTATATGTGGTAATAAAAAATTAGTAGCCGCACTCAAAAAGATAAAATCGTGGTTTGACTATGGTATGTTTACCCCAATCCAAGTAGCGGCCACCGTAGCACTAGATGGAGATCAAGATTGCGTTGAGCAGATTAGACAGACTTATGAAAAACGCAGAGATACGCTTATAGAGGCCTTTAGTGCTGCTGGTTGGGATATTGCAAAACCTAGAGCTAGTATGTTTGCTTGGGCAAAATTACCACCGCAAGTAGGAAATATAGGAAGTAAAGAATTTGCTAAGCAGCTATTGACCAAAGCTTGCGTAGCTGTTAGCCCTGGTGCTGGATTTGGTGTGGCTGGTGATGAGTATGTCAGGATTGCATTTATAGAGAATGAAAATCGTATTCGCCAAGCTGCTAGAAATATCAAAAAATATTTAAAAGAAGTCCAATGAGAGTAGCGATATTAGGTGTTGGGACAGTAGGAACTGAAGTTGCTAATGTGCTCATTAAAAATAGCGATCTAATCGTCTCAAGAGCTGGAGTTAGTATAACTCCAGTAGTGGGTGTAGTAAGGGATTTATCAAAACATAAAGACTCAATAATTCCACTAACTGATGATATAGATAGTGTTATAAATAGAGATGATATTGATGTATTTATCGAACTAATGGGCGGAATTGATAAGCCCTATGAGATTATAAGTAAGATTTTAGAGCGCAAAAAGGCTGTAGTAACAGCAAATAAAGCGCTATTGGCTTACTACAGAAATGAGCTTGAAACACTTGCTGGTGATACGGCATTTGGATATGAAGCTAGTGTAGCTGGTGGGATACCAATTATAAAAGCTTTAAGAGAGGGCTTAAGCGCAAACCATATTCAAAAAATAATGGGTATAATGAACGGAACAAGCAATTATATTCTAACAAATATGATGAATAGTGGAGTGCAATTTGACGAGGCGCTTAAAAAGGCTCAAGAGCTAGGATACGCCGAGGCTGATCCGACCTTTGATATAGGTGGATTTGATACGGCACATAAATTACTTATATTAGCTAGTATTGCCTATTGCGTGCATGCTAAGCCCGAAGATATTTTGATTGAAGGTATTAGTCAAATTAGTAGCGAGGATATATATTTTGCTAATGAATTTGAGTATTCTATCAAGCTTTTAGCTATTGCTAAGCGTGGAGAAGGTACTTTAGAGCTTAGAGTTCATCCAGCATTTATTAGCAAAGATAAGATGCTAGCAAATGTAAATGGGGTAATGAATGCTGTAAGTGTCGTAGGTGATGCAGTTGGAGAGAGCTTATTTTATGGTGCTGGTGCTGGTGGGTCTGCTACAGCAAGTGCAATTATAAGTGATTTAATAGATATCGCTAGAGAGATTAGAAATCCTATGCTAGGATATAAGGCTCCACTAGAGTCTGCACCATTAAAACTTCTAAAGCCTAACCAGATTAGAACCAAATATTATTTAAGATTAAAGGTAGCTGATGAGGTTGGGGTTTTGGCTAAGATTACAAATTTAATGAGTCAAAATAATCTCTCAATTGATAGTTTCTTACAAAAAGCAAAAAGCAAAGATGAAGGATGTGCTACCTTATTTTTTACTACTCATACTTGTTTAGAAGCTGATATGCTAAGAGTAATTAATAGCTTAGAAAATGAGAACTTTATCAAGGCTAAGCCATTTATGATTAGGATTGAGAGTTAATCTTTGGGTTTAGCTGAATATCTTTTTGGGCATGAAGCTGAGAAAAGCGCTGCTAAATTTTTATCAAAAAATGGCTATAAAATACTCAATTTAAACTATAAAACTAAATTTGGAGAGATTGATATCATTGCTAAGCGTGACTCAACTCTTCATTTTATTGAGGTTAAAGCCTCAACTAAAGATTATCAAACTATCTATAGAGTAACAAAATCTAAATTGGAAAAAATTATAAAAGCTATAGATTTTTATATGTTAAACTCCAATTTAAATTTGCCATATCAAATTGATATAGTCTGTATAAATAATCAAAATATAGAATTGATAGAAAATATTACATATTGATTAAATTTCTTCTTTCATTTTTTTAAAATTTAATAATTAATAAAAATTATTAACTTTTATATTTTATAATAAGCCTTGATTTGATGAAGTTTGAGTTACCTAAAATTATGTTTGTTAGTTTTAGTTTAACTTTTTTGATGTATAATTTTTATTGTAAAACCATAGAAGGAGATAAAATGGGTAAATATATTGAATTAACTGCTGAAAATTTCAATGTTGCTAAAGAGGGCGTTGCTCTAGTAGATTTTTGGGCTCCATGGTGCGGGCCATGTAGAATGCTAGCTCCAGTTATTGATGAGTTGGCTGAAGAGTTCGATGGTAAAGCAAAAATCTGTAAAGTAAATACAGATGAGGTTCAAGACCTAGCTGTAGAGTATGGCGTACGCTCTATTCCAACTTTACTATTCTTTAAAGATGGAGAGATTAAAGAGACATTAATTGGCGCTCAATCTAAAGCTGCAATTGCAGATAAAATCAATTCACTTTTATAATTCAAACGGGGCTTTGCCCCGACTCGCTTCATTTCAAATCAATTTTTAAGTTAAATTTATTTTTATGTAATATATTTGTAATATTGTATAGATATAAATTTAAAATTAGGAGACTATAATGTTAGATGTAGCTATAATTGGTGGTGGTCCAGCTGGTCTTAGTGCGGGGCTTTATGCTACTCGTGGTGGATTAAAAAATGTTGTAATGTTTGAAAAGGGTATGCCTGGTGGTCAAATCACTAGTAGCTCTGAAATGGAGAATTATCCTGGTGTCGCTACTGTTATGGATGGTATGAGTTTTATGAGTCCGTGGCTTGAGCAATGCACTAGATTTGGTCTAAAACACGAAATGGCGGCCGTAGAAAAAGTATCTAAAAATAGCGATGGCAGCTTTACTATCACTTTAGAAGGTGGTAAAACTGAACAAGCAAAAGCTGTAATTGTATGTACAGGCTCAACCCCAAAAAGAGCTGGCTTTAAAGGTGAGGATGAATTTTTTGGTAAAGGTGTTAGCACTTGCGCCACATGCGATGGATTTTTTTATAAAAATAAAGAAGTAGCTGTTTTAGGTGGTGGTGATACCGCTATCGAAGAGGCTGAGTATCTAACTAGAATTTGCTCAAAAGTATATCTAATTCACCGCCGTGATACATTTAGAGCTGCTCCAAGCTCAGTTGAAAAAGTTAAGAAAAATGAAAAAATCGAACTAATCTTAAATGCTACTATAGATGAAGTCTATGGTGATAGTGCTGCTGGTGTAAAAGGGGTGAAAATCAAACTAGCCGATGGAAGTATAAGAGATTTAGTAGTGCCAGGTATATTTACTTTTGTTGGGTTAAATGTAAGAAATGAAGTATTAAAAGATGGTGATAACTTTATTTGCGATATCTTACCAACTGGCCAGGTAAAAGTAGATCTAAAAATGCAAACATCAACTCCAGGTTTATTTGCTGCAGGAGATTTAAGACAAGATGCGCCTAAGCAAGTAGTCAGTGCCGCCGCAGATGGTGCCGTAGCCGCACTTAGTGCTATGAGCTACATTGAGAGCTTACATTAATTCTTAAGCCACTTGCCCTAGCGAGTGGCTCTTTTATAAAATTCAATTTACTTATATCAAATTTTTATCTTTTTTTAGCTAGAATAAAGTTTTAATTTATCCAAAAAGGGCGATGATGATTCGTATAGGTTTGCATGGGGCAAGTGGCAAGATGGGAAGCGAGATAATCGCAAATTTAAAAGGGCTTAATAATGCGAAATTATCAGTAGCATACACTATAGAGCCTATGAGCGTGGATGATGGTGTGATAGTAACTGATAAGTATGATGTTTTGTTTGATAATAGCGATGTGGTTATTGATTTTAGTATCGCAAAGGCATCTATAAATTTGATTAATTACGCTAGGACAAATCCAAAACCACTGGTTATAGGCACAACTGGGCTAGGCGATGAAGGGGGCGAGCTAATCAAACTAGCAAGTGCTATGATGCCAATACTTCAAGCTACAAATATGAGTCTGGGTGTAGCGGTGCTAAATCGCTTAACTGAGATAGCTAGTAGGGTGCTAAGTGAATTTGATATTGAGATTATTGAGATGCATCATCGCAATAAGATAGACGCTCCAAGTGGTACAGCATTGACACTTGGCGAACATGCTGCAAAAGGTAGAAATTTAAGTTTAGCAAATGTTAGAGTAAGCGGACGAGATGGAATGATAGGAGCTAGAAGCAAAGATGAGATTGCTGTAATGGCTTTGCGTGGTGGCGATATCGTTGGACGCCATACAGTAGGATTTTATAACGATGGTGAATATATAGAGTTAAATCACACCGCTACAAGTAGGGCTACATTTGCTAAAGGTGCGATAAAAGCGGGTATTTGGCTAGCTAATAAAGAGCCAAAATTATATACAATCTATGATGCTTTAGGGATATAAAATGTGTGCGATAGTAGGGGTAATAAATTCAAAAGATGCGGCTAAAACGGCGTATTATGGACTATTTTCTATGCAGCATAGAGGGCAAGAGGCAAGTGGGATTAGCTCTAGTTATAATCATCAGATTAAAACTATTAAAAATAGAGGCTTAGTAACTGAGGTTTTTAATAGCGATAGCTTTGAGATATTGCAAGGGCAGATGGCTATAGGGCATAATAGATATTCAACCGCTGGAAGCGATAGTGTGCTAGATGCTCAGCCGGTGAGTGCGAAATACTCTTTGGGTGAGATTAGTATCGTTCATAATGGAAATTTGATTAATAAATATGAAGTTAGGGAGCGATTAATCGAAGATGGTGCGATATTTCAATCCAATATGGACACAGAAAATATCTTGCACTTAATAGCAAAAAGCAAAAAAGAGAATTTGCAAGACCGTATTATAGAGGCTTTGGGGCAGATCGTTGGGGCGTATTGTCTGCTTATTTTAAGTCGCTCTAAGATGTTTGTGGTGCGTGATCCATACGGCGTTAGGCCTCTTAGTATAGGTAGATTAAAAGATGGTGGATATATTGTAGCTAGTGAGAGCTGTGCTTTTGATCTGGTGGGGGCTACATTTGTGCGTGATGTAGCGCCTGGCGAGATGATTATATTTGAAGAGGGCAAAAGCGCCTTTAAAAGCATAGAGTTATTTGAAGCTAAAGACCCTAGATTGTGTGCATTTGAATATATATACTTTGCTCGTCCTGATAGCATGATAGATGGTAAAAATGTATATCAAATTAGAAAAAAATTAGGAGAAATTCTAGCTGATAAATCTAGCTGTAAAGCTGATTTTGTAGTGCCTGTTCCAGATTCTGGTGTTCCTGCGGCTTTGGGGTATGCTGCTAGGAGTAAAATCCCATTTGAGATGGCGATTGTGAGAAATCACTATGTGGGTAGGACATTTATAGAGCCAACTCAAGAGATGAGAAATCTTAAAGTTAAATTAAAATTAAATCCTATGAGTAGTGTTTTAAATGGCAAAAGCGTCGTAGTTATCGATGATAGTATCGTGCGTGGTACAACTAGCAAGAAAATAGTAGAGCTATTACGAAATGCTGGGGCTAAAGAGATACATATGAAAATTGCTGCTCCAGAGATTAAACATCCTTGTAGATATGGTATTGATACTCCAAGTTATGAAGAGCTAATCAGTGCTAGGATGGATGCTAGAGAGGTGTGTAAATTTATTGGTGCTGATAGTTTAGAGTTTTTAAGCATTGATGAATTAACTCAAGGATTAGGTAATGAGCGTAAGTACTCTCTTGTAAGCTTTGATGGAGATTATTTTATAAGCTAAATTTGTCTATATATTTGTTTTGATATCTTTTAACTTTGCTTTGCAATTAGGCAAAATGTTAAATTGATTACAAGTATCGCATTTCCTTTTTTATCTCACTTTAGCACAATCTAATCTGTGCTAAAGTGAGCCTAACATTATAAATATATAAATCATATCTTAAACACTAATATTATCTACAAATCACTATATATTAAATAGCAAATTTATGCAACATTATCTATAAACCAAAAACTATCAAATTCACTCTTATCCCATAGCCAACCCATTAACCTCCCCAAAACCCACAAATTTAATTACACCCCATAATATTTAATATCTCATCCAATCCAATCTAAATTCCACTCTAAAAATTATAAAATACCCAAGTCATAAAACTACAATATCTAATCTAAATTTAATAAATTTCTCAAATTTATTAAAAATTTGCAATATTTTCTTCAAATTTATCAAAATCCCCCCCCCCATATATAAACTTTTTAATATTTGGTTCGATATAATAAAAACACCCACTAAATGGATTTAAGTTTTATAGGGAAATATTAACACAAAGGAAAAGTTATGAGCTTTAGAATAAATACTAACATCGCAGCGATGAATGCTCATGCCAACTCTTTGATCAATGATAGAGAACTTACTAGCTCACTTGGTCGCCTAAGCTCAGGTCTTAGAATTCAAACAGCAGCTGATGATGCATCAGGTCTTGTTATTGCTGATTCACTAAAAAGCCAAGCTAGCTCTTTAGGTCAAGCTATATCTAATGGTAATGATGCAATTGGTATTGTTCAAACTGCAGATAAAGCTATGGATGAACAGATTAAAATACTTGATACTATTAAAACTAAAGCTGTTCAAGCAGCCAACGACAGCCAAAACAGCGACTCTAGAAAAGCAATCCAAAATGATATCTCAAGACTTCTTGATGAGCTAGACAATATCGCCAACACCACAAGCTTCAATGGTCAAAAGCTATTAAATGGTAACTTCTCAAACAAAAATTTCCAAATAAGTGCTTATAGCAACCAAACGGCCAAAATTAGCGTAGAAAACACCAACTCAAACGCCATAGGCCACACTCATTATCTCTCTACTACGCCTATGATTTTCGATAACAACAAATTCGATACCGCGAATTTCACTATGCAATTAAACGCCGTCCCAAGCCATTTAAATGGCATTAAATTCGACGCTATCTCTGGTCAAGAGATACTAGATAATGGGCTAGGAGTCATAGCTGATAAGATAAACTCTTATAGCAGCGAGACGGGTGTTAAGGCTAAAGTGAAGAATGAATTTATTAGCTCTGTTCCGATACTTGGCAGTGCTTTTTTCCCTGGTAGTGTTTCGAAATTAAGCATAAATGGAGTAGAGATAGGGACAAATTTAAGCGTGGCAAATAGAGATCCTTCAAATGCTCTAATAGACACCATCAATGCCAAAAGCGATATAACTGGCGTTAGTGCTTCTAATGCTGGAGGGCGTTTATCAATGAGCTCTAGTAACGGTAAGCCAATATTAATTCAAGTAGGCACGACAAATGATGCCGATGCATTGGGGCTAGCTATGCAAGATAGTACCGGTGCAAAAAGCACAAGTGCATTAATCTTGGGTGAACTCTATCTACAATCAAACAACGGCTCACCACCATCTTTGGATCTCAAAGAGACTACAGGCAATATAAAAGGTGCTGGGATTGATGGTTTAAATCCTAAGGCCGCTGATACAAATGATATAATAGGCTCTCAGCTAAGAGAACAATTATCACTTAGTCTAAGTGATTTGGTTAGAAACAAGCTAGATGAGCATGTATTAAGGGCGATGGGTCAAGTAGAGCTATTAAATCCGATTTTGGAGTTGCCAGCTGGAGTTAATAGCTATGCAGGGGCACAAGCTTTGATAGATGTATCATTAAATGCGCTTAAAAAGCTAGACAAACTAAGAGCTGATCTAGGTTCAGTCCAAAATCAATTAGTAGCTACGATAAACAACATCACAGTTACCCAAGTCAATGTCAAATCAGCTGAAAGCCAGATAAGGGATGTGGATTTTGCTAGTGAGAGTGCGAATTTCTCTAAATTTAATATCCTAGCTCAAAGTGGTAGCTACGCCATGAGCCAAGCCAACGCCGTCCAACAAAATATATTAAGACTATTACAGTAAAATCTGATTTTAGGAAGTGCCATGATTATAATGGCATTTCATTAAAACAATTTTTGAAATTTTATTGCTTTTAGTAAAAGTTTTGATTAGGCTAAGTTTTTAATTAATGCATTATCTCTTAAAATATATTTTTTATTATTTTAATAGTAAGATTATCACATAAAATAAATTAGATTCATTATCAATTTTGATTTATATAAATTTATATATAATATAGTTGCAAGTTGAATTTAGATAAAATGCTACTTAAAGGAAGTAGATGGAACCTAATAAGAATAAAACAAATTTAAAACTTAAAGATGAGATTATAAAGTGTAAAAATAGCCTTAAAAGCAATTTTATGCGACTTGGTGGGCGTAATTATGGGATTTATCAATCCAAAGAGATAGATAAGTTTCTAAAAACAGCCTTTAATATACTCAAATTTGATTCATTTGGGGAGTTTGACCCAAGTGATGAGAGTGTGCCTTTGTGCGTGGTGGCAATCGGTAGCTACGCACTTGGTGAGATGAGTGTCAAGAGCAATATCGACCTAGCCATAATATATAAAAACGAGCTAGGATACAACTCAAATGCCATAGCGCAAAGATATGCTAATATCTTAAAAGAAGTTGGCCTAGATATCGAGGCTAAAATTTGTGAAAAAGATGAGCTATTATTTTTGGCTAATGATATTGAGCTTATGGTGCTATTTAGCCATATTCGCTTGGTTTGTGGATCAAAAATCTTATATAAAAATATCAAAAATCAAATTTCAAAACTCAATGAAAAGAAAAAAGATGAGCTAATTAGCTATCATTTAAGAAAACTTGAGCCGATGAGTTGTCCGCAATATTTAGATTGTAGTCCAAATCTACTTAATGGTAGTGGCGGATTTATGGATTATAAAAGGATATTTTGGCTTTTTAGCCTTTTTGGTGGGACATTAAAGACAAATATATTAAAGTATATTGATGAAGATGAGTTAAGTGAGTTGAATTTGGCTTTTGATTACATTAGCTCACTTCGCTCAGCCCTTCAAATTAGCGGTGGTGGCGAGATATTAGGGCGTGAATATCTAGATTCTGTAGCTAAAATAATGCAAACCAAAGCAAAAAAAGGCCTAAGTTCTCAAGAGATACTCCTAAGCAAATGCCTATGGGCTATGCATACTATATATATCTATTCAAGATATCTAGCTAGGCGTGCTTTTGGGGTGAAAATATCATTAGGCACAGCTAGAATATGCCGTTTGCCAAGCGGTCTATACAATATCGCAAATACCATCTATGCACCAAGCCGCAAAAAGCCAATCGATCTTAAATCAGCGCTTAAAGAGTTAAGCTTTTTGCCAGATGTGGAGCTGAAATTTGATATAAGTGTGCTTATATATATAAAGCGTTTAGATGATGGCAACCACCCAAAAGTATATGATGGATTAAAAAAGATATTAAATCGTAGATATAGTAAGGATATCTTAAAGCTACTCTTAGATAGCTCAAAGCTATTTAAGATTATAAAGCCGATGGAGTTTAGCACTCATTTGGCTAGTTTAGAAGGTGATTATAGCCTAGATGAGAGTTGCGTAGCGATCGTAGGAGAGATAGAAAATATCCAAGATAGATTTGTTCTTAGTCTATATAATGATCTTTGTGCTAATGGCAAAATGCTATTAAAGCTAGTAGCACTTATGCATCAAGCCTCGCCAAATTATGTAAGTAGCGCTAATATATTTAGATCGTATTGTGCGAAATTAGATCTATTACAAAAGACCATAAATATGGGGATAAATCTGATAAAAAATCAAAATCAATTAATAGATATCTTATCAGAGCCAATTAGTGAACCAATAATGCTAAATTTAGTAAGCTCTATCAAAGAAAAACAAGCTCTAAAACTACTATATATCCTAACTTACGCTAGGTTAAAAGCTAGGAATTTAAATCATTTTAGCGATATTGACAATGCCAAATTGCGTCAAATTTATGATAGCGCTTTGAGTGCTTTTGATAGCGATGAGAGCTTGATGGATAGCGTTAATAAACGGACAAAAAAGATAGAATTACTCAAAAAACAGAGAGAATTTATCGCTTTAGATAAGGATATAAAAGAGCAAATTCTAAGCATAGAGTCAAATTTGCTCTTTAGCAAGTATAGCCAGCAGCAGATAATAGATATCGCCCTTAGGGCTAGTGAGTGCTCAAATATCGATTTAGAACTAACTAGCCATAGCCTACAAATCATAGCCAAGAGTAATTGGAATATGGCGATGGCTCTTAGGGAGCTTCGTGGGTTTGATCTTGCGTATATGGAGATTTGTGAGCTTTTTGATGGTAAGAGCTATATAAGGCTAGATTATAATTCTAATATCGATAAGAGCAAAAGCGAGATTATCCAAGCACTATGCTCTAAAGAGAAACCACAATATGACAAGCCAGTGATTTTGCCTAATGAAGTTAGCTTTGATATGAACTATTCTCAAAATTATGCGAAATTAAATATCAACGCCAAAGACCAGCGTGGATTTATGATTTATATCTTAAGTATGCTTAGCAAATTCCAAATTAAGCTAGCAAATGCTAGAATACAAACCATCAAAAACCGTACCAGAAATATGTTTCTTTTATCTATAAATGATGATTTAAAGAGCGTAGTGGATGAGTTTTTAAAAGAGATTATAACGGAGTAAAATATGTGTGGAATCGTCGGCTATATCGGTAAAAAAGAGAAAAAAAATATTATATTAAATGGATTAAAAGAGCTTGAATATCGTGGATATGATAGTGCGGGGATGGCGATTATCATAGGTAATGAGATGAGCTATTATAAGGCTGTTGGTAAGCTTGAGAATTTAGCCAATAAAATGAAAGAGTGCCAATACCATGGTGATGGCGTAGCTATAGGCCATACTAGATGGGCGACACATGGCAAACCTACTGAGATAAACGCTCATCCGCATTTAGGTGAGTATAGCTTTGTTATTCATAATGGAATTATAGAAAATTACAAAGAGTTAAAAGATGAGCTAGAAGCTAGCGGGGTGAAGTTTTTAAGTCAGACTGATACAGAGGTTATAGTCCATCTTTTTGAAGAGTATAATAAAAGTGCTAAAACCCCATTTGAAGCTTATAAAAAGACAATTAGCAGATTAAAGGGTGCTTATGCTACTTTGCTTGTTACTAAGGCTGCTCCAGATGAGATGTTTTTTGCTAAAAATGCGGCTCCTTTGATTATCGCTAGAGATGGGGATGAAATTTATCTATCTAGCTCAGATTCTCCATTAATCGGCCTAGCTAAGGAGGCTATATATCTAGAAGATGGCAGTTACGGAGTGGCGAAATTAGGAAATTTAACTATATTTGATGAGAATAATCAAGAGATAAAGCCAAATTTCACCGAACTACCAAAAGACAAAGGCTACGCCCTAAAAGATGGTTATAGATTTTTTATGGAAAAAGAGATATATGAGCAGTCTCAAGTGATCGCTGAGTGCTTGATGGGTAGATTGAGCGATGATGATTTGAATTTGGATATCGATATAAACTTATTTAATGATATCGATGAGGTGGTCTTGTGTGCGTGTGGGACTAGCTACCATGCGGCCTTAGCTGCTAGCTATCTATTAGAGAGACTTGCTAAAATCAGAGCTAGCGTAGTTGTGGCTAGCGAATTTAGATATAAAGAGCCGTTTTTAAATCCAAATTCGCTATTTATAGTAATTAGCCAAAGCGGTGAAACGGCAGACACGCTAGAAGCCTTAAAAATAGCTAAAAACGCAAATTTAAAAACCCTAGCTATCTGTAATGTGGATAATTCTAGTATTGTCAGAATGGCTAAAGAAGTGTTGCTAACTCGTGCTGGGATAGAAAAGGGCGTAGCAAGTACCAAAGCCTTTGCTACTCAAATGATATGCTTATGGATGCTAGCCCTAAAATTAGCCAAAATTCGCCACACAATCGATGATAAAACCTTAGAAAATGAGATTAAAACATTGAGAAATATCCCATCTGTTGTGAATTTTGATAAGAGCTTACAAGAGAAAATCTATCGCAAAGCCAAGCACTATGTCCATGGGCATGGATTTTTCTTTATCGGTAGGGATATATTTTACCCACTTGCTCTTGAAGGGGCGTTGAAATTAAAAGAGATTAGCTACCTACACGCCGAGGGTTATCCGGCTGGTGAGATGAAGCACGGGCCAATAGCCTTAGCAGATGAGGGGCTATATACAATAGCACTATTACCGCAAACCATCTTATATGATAAAACTAAATCAAATGTTGAAGAATTGGCCGCTAGAGATGCCTTCATCACTACCATTTCGCCTTTGGAATTTGAGCTTAGCGATGATTTTATTAGGATTAATTCTCACTCGCATCCGATGAGTGAATTCTTTGAAATTATGGTTGTTTTACAACTTTTTGCGCTTGAGATTTCTATTAGATTAGGCAATGATGTAGATATGCCAAGAAACCTTGCTAAGAGCGTAACGGTAGAATAGGAATTTAATAAAAATATTATGAAAAGGCTTATTTGGATTATTGCGTTACTTTTTAGTGTGGTTGTGGCTAAGGATTTGAATGTTTAAGTTTAAATTTATTTGAGTTTTAAATTTAAAAAGGAGATTTTATGACAAAGATTATTTGGATTATTGCGCTACTTTTTAGCGTGGTTGTGGCTAGGGACATGGATCCTAAAAAGCTAGAAAGCTCTTGCGATGGTGGCGATATAGATGCTTGCTTTTATCTTGGAAAGCTATATGATAATGGCGAAGGAGTAAGACAAAACTACCAAAAAGCAGTCGAACTATACCAAAAATCTTGTGATGGCGGAAATCTATATGGTTGCAATAATCTTGGCGCCTTATACGAAATAGGCGAAGGCGTCAAACAAAACTACCAAAAAGCTTCTGAACTATACCAAAAATCTTGTGATGGTGGAAATCTACTTGGTTGTGGCTTTCTTGGAAATTTATATTATAATGGCAAAGGCGTAAAACAAAACTACAAAAAAGCTTCTGAACTATACCAAAAAGCTTGTGATGGCGGAGAACCATATGGTTGCGGCCTTCTTGGCACCTTATACGCAGCAGGTAAAGGCGTAAAACCAAACTACCAAAAAGCAGTCGAGCTATCTAAAAAAGCTTGTGATGGCGGAGAACCATCTGGTTGCCTCCTTCTTGGTCTTTCATACGAATGGGGTAAAGGTCTAAGACAAGATTATGCCATAGCTAAGGAGTATTATGGCAAGGCGTGTGATTTAGGCGATCAACTTGGTTGTGATGTGTATAAAAGATTAAATAATAGATAGCTTATAGCAATTTAAGTATATATTCACGGCTTATCTGATTAGATCTTTCTCATCTCATCAAGCCTTGATAGAAATGGGGTGATTAAATTTATATCTTTTTGTTTTTTAGATGAGTAGTAGATCAAATTTTTATCCAAATTTTTGCCATTTTCTAACTCATCTAATCTTCTTTTGATCTGCTTTATGGTCCCATTTATCCCATCTACAATCTTACAATTTGGCATTAAAGCAGCAAAACTATCTTTAAAATAGTTAAAATGCGTACATCCTAGCACCAAAAGTGATATATTTGTAGCATTGATTTGAGCTATTTGCTCAGCTATATATCGCTTCACTGATGGTGAGTCAAACTCCATATTTTGAGCGAATTCCACTAGCTTTGGCATAGGTAAAAGATAGGTTTTATCACTTAAATTTGATCTTTTTAACAGCTCATTTAGTTTAGCACCCTTTATCGTAGCTGGTGTAGCGATAACTAGTATATTGCCATCTTCGCTCTGACCTAGCTTCACTGCTGGTTCCATCCCGATAATCGGTATGCTAAATTTCTGTCTAAGGTCGCTTATAGCAGCGCTCGTGGCGGTATTACACGCAATTACGATTATATCAGCCATAGGGCGCAAAAACTCGACCGCATCAATGCTAAGAGCTCTTATCTCATCAATGCTCTTTACCCCATAAGGTGCGTTGTCATTATCAGCAAAATAGATAAAATCACACCCTTTAAGCTCCTTTTTAGCCTCATTTAAAAGACTTAGCCCCCCAAATCCAGAGTCAAATACCGCTACAACCATCAGCCAAATATCTCAAATTTTTCAAATAATTTTGTATCATTATCTATCAAGCCTCTTTTAATAAGGTTATTTACTATATTTTTATTACAATTTGTCTCTTTAGGCCACTCTTTTGTATAGCCATCATCTATGGTTTTGCGAGTCGCATCGATGCAAATTTGCTCATCATCTATATATATATCTCGCTGGGCATCAATACTATTAGTAATACGCCATACCATCATATATGGATTATCTATTCTTGAATCAATATCTGTAAATATTATAATTTTAAAATGTTTTTTAAGCGTTAAAAGAGAGTTAAAAAGAGATTTTAGGTTTGATTTTTTATCTACTTTTACCATACAGATTGGATTTTTGGTATCGGTAAAATATTGATATACATCTAAAATATCAGAGCTTATTTTTTTAAATTTATCTAGTAGTTCGGTATTGCTTATCACGCTTGGTGTTAAAGTAGAGTAGTCTATAGATGCATCTATGCCTAGTTTACCTCCATAGCATGAGTTTGGACTAGCATGATCGAGCTGATCGCAAACTCCACTTGTTATTAGACAGCTTTTTGGACTAAATTTATTTAGTACAAATTTAGTCAAATTCTCATAATCATCTAAATCAGGTGCATTGCTTGGGACAAATATAGCATGTTTTACAAAGCTCATCTGCCCAACTCCCCAAAATGCATGCATCAACTGCTGAGCGTGTGCTGGATAAAGTGAGTTGAATTTAGCCAAAATAAGATTATGGAAAACACCATTTTCAGGCATTTTATAGTCAATGAGATCCGGCACACTAGTCTGTAAAAGTGGCAAAAATATACGCTCAGTTGCATATCCCATATATTTATCTTCTAAAGGCGGTTTACCAACGACCGTAGCAGCAAATATTGGATTTTTCTTATGTGTAATTTTGCTTACTTTCATTACTGGAAATGGCTCTATTGGGGTATAATAGCCAGTATGATCGCCAAATCTTCCCTCATCTTTTAACTCATTTGGATCTACAAATCCCTCGATAATAAAATCAGCATCAAAAGGCACATAAATATCATTTGTGAGCGATTTTACCAGCTTTGCGGGCTTTTTGCGGATAAATCCATATAGCATTAGCTCAAAAATATTTTTTGGCAATGGAGCCTGCCCACACCAGATATATAACGGATCGCCACCGATCGCCACGCTGACTGGCATTTTCATCCCTGCTTTTTTATACTCATGAAAAAAATGCGCCCCATCTTTGTGAATTTGCCAGTGCGTTCCAAGCTCATTTTGGCTATGGACTTGAAGGCGATACATACCCAAATTTTGAGTAGTTCCATTTAACGCCTTAGTGTAGACTTGACCCATCGTGATAAAGGCACCACCATCATCATCCCAAGTTTTCAAAACCGGAAGTTTATATAAATTTGGCTCTTTAAATTCACATTCTTGACATATACCCTTGCCTTTTAATCTTTTTGGAAAAATGGATTTTAAACTCAAAAGATAGCCGAAAAAATCTATTTTTTCTTTCAGAGAATTTGGCTTTTTAGGCTTTAAAAGAGCTGAAATTTCATCAGAAATATCACTAATATCACGCCCAAAAATTATCTTAAGCGCCTTAAAACTACCAAAAATATTTGTTATCACAGGGGGAAATTTATCACCATTTTTATTTATAGGATTAGTAAATAATATAGCTTTAGAATTATCTTTTTTAACTTCGATGTAGCTAATATGAGCAATTTCAAGATCAATATCGCATGGCGCTTCTATAATTTTTAATAGATTATTTTCTTTAAGCAAATTTATATAGTAATGCATGTTTTCTCCATTTTTAAACAAAGAAAGTCTATCATAATATATAAAACATTAAGCAAAAAGTTAGATAAAATCATAAATTTAGAGTAAAAAATTTGAATTTAGACTAAATTTAATTAAAAATTTAAAATATTTAGGAAAATAGCCTAATATTTAATCTTTTTTTAAGCATATCTCTTATATAATTCCAGCTCACGAATTGAGAAACACCTTAACCTTCTGAAAAGCTTGGTTAAATCATTTCTCTATCGTTTT
>NZ_MJKG01000008.1:0-39593 GCF_002139545.1 Campylobacter sp. P0103 | reverse complement strand
ATAGGATAATTGCTCAAAGCGATCTACTTATCAGATGATATGCCATGAACTAATCTATCTAAGACATATTTTTCTAAATCTTTGCGTGGAATTTCAAGCTTTATAGCCTCATTGTAGATTATCTCAATTTTTTGAGAGTATTTCTCATATGGAAAATATGGAAAATGAACCCTCCAAGCCGCACGAATCAGCTCAAGGCTAATGAGTCTCCTAGTCCAAACTCTAAAATAATCAAACCCGATAAACACGCAAGCAGTTAAAATCACTGTAATAATAACAGATATATGCAAATCAGCTTCAAATTTACTAAACAAAATATGAAGTATCCAGACAAAAAGCGTCAAAACAATAAAGCAAAGAAGAGCATAAATAGCATAAAATCTGCGATTTCTATAACGGAAATTTAACTTAGCAGGATCAATTAGCATGCCCTCATTATACAGACAATTCGCCTCTAAAAGATCACGAAAAAGCACCGGCTGCTTAGACACTACAAATAAATTTTTAAACATAAATTGCTTAATTTTCTCTATCATTTTCATACTTTTTAAATAATTTTTGGTATGTTATTATATCTAAAAATTAGTCAAAATCTGATAAAATAGCTTAAATTTAAAAAAGGAGCCAAAATGGCGGCATTGATATCTATGCAAAAGGTCTTTTTAAATGGTGAATTTGTAGATAAAGATAGTGCGAAAATAAGCATATTTGATCGTGGATTTATCTTTGGGGATGGGATTTATGAGGTTGTGCCAGTGATAAACTCAATTATAGTAGAAAAAGATGGATTTTGGGATAGATTTCAAAGAAGCTTAAATGAGATTAGCTTAAATTTACCCTATACAAATGATGAATTTGAGAGTATATTAAACAATCTAATAGAGATAAACTCACTTAAAGAAGGTGGCTTATATATCCAAATCACCCGTGGTGTAGCACCAAGAGATTTTAGCTTTGTAAAGGGAGTTAAACCAACGATTATGGCCTTTGCTTTTAGTGATAGTGTGCTAGAGCATCCAGCAGCAAAAAGCGGTATTACCATCATTTCAACACCTGATATAAGGTGGAAGCGACGAGATATCAAGTCCATATCCTTGCTAGGTCAATGCTACGCCAAAAATCAAGCTACGATAGCTGGAGCCGATGAGTGCTTTATGGTCGAAGATGGCTATGTAACTGAGGCTGGTAGTAGCAGTGCTTTTATCATAAAAGATGGTGCACTTATCACCAAACCGCTATCTAATGAGATTCTACCTGGAATTAGACGCAATAGACTATTAAACTTAGCTAAGCAAATTGGCTTACAAATACAAGAGCGTAAATTTAGCATGGATGAAGTCTATAACGCAGATGAGTGCTTCATAAGTGCTGCGACTATAATATTATTGCCTGTGATAAAAGCCGATGGTAAGGCGATAAATGGCGGCAAAATCGGAGAATATACAATTAAACTTAGAGAACTTTATAAAAGGGCTTTGAAACTAGAGGCTAATATAAGTTGATAAATAGCACAATTGCCAATTTCTCATTATAAAGAATGAACAAGATTTAAATCACTCAAGCCTAGCAAAGCTAATACTATAGCGTTTGCTAAGCTTTAATAAATAGACCAAAGCAAGTAGCTTTAAAATGGTATCTCATCATTGATTTTGCAACCATAAAACATACTACTCATATCAGTTACACTGCTAGTATTTATATAGCTTAAAATCAAATTTATATTATTTACAAGCTCTATTAGCTCATCTTTTGTTTTTGGTGAGTATTTCTCATTTTTTATCATTTTTTGGAATTCTAACGCAAAAGTACGAACGCTTTTGGTTATATTTTTTAAAATTATGGTAAAATTACAAATCTTTTTTAAGGAGCTAAAATGACATTACAAGAAAAACAAAATAAGCTAAACGAGCTTTATAAACCTTTTTTTAATAGTGTAAAAGACAAAGTTGGTGATGATATAGGTCAATATGGAAACCCATTGCTTATAGATTTGGCGAAAACTAACAATATAAATACTGATGTTATGATTTTTGGGCAAGAAACAAATACTTGGTATAATGGCATAAAAAATATTGATGAACTAATTGAGATATACTCTAAATTTCTAAATGATAATCTGCGATCAAATACACCATTTTGGCAATGTTTTAGAAAATGGCTTGGCGATGAAAATGGTGTTTATGTTTGGAATAATCTTTCAAAAATGGATTATAATAGCAATGGTAACAGAAGCATTTTAGAATGTCCTAACAAAAAAATACTTGAAGAAATACTTAAAGGAAGTGCTGAAATTATAAAAAAAGAAATTGAAATTATAGAACCAAAGATTATAATTTTTCTTTCTGGTCCTAGCTATGATTTTATAATAGAAGATTATCTTGGCGGAAAAAAGAAAGATAACTTAGAAATAGCAAAAATAGCAGAAGAAAATCAGCTATGCGAGTTTGAATTAAAAGGTTTTGAGAATATAAAATCATTTAGAACCTATCATCCAAGATATTTAAATATAAGTGGTGATTTGAAAAATAAAATAGTAGAATTTTTAAGAGCTAAAATATATAAATAGCAAAATTCTTAGCCAAGCAAATTGGCTTACAAATACAAGAGCGTAAATTTAGCATGGATGAAGTCTATAACGCAGATGAGTGCTTCATAAGTGCTGCGACTATAATATTATTGCCTGTGATAAAAGCCGATGGTAAGGCGATAAATGGCGGCAAAATCGGAGAATATACAATTAAACTTAGAGGGCTATATAAAGAGATTTTAAAAGCTCAAGCTAAAATGATATAAGAGAATTTGAAGGGTGAAATAGACTATTTTACCCTTTAAAAATTATTTAAAAAAACTCTTTAAAAGCGAAGTTAAATTTGCTATCTCTTGCTCTCTTTGCTCTTGGCTAACGCTATTTCCAAGATGCTCTTTGATATGCCCATCCAAGACTTCTGCCATCAAAGATGTGATAGCACCTCTTGCGGCACTAATTTGCTGAAGTACTTTAAAGCAATCTTTCTCATCTTCTAAGGCCTTTTCTAAAGCTGAAATTTGCCCTTTTATCTTTTTAATACGCAAAAGAAGCTTATCTTTATTTGCTACTATGTGAGCCATAATTTTCCTTTATCTTTTTATAAGTTATACTGGGGTATAGTATCATAATATTTTTTAAAAAGGATTAAATATGAGTAATAATATTTTAAATTTTTCATATAATCACAATTTTCACTCAGCTAATCTTACCGCCAAGAAAAACACGCTATATGCGATGATAATCACAATATCTATGATGATAGCTGAAATTATAGGCGGTATATACTTTAACTCTATGGCGTTACTAGCCGATGGTTGGCATATGAGCTCTCACGCATTAGCACTTGGACTAGCGTATTTTGCTTATATTATGTCAAATAGATATAAAAGCGATGCTAGATTTAGTTTTGGTACTTATAAGATGGAAATTCTAGCTAGTTACACTAGTGCCTTGTCGCTTTTAGTGATTGCGTTTTTGATGATTTATCACTCTATTTTAAAGTTTATAAATCCAGAATCCATAGCATATAAAGAGGCGATTTTGATAGCTATTATCGGACTTATGGTGAATTTAATCTGTGCTTGGCTATTAAGGTCTAGCCACGATCATAATCATAATCACCATCATCATCACGATGATTTGAATTTAAAAGCTGCTTATATACATGTCCTTACTGATGCGCTTACTTCTATTTTGGCTATTGTGGCTTTGGGATTTGGGCTGCTTTTTGGAGCTGATTTTTTAGATCCACTTATGGGGGTTATTGGTGCTATTTTGGTATTAGTGTGGGCTATAGGGCTATTAAAACAATCTGGCAAAATACTACTTGATGCTAATATGAATGAGCCAATAGCTAGCGAAGTGGTAGATATTTTACGCCTATTTAGAAGTGATATAGAAATCAAAGATCTACACCTTCTAAAAGTAGCAAATGACAAATATACTTGTATAATCTCTCTAAATTCCATTAATCCAATTGATATAAATCTTATCAAAAAAGAGCTATCAAAGCACGAAGAGCTAGTTCATATAATAGTGGAAATATATCCATATTAAGTATTTTTTAAGTATAGGGGGTAAAATTATTCTTAATTTTAATAACAAGGAGAAAATATGAACAAAATTTTATCTATTATATTATTTACTAGTGTTTGCTAAGCTTTAATAATTAGACCAAAGCAAGTAGCTTTAAAATGGTATCTCATCTTCATCTTTTTCCATCAAATCATACATATTAGTAAATTTAGGCTTATTCTCATCATTGATTTTGCAATCATCAAATATCCCACTCATTTTAGTTACACTACTTACATCCCAGCTATTAAGCGGTTGATTAAAATTTTCGCAACCAGCAAACATCCTAATCATATTAACTACACTGCTTACATTCCAGTTATCAAGTGGTTGATTGAAATTTTTGCAACCAGCAAACATATAACTCATATCAGTTACATTAAATACATTCCAGTTATCAAGTGGTTGATTGAAATTTGTGCAACCTTTAAACATATCACTCCAATTATTGATTACATCGCCAAACATGCCACTCATATTAGTTACACTGCTTACATCCCAGTTATTAAGTGGTTGATTAAAATTTTCGCAACCTTTAAACATATCACTCATATCAGTTACACTGCTTACATCCCAGTTATTAAGTGGTTGATTGAAATTATAGCAATTTATAAACATCTCACTCATATTAGCTACACTGCTTACATCCCAGTTATTAAGTGGTTGATTAAAATTTTCGCAACCTTTAAACATCCCACTCATATCAGTTACACTGCTTACATCCCAGTTATTAAGTGATTGATTGAAATCATAGCAACCAGCAAACATCTCACCCATATCAGTTACACTGCTTACATCCCAGTTATTAAGTGATTGATTGAAATCATAGCAACCAGCAAACATCCCTCTCATATCAGTTACACTGCTTACATCCCAGTTATCAAGCAGTTGATTAAAATTTTCGCAACCAGCAAACATCCAACTCATATTAGTTACACTGCTTACATCCCAGCTCTCTATACCGCTAAAATCTTCACGCCCACTCTCATAAAATAACTCACTCATATCAGTTATAGCACTAATATCTATATCGCCTAAATTTAAACTTTCTGCTCTTACTAAACTTCTTAATTCATCTCTTGTTTTTGGATAGTATCGTGTTTTATTATTTACTATTTTTCTCTCTACAAAACATCTTAGTGGTAGTTGATCAATCAACTTTTGAGATAGCTTGTCTTTCCAACTATCAAGTGGTTGATTGAAATTTTTGCAACCAGAAAACATCCTACTCATATCAGTTACACTGCTTACATCCCAGCTCTCTATACCGCTAAAATCTTTACGCTCACTCTCATAAAATAACTCATATCAGTTATAGCGCTAGTATCTATATCGCCTAAATTTAAACTTTCTGCTCTTACTAAACTTCTTAATTCATCTTTTGTTTTTGGATAGTATCGTGTTTTATTATTTACTATCTTTCTCTCTACAAAACATATTAGTGGTAGTTCATCAATCAACTTTTGAGATGGTTTATCTCTCCAGTTATTAAGTGGTTGATTGAAATTTTTGCAATAAGCAAACATCTCACTCATATTAGCTACACTACTTACATCCCAGTTATTAAGTGGTTGATTGAAATTTTTGCAATAAGCAAACATCTCACTCATATTAGCTACACTACTTACATCCCAGTTATTAAGTGGTTAATTAAAATTATAGCAATTTATAAACATCCCACTCATATCAGTTACACTGCTTACATCCCAATTATTAAGTGGTTGACTGAAATTATTGCAATAAGCAAACATCTCACTCATATTAGTTACACTGCTTACATCCCAGCTCTCTATACCACTAAAATCTTTACGCTCAATCTTATAAAATAACTCACTCATATCAGTTATAGCGCCAGTATCTATATCACCTAAATTTACACTTTCTGCTACTATCAAACTTCTTAATTCATCTCTTGTTTTTGGATAGTATCGTGTTTTATTATTTACTATTTTTCTCTCTACAAAACATCTTAGTGGCAGCTTATCAATCAACTCTTGAGATAGTTTGTCTTTCCAGCTATCAAGTGGTTGATTGAAATTATTGCAACCACTAAACATCCAACTCATATTAGCTACACTACTTACATCCCAGCTATCAAGTGGTTGATTGAAATTTTCGCGACCAGCAAACATTCCACTCATATTAGTCACACTGCTTACATCCCAATTCTCAATACCGCTAAAATCTTCACGCCCACTCCAAGCAAACAACTCACTCATATCAGTTATAGCGCTAGTATCTATATCGCCTAAATATATATCTTCATCATAAATTAAGCCCTTTAGCTCATCTTTGCTTTGTGGTGCATATAGCTTAATAGGAAAGAAATACTCCATATCCGCTACAGCTGTAATGTTGTAATCACTAGCAATACTCTTAGCTATAGAGCTATCTTGACAGATGATACCATCTATCATATCAATTGACAAATGCGTAGGCACAAGTGCCTCAGCCATCATTTTATCTATTTTAGATTGTTTGATGGATCTATCGGCGTGGTTCCAGTCTTTTGACATCACCTCACTCCAGCTGATAAACTGCGTATTTAGCAAGTCGCTAAGCTCATTTGCACATTCATATCTAGCAGCAGTGGCACTAGCGTTAGTAAATATCACTCCATCAGCTAGTAGAGCAGTTTTGTGAATTTGTAGGATTATAACCTTGCTTCTGTAGCTCTTTTGTGCTGAGTATAAGGTGGCGTTGCGTGGGTTGAAATATAAGCTTACATATTCACTAATTGCCTTGCCATATATCGGCTCAGCGTGGGAGCGCTTTGGGTCAGTGGAGATAGCGCTAATGCCGTGGCTCATTATATCACTTAAATTATCAAGATTGGTAATATAATAGATGTAGCCATTTTTGAGTGGGAGCTTTTCTAGGACGCTAATTGTGTTAGTTACTTGGAAAATTGCCATTTGCCTGCCTTTGGAATATAAATATAGTATTTTGATAGCTATATTATATCTTTATAAGTTTAAATTTAGCTGGATAATTTAGCGGTGAATTTATTTTAAAGCAAATGAAAATTTTTACAGATATAGCAAAAACTAATTTAGCTACAATCTAACTTCTACAAAAAACAATCTAGCTTTGCTCTTATTTTGTAGCACTGATAAATGACATTGTTTATCTTTTGTGCTACTTGCATTACTATTTATCTACCAAAAAAATATCTTTTTTCTTAAAATAAGTTAAATTTATACAAACATACTTTTTACAAAATATCAATTCATTTAATCTAATTAAGATAGTGGCAAATTTCACCTATTTGCAATAAAATGCAGAGTAAATAATAATAAATTTAAAGCCAAATTTGAGTACCTAAAATCTCAAATTTAGCCTATTAATCAAAATCCGTGTAATCGCTTTAAATCGCTATCTATTGGTTTTTTGTTGCCTTTTTCATCTACGCTAACATAAGTTACTTCAGCAGTTGTAACTGGAACACACTCACAAAATCCTTGCGAATTTAATCTTTGTACGACTACTTTTACCACTGTTGTTATTGAAGTTTGACCTACTTGAGTTATTTTTGCATAGCAACTAACAATATCACCAATAAATACTGGTTCTTTGAAAATTACCTCTTTCATCGAGATTGTTACAACTCTTATAGGCGCTAACTCTCTAGCAGCTATAGCCCCAGCAAGGTCAATTTGAGAAAGAATCCATCCACCAAATATATTTCCAGCTGGATTTGTATCGCTTGGCATAGCGACGATTTTTATCCTTGGTTCGCCCATATTTTTCATTATCAAATCCTTAATATTTTTAAATTGAAATTGAAATTGAAATTGTAACTTTGAATTATTAATTATAATTAAATTTAAGTTAAAAAAAAGCTATAATTCTAGCCACCGCTTGGGTAGCTAGAATTAGGTTTTGAATTTATTTAGATCATCTTCTAATCTGGTAGATACATCTTTTAGACTAGTTGATACTTCTAAGACTTGATGTGCAATTTTAGCATTATTATCAAATGCTTCTACAGAGCTTTCAGACTGATCTAGTAGAGTCTTTATCTTTTTATTAATCTCTATAGCCATCGATGATACCTCTTGAACTATCTGCATAGATTCGCTTGTAGCTTTTTGGGTTGATCTAGCTCTATCCATTAACTCATTTGCACTTGTGCTAATAAGTGCAATATTTTTAGCGTTTTCATTAAGCGAAGCACCTAACTCCCTAGTAGATTCTATCATATTTTGAGCATTAGAGTTTATACCGCTTAAGGATTCATTGGTCTTTTCAGCTAAGATTCTAACCTCTTCTGCCACTACGGCAAACCCCCTTCCCATCTCTCCGGCACGAGCCGCCTCTATAGCTGCATTTAAAGCAAGTAAATTTGTTTGATCAGCTATATCGCCTATGATATCTAATACCTTTTTCATATCTTCGGTTTGGCTAACTACGCTTATTGTTTTTTGTGCTATCTCTTGTTCTTTAGCATTTGCTTCATTTAGATGAGTTACAACTTCGTTAAGAGAGTGTATCATCTCTTCTAGCTCATCATAAGATTGTTTATTAGCGCCGGCTGCTTTGCTTGATTTGTCAGTTGATATCTCTAACTCATCGGATATGCTTTTACTAATTGCGTATGACTCTTTGGCTTGAGCTTTTCCTGCTTCTGTGCTATTTAGGAGTATTGAGGCGTTGTCATTTAGCGTCATTGTCTCATTCTCTACACTCTTAGCACTATTTTGAGCTTTTTTGACTATGTCTTGAATTTTCTCTATAAATACATTAATATGCTGGCAAGTCTGACCAATCTCATCGCTACTTTTAACTGAAATTCTAGCACTTAAATCGCCATCGCCACTACTTAAATCCTTGGCACGGTTTAATAACTCCAACACTGGAGCAATAACAACCTTGCGAAGTACAACCAAAACAATAATAGCAGTTAAAATAAGTGAAATAGTAAAGATTAAAAAGAACATAACACTCTTATCTCGTAAATCTTTATCCATAGCATTTAATGAGTATGATAAATCCATCACGCCTAAAACATCATTTTCTTTAGATAAAGCATGACAAGCCAAACATTCGCTCTTAGCAATAATCGGAGTAACTAATCTTAATTGATGGTTATCTTTGGTTTTGATAGTCTCTGTATAATTTTTTGGATTTATAAATTGCTCTTTGATAATATTATCCTTAGGCGCCACCTTATCTAATCCAAACCCTTCAGATACAACATCAGAACGATAAATATTTAAAGATGCTACGCCTTTAATTAAACTTGCATCATGAACTGATTTTTCTATAATTTGTGGGTCGCCTGTATTCATAGCAGTCTGAACTGTTTGAAAAATCGACGAACTAAGCATATTTAAACTATCTTTAGTAATTTGTGTAGATGAACTGTTAAATTGAGCTATGATAATAAACTGCATAACTACAAAGCTAATAAATAGCACAGCAATAATACTGAGAACTATTTTCTTACCTATGGTATTAATCATTTTGTCTCACCTTGAATAAAATATAACGAAATTATACATCTTTAACTCTTACTAGAAGTTTAATAAGATAATTTTCGCCTAAAATAGGCAAACTTGGGTCGAATTTGACCCAAATTAAATTAATGCAAGAAGTGTCTAATGCCTGTAAAATACATACTCATTCCAGCTTTATTAGCTGCTTCTATTACATCTTCATCACGAATTGAACCACCTGGTTGAATCACATTTGCAACGCCAACACTTGCTGCTATCTCTATACTATCAGCAAATGGAAAAAATGCCTCACTAGCTAATGCGCAACCTTTTAGATCTATACCCATATCATTAGCTTTAGCTACTGCAGCACGAGCCGCATCCACCCTGCTAGTCATCCCCATTCCAATAGCTAAAAGAGTGCTATCTTTGACATATACAACGCAGTTTGACTTAGTTAAAGCTGCAATTTTCCATGCAATTTTAAGGTCGTTTATCTCATCTGGATTTGCTGCTTTTGTAGTAACTTGCTTAGCGTTATCTACCTCACTATCACTTAGATTATCTTTTTCTTGGAATACAAATCCACCATCAATATGTTTAAAATCCCATTTATAGCCAGATGTTACTAGGAATTTATTGTTTTGTGTAAAGATTTTAGTGCGTTTTTTATCACTATAAAGTTCTAAAACACCATCTTCTACATTAGCAGCGATTATAACCTCTATAAATATCTCTTTAGTTTTAAGAGCTAGCTCCTTTGTAAGCGTACCATTTATCGCTACTACTCCGCCAAATGCACTAATAGGATCGCATTTAAGAGCTTTTATATAGCTATCAAGCTCATTTTCTCCAATAGCAAAACCACACGGATTAGCATGTTTGCAAATAGCAACTGCTGGAGCATCGCCAAATGCCGAAGCGATAGCTACAGCTGAGTTTATATCTGTCATATTATTAAAACTTGCTTCACCCTTTAACTGAGTAAAATTTAAACTTAAAAAGCTATCAAACTCATATGCAGCACCTTTTTGATGAGGATTTTCACCATATCTTGTATCAAATACTTTTGAACCAGTTATAAATCTTTTAGCACCAAATCCGCCATTAAATCTCTCATTCATATAGTTAGCTATCATAGAATCATATGCTGCAGTATGTTCATATGCTTTAATCATTAAATCGCGTCTAAACTCATAACTAGCACTATCATTTCTAATAGCATTAAGTACCTTATCGTAGTCATTCATATCAGTAACTATTAAGACATCTTTGAAATTTTTAGCCGCACTTCTTACCATAGTAGGGCCACCAATATCAATATTTTCAATAATCTCTTCAAAATCATCTGTACGGATTGTAGTCTCTTTAAATGGATATAAATTTACACATACTAAATCAATACCTTTAATATCGTGCTTACTAGCTTGTTCTACATGACTAGCATTATCTCTTTTATGTAAGATTCCTCCATGGATTTTTGGGTGAAGTGTTTTGATTCTACCTTCAAACATCTCAGGACTAGCAGTAAATTCGCTAACTTCTATAACTTTAATACCATTATCTTTTAGCGTTTTATATGTACCACCTGTACTTAAAATCTCAAAACCTAAAGCCTCAAGTCCTAAAGCAAACTCAACTATACCGCTTTTATCACTAACGCTAATTAATGCTCTCATCTACGCTCCTTATTTAAATTTCGCTTTTAACATATCATATGCTTCATTTATTTGTTGCATTTTTTTAGTTGCTTGAGTAATTATCTCATCACTTTTATCCATCGTAAAATCAGGATGATACTCTCTAGATAATCTACGATAACTAGCCTTAATCTCTTCAAAACTAGCATCTTTTGAAAGCCCTAAAACTTCATATGGATCAATATTAGTATTTTCTTTAGATAAATTTTTAAATTCAGCCTCAAAATGAGCAAAAAGATCCTCTACAATACTCTTATGCAAGCCAAATCCATCGCAAATCTCTTGTAGTATTGCCTTTTCATTGCCATTAAATTCACCATCAATATAGGCTAAATTCATAAAAAATATTATACGATTTATCCAGATTTTTTGGCTAAACCTCATCTTTTGCTTATACTCTTTAGCAATAGCATAAGCTGAGCTATGGCTATCTTTATGCCAGGTATATAGCTCTTTTAAATCATCTCTAACATTAACATCTCCAAGCTTTAAGCATATATCATCTAATAAAAGTGATATATAATTAGCCTCATCTTTGCTTACTACTCCATCGCTTTTGGCGACTTTTGCAGTAAGCATTATAAGATATTTAGCATCATCATATTGAAGTTCTTGAAGGCTTTGTTTTTTAGAGTTTGAATTAGCAAACCCTCGACTAAGTAACCAAAATGCAACGACAAGCCCAATTAAGATTAAAAATATATTCACTATCAATCTTCACTTTTAATAACAGCAGCAAACTCGCTAAAATAGATATTTTGCAGCTCTTTTAAGTCCATTTTAATATCATTAAGAATAAACTCATCACCACCACTTAAGCCAATTTTAATAAACTCAACTCCATATTTTTTAGCTAGCTCTTCAAATTTAATAGCATCTTTAACACCTACTACTGCTCTAGAAAAACTCTCATCAAATACAAAGCGACCATCATCAAATTTAATCTCTCCACTAAAACCAATAGAGCTAACTGCTGCCATCTTAGCTAGAGTTATAGCAATACCACCTACTCCTACACTATTGGCAAAAGCTAAAACTCCATTTTTATTAGCCTCAATTACTAAATCCCAAAGTGCTCTTTCTGCCTTATAATCAATCTCCTTTAGCTCTCCAGCACATAGATTCGCTATAGCTTTCATATATAGTGATCCAGCAAACTCACCAGTAGTTTTACCAAGCAAATAAACACTCACATCAGTACCACTAAATTCACTATCTAAGCTTTTATTAGCATCATCACCTACACCTACAGTTACAATACTTGGAGTTGGCTGAATGCTAATACCATCAGTTTCATTATACAAGCTTACATTACCACTAACTACTGGAGTATTAAGCGCAGCACAAGCCTCTTTAATCCCTTCACAACCTTGTGCGAACTGCCACATAACTTCAGGATTTTGTGGATTTCCATAGTTTAGACAATCTGTAATAGCTAGTGGAGTAGCTCCACTCATAGCCACTTTTCTACCACTTGTTGCAACAGCTGCAGCAGCGCCAATTCTTGGATTTACATAATTATATCTAGTATTACACTCCATACCCATAGCAATTGATTTGCCATTTTCTTTTATTCTCATCACAGCAGCACCTAGTTTGCCAGCTTTTTTAATTACATTTGTACCTACAGTTGAATCATATTGATCATATATTAGGCTTTTATTTGCCACATTTAAATCTCTTATTAATAGCTCAAATGCTTCTTGATTACTAATATTTGGCATATTATCTAAATTAATTTTTGCAATTTCATCAAGATATTTTGGTCTGCTAGTTGGGCGATCTAGCATAGGAGCAGCCTCGCTAAGTGGAGCAATAGGCACACTACCAGCTAACTCTCCATGCCAATATAACTCCATCACGCCAGTATCAGTTACCTCTCCGATAATCTCAGCATCTAAATCCCATTTAGCAAAGATTGCTTTTATCTTATCTTCGCACCCTTTTTTAGCACAGATTAGCATTCTTTCTTGTGATTCACTAAGCATTAGCTCATATGGAGTCATTCCACTCTCACGCATAGGAACTTTATCTAGATACATTCTCATACCGCTACCGCTTCTGCCTGCCATTTCAAAACTACTTGAAGTAAGACCAGCTGCTCCCATATCTTGAATTCCTACAATATAATCGCACTTAAATAATTCTAAGCATGCCTCCATAAGAAGCTTTTCAGCAAATGGGTCGCCTACTTGAACGGTTGGGCGTAGAGATTTATTTTCTTCATTAAAGCTATCGCTTGACATCACAGCACCGCCAAGGCCATCTCTACCTGTTTTTGACCCAACATACATTACTGGATTTCCTACACCTTCGGCTTTTGCGTAAAATATCTCATCACTTTTACAAATTCCAAGACCAAAAGCATTAACTAAAATATTACCATTAAAACTCTCATCAAATGTAGTTTCACCACCTACAGTTGGCACACCCATGCAGTTGCCATAATGGCTAATACCAGATACTACACCTTTTACTAAGTAGCGTTGATGGCGATTAGTTTTATCATCTCCACGAACCTGCCCAAATCTTAAAGAGTTCATACTAGCCTCAACCCTAGCACCCATCGTAAAGATATCTCTAAAAATACCGCCAACTCCTGTAGCAGCACCAGCAAACGGCTCAATAAAACTTGGGTGATTGTGGCTTTCCATCTTAAATACAGCAGCCATACCATCACCGCAATCAATCACTCCAGCATTCTCGCCTGGACCTTGAAGAACCCATGGGGCTTTAGTAGGAAAGCCATTTAAATATTTTTTAGATGATTTATAGCTACAATGCTCACTCCACATTGCAGAAAATACACCAAGCTCAAGTAAATTTGGCTCACGCCCTAAAATCTCTAATATCTTCTTATATTCATCATCGCTAATTTTATGCGCTTGTATCGTTTTTTTATCCATATGTTTCCCCTTTTAAATTTATTTTCCTAGACAAAAACTGCTAAACATTTTATCTAAAATTTCAGAATTTTGAAGTGGTTTTGTAATGCTTCCTATCTCTTTTATGGCTCTATTTATCTCATAAGCAAATAGCTCCAACACTGACTCATCTAAAAGCTCAGTTGCTCTATCAATTGCATTTTTAGCATCTTGGCATGCTTTTATTTGGCGATTTGAGCTTAGCATTATCTCATTTGTATCTTGTGAGTTTAAATATCTCTCAAGTGCAAATTTTAAAGCTGAGCATTCATCTTTTGCACTAAGCAAAATCCCATCAATATCAAGATCAAATTTAAATTCCAAATCAGATTTATTCAATACAAAAATCACCTTTTTATTTAAACTATTGATAAAATCTAAAATAGCTATATCTTCACTATTACTAACTCTTGAGCTATCAAATACACAAATAATTATATCAGCGCTATTAGCAGCTCTTTTAGAATACTCTATTCCTATATTTTCTATATCATGATCACTATGCCTAATACCAGCAGTATCGATAATGCGTACTAAATGAGTGCCTATTTTTATCTGCTCTTCAATAGTATCACGAGTAGTACCAGGAGTATCGCTAATTATAGCGCGTTCATAATTTAAAAGTGAATTTAAAATTGAGCTTTTACCTACATTTGGGCAACCAATAATAGCTACTTTATAGCCATCAATTAAGCCTTTTTTGGAATTTGAAATTGAGATTATGTGATCTAGTTTTAATGATACTTCTTTTAATTTTAGCTTAATTTGCTCCATTATATCAGCTGGCAAGTCATCATCAGCATAATCAATACAAGTCTCAGTATAAGCTAGAGTTGAAATTAATTCATCACGCAAAGTATCGCAAAATAAACCAAGCTCACCACTCATAACTCTAGCTAAAATTTTAGCCGCACCCTCGCTTCTAGCATTTATCAATCCTTGAATACTCTCAGCCTTAGCTAAATCGATTTTACCATTTAGTAGTGCTCGTTTACTAAATTCTCCAGGGTCAGCTACTCTAGCTCCATAAGCTAAAATTTCATCTATAATTAAATTTGCTACAACTACGCCACCATGAGTTTGAAACTCCACAACATCTTCACCAGTAAAACTAAATGGAGCCTTAAAATATATAACAATAGCCTCATCTAAGACATTGCCATCTCTATCTTTTAACTCTTTTAGATGCGCAACTCTAGGCGTTAAACTGCCACATATTTTATCAGCAATGCTTAGAGCATCTTTGCCGCTAAGTCTTATAATCGAGATTGCTCCTACTCCATACGGAGTCGCAAGTGCTACAATATTCATTTTTTATGAAAGTCATTTATAACGATAAATTTACCTTCATCGCTATTTTTAATTCCGACATATTTATCTGGGAATCTATCTCTAAGCTGTTCTAAAGCAATCTTAACAAGAACACCATCAAGTGGCTTAGTTTGAGCCTTTCCAATCAGCTCTACTCTTTCGATTACACCGCTTAAATATGTTGCCATACTACTCTCTTGATTTTTTAAAAATTCAGCTATCTCTAAGCGAATTCCTTTATTGTATCTAGCATTTATCCAATTAAATAATAAATATGAAATCGCCTTATATCTATAGCCCTCCTTACCTATCATTAGCGCTGCATCAGCTCCATCAAGTTTGATATATATAGTATCAGCATCATAAATTGAGAGTTCACTTACTTCAATATCAAATGAACTTGCTATAAGTAATTTATCAAGTCCTGCTCTAATTTCTAATAAAATATCATCTTGAGAAGGTTTGTTTTCATCTATTTTATGAAATGAATCAAATATAGAGTGGTCGATATTTAGTACTGGTTTTTTGGCTATTGGTTCTTTAGACGATCTTACTTCGACCCTATTTTCAGTTTTTAGCTCAGATTGAAGTTTTGGTTCTGATTGAGATTTTAGCTCAGATTTATCTTCACTTTTATTGCTAGTTTCAGCCTTTAATGGTTTTGGGGTATGATGTTTTAGCTCTTTTATCTCTCTTTCACTGCGCTCTGGTTTTGATTTTTTAGCCTTTTTTTCAGCCTCTTTTTTAACTACAACTTCAAAAAGTCCATCTTTTTGAAAAAAACCAAAAAAGCCTTTTCTAGATGGTTTAATCGGAGTAATTTCTAAATTTATAGTAGAGCATCCAAGTTGGCTGGCTGCTTTTATATAAGCAGCCTCTAAATCCTTAGCTTCTATCCTAATGCTCATGGCGTTTCTCCGCTATCTCTTGAGCTTTATGACGAGCAAATATTTTATTTACTACCATTTGTTGTGCTATAGAACATAGATTGTTGATAAACCAATAAAGCGTTAAACCAGCTGGGAATGTAATAAAGAAAAATGTAAATATCAGCGGTAGAAATTTCATAATCTTCTCTTGCATTGGATCGGTAAAATTTGTTGGAGTGATGTGTTGCTGAATATACATCGTAATACCCATAAGTATAGGTAAAATAAAATATGGATCAAGCTCTGCAAGGTCGTTAATCCATAATATCCATTCAGCTCCTTTTAACTCAATAGCATTTAATAAAACCCTATAAATAGCAAAGAAAATTGGAATTTGAATTAAAATCGGCAAACATCCGCCCATTGGGTTTGCTCCATGCTTTCTATATAATTCCATTACATGGGCGTTGATTTTTTGAGGATCTCCTTTATATTTAGTTTGGATCTCTTTCATTCTTGGAGCTAACTCTTTTAGTTTATTCATTGATACCATTCCCTTATATGTTAACGGGAATAAAACTATACGAATAATAATAGTGAGCGCAACAATAGCAAAGCCCCAGTTACCTATAAACGAGTATAGCCAATCAAGTAATAAAAATGCAGGTTTAGCAATAAATGTAAACCAACCATACTCAATAGTATCAACTAAACTTGGTTCAATAGCTTTTAAAGTTTTATAATCTTTTGGCCCAATATAGCCTTTAGCGCTAAAATTTCCAATATTTCTAGCAAAGCTTAAGGTATTCTCATCAGCATCATTTTGAATAAAGATCTCCATTGATCTTTTATTATCATAAAATAGAGTTGTATAGTATCTATCACTATTTGCTAAAAGATCAACACTTCTAAATATTTCATTCCCCTTAGCATCACCATCTTCTATAATCTCTAAACTATCATCTTCTTTGCGTAATAAAACCCCATGAACTGTATATCCATCTACTGCTACAATTGGACGAAATCCAGCAGTGATAAAATACTCGTGATTTGAGTTTACCTTAACATCAATATCATATGATCCATCTGGGTGAAAAGTTAAATTTTTCACTACACTAAATGAATCTAAATTTTGTGTAAGAGTAATATTGGCTGGGGACTTAGTAGCATCAATTTTATCACTACTTACAGTATAAGCAACCTTAAAGGCTTTTTCATTTATAGCTGTATCTGAGAAACGAATCTCGAGCGGAAGTGGCGAGCTAGGTTTTAAAAGTGAAATTTGTTCACCATTTTCATTTTTAAATTTAGAATCCTTTAGTGTAAAGTTGCTAATTCTTCCAAGCTCATCAATTGTAGCGCTATAAGTTGCACCTTCAATTGTGGCGATATTTTTACTAATTTGTTTTGGCGCAATAGCTGCTTTATCTGTCGTAGAGTTAGCTAAATTAGTAGCTGGTGCGCTTTGATTTTGTTCTACTGTTTTATTTGTATCAATTAACGGCTTTGGGGCAAACAACGCATCATAAGCTATAAAAAATAAGACAGATATAACTGTGGCTATTATCAGCCTTTTTTGGGTTGAGAGTTTATCTAACACTTCTTTTCCTTTGATAAGTCAAATGCTTTTATTAAATAAAATTTATCTTTTTTATGCCGAATAAGCCAAAATTTTGGCTCTACATAACTCTGCTTTAAAAATAGATAAGAGGGCGTAAATTTTCGCTTAATAATAGGATAATCTATGCCACCTCTAAAGAGTTGATTGCATCGCAGAATTCTAAGGCTAATGGCAAAAATAGAGGCGACTATCCCGCTGTGGCTAAGCTGCCAAAGAGCATACTCAGAACAACTAGGATAGTATCTGCACGACCTTGGCAATAATGGTGAGATATATTTTTTATAAAAAATAACCAAACTAGTAGCAATTTTCATTAATTTGCGCCTATAAATTTGCAATCAAAATGAACAAAAAGAGCGCTAAATTATCTACTCAAAGGATAAGAGCGCTCATTATCTTATAGAGTCCATCCTTTTTAACGCCCATCTAAAACTCTTGCGAATTTTATCAAAGGGCACCTTATCTGCTCCGCTTTTTGCAATAAAGATATATATACCATCTTTTAGATCACTACTAAGTGTGGAAAATACAGCACGAAAAAGCCTTTTGACCCTATTTCTTACAACTGCCTTTCCTATCTTCTTACTTGCTACTGCGGCGAATCTACTCGTATCTGACTCTAAAAAATAGACAACTGCTAAATCACAATGCCATTTTTTGGCACTTTGATAGACTCTGCTAAACTCTTTACTATCGCTAATAGAGTCAAATTTATTAATTTTCAATTTAGCTCTTAGGCAGCTAGTCTTGCTCTACCTTTTGCTCTTCTAGCGCTAATTACTTTACGACCGTTTTTGGTTTTCATTCTAACGCGGAAGCCGTGAGTGCGTTTTTTAGGTGTTTTATGTGGTTGATAAGTTCTTTTCATAAACTTTTCCTTTAGGTAAAAATTAAGTTTTGGATTCTACCTAAATTTTACTTAAACTGCTTTGAATTTTTATAAATTTAATTTAGCTATATCTATTTAAATTCAATCTAAAGCAAATTACGCTAAAATCAAGAAATTTATTTTGGAATTTAAGATGATACTTTATGATCAAAACTATGAAATGATTGGTATTAGTAGCGAAGGACTTTCGCTTTTTGGCTTTTTAACTCCAGAGGATTTTTTTAGGAGTTGTAATGATATTAGTGACTATTTTTTAGAGACTAGTCCGCTATATAATGCTAAAAATCACTACATAGACCTAATAATCTCTCAATCTCAAAGCAATATCCAAGATATGCAAATTAAGCTTGATAATGGCGATATAATGAGTGTAAAAATCGCTGTAGAGGTGGTAAATTTAAAGGATGTAAATGAACATTATTACAGTGTTAAATTATTATTTGATGGAAATCGTCTATCATATGTTAATGATAAAAATAGATGGCTTTGGGATATTTTATATATTAGCCGTTTAGATGCAACCGAATTCAAGCGTAGAATGCTAGAATTTACCCAATTTGCCCGTCAAAACTATGAAAAATTATATGAAGCAAAACTATTACTAATTGATGCAAATGATACTATAAGAGAGCTTGCCCAACTGGCAACAAAATTAAAACTAACCGAATTTTGCGAAATCTTAATTAATATTCAAGCAACTAGCGATGAACAGCTACTAAATGATGAATTTTATAAATATACTAATTTTATAACAAATATAGAAAATATAATTCAAAGCGAGATGCAATGAGATCATATTTTAGCTTACTTGGAATTTTACGCTTAATTGCGACATTGCCACTATTTGTAATATTTTTGATATCTAGTTGGTATCTAATTTTTCAATATAATCTTAGTATGAATTTAAAAGAACTACGCCATGAATTTTCAATTGCTTTAGATCTTGCCAATCTCTCAAAAGAGTTAGATAAAGAGATGATAATCAATGATACTAATAGCAAAAATGTCAATCGGCAAATTACTGACCATACAATAGAACATATCAAACAGTTACATAGTAACGAACTAGGCTTAAACGAGATTTTAAACCGCTTAGAGTCCTTACCTCAAATTCGCTACACGCTAGATGATGTAAATTTAAATAACTCCGAAGTTTTAAGCTACTTTAGAGATTTAAACTTGCTGATTAAAAATGAAATTTTTAACCTGAGGAAACATGATCTATCAAATAGGCTAAATCTATTTATTTTTACATTTATATCCTCTTATTCTAATAGCATTTCAATTAGTGCCAAGCGTGATTTGGTAGCTAATATCATTAATCACAGAGCACTTAATACACAAGAGCTTTTATTATGGCTAGATTTGATTAGAAATAATGGATTAAATTACGGCTATTTACCTGATAGTTATGCAAAAAAACAGATAGAAGCGATATTTAAAAGCCAAAATTATAAGCAAGCTATAGACAACTTAAGTACTTTTACAATAGAGCTGATTAAAAATGGTGAACCAAGTATTTATTTAGCACAAAAATATTATGATTTAATCAGTGATGAATTAGAATTTTCATATCAAATACAAGATGTAATCAGTTCTCAAATCAAAACTGAGCTAGATGAATTTGAAAAAGATTTATGGATAGATTCTATTTTGGCTTTTATTGTTTGGATTATTAGTATAATTTTATCACTAGTATCATACTATACTAAAAACTATATAAAAGCCAATATTGATAACCTATCAAAAATTATCGATAAAATCAAATCCGTATCGGCTACCAACCCGCTAGAATCTACTCAAACTGCAACTTTAGAAAATGGTCATAAAATTATAAATGAAGCCTTAGATAAAATAATCGCTCAAAAAGATATTGCCCAAAGTGATAGCCGCTCTAAAACAGCATTTCTAGCTAATATATCTCATGAGATTAAAGCGCCATTAAATGGTATTTTAGGCTTTAGTGAGCTATTAAAGAGCCGCTCACTAGGTAAAGATGAAAAAGAGTTAATTGATATAATCGAACAAAGTAGCCAAAACCTACTAAAAGCTATTAATAACATCATAAATATGGCAAAAATTGAAGGTGGAAATGTCGAGCTTTATGAGAGTGATTTTAGCCTTTATACTCTATTTGATGAGATTATTAACTCCTACTTTAATAGACTTTTGGCTAAGAATTTAACCTTAACCTACTACATCGATCCAGAATTGATGGTAACTGTCTTTAGCGATGAAGACAAAATTAAACAAATCGCTATAAATCTAATCGATAATGCTATTAAATTTACCCAAAGTGGCGGACAAATTACCGTGTATGTAAAAAAATTACAATCCACAAATGGTAATATTAGCTTTAGCTTTATGGTTAAAGATACTGGAATTGGTATTGCTCAAAATGCTTTAGGCAAGATTTTTGATAACTTCTATACCAATGAAAATGCAACTAAAACATATGGTGGAACCGGTCTTGGGCTTAGTATTATTAGCCAATATGCTAAAATGCTAAATAGTAAAATCAATGTCAAAAGCCAGCTAAAAATTGGAAGCGAATTTAGTCTAGATCTAACCTTAAAACTCCACTCAAATGTAGATAAAAGCTATGCAAATCTTTTTAAAGGTTCAAAAGTTTCAATCATTCCTGAAGGAATAAGCGATGATAATTTAAAAATTATAAATTTATATTTAAACTATCTTGGAGTTATAGTTGAGCCAAATTTAAGCCCAGCAATTGGTAAATTTAAAAATGAAAAAGATTCAAAAGATATCGAATTTAGCGATCTTAATCACGGCTTTAGTCCTAGCTTAATCTCGTTAATAAATGCCTTGTTAAATAGCCTAAAATCAACTCAAAAATATGACCTAAAAATTCTAATAGGCACAAATGATAAGAGTAAAAAAACAAAAGAGATGTTTGAAGAAATTTGTACCAGTGTCGATGTAGTAAATGATGGTAAAAGCTTATATGAGCTTACTTTAATTAACAATTATGATGCAATTTTTACAGATATTGCACTAGATAAACAAAATGCGCTAATTGCTGCTACAAATATCATTAGTACTCAAGATGAAAAGGATATCGAACGAACACCGATAATTGCAATGTTATCAAGTTCTAAAGAGCAAATTAATAAAACAAACTTGCTATTTGATTATTATCTACAAAAGCCGCTTTTAAAATCGCAAATTATCGAAATCTTAGCAAGTATTGGCAATAAAGATCCACTTAATGCATTAGATGGCACAAGAGATATTTTATTATTTAAAAAGAGCAAAATGGAAAATAGAATTTATCACGCTGTACTATCAAAAGTCTGCCATACGATAGATACTGTCGATTCATTTGATGAGCTTGAAGAGGCTACGCAAAATAGAGCATACAAGTTGGTTTTGATAGATTATACAGCAAGTTTTTTTGATGCTAATAGAATTTTAAATATTATCAAAAATAGCTCTCAACTGCATAATTTTGAGAGTAAAGTCGTATTATTTATCGAACCAAACAGCAAAATCCCAACACAAATTCAAGCCCAATTTACTCAGCTAATTAGCACAAATATTAGTAAATCTAACTTAGAAAATCAGATAAAAGAGCTAATCCAATGACAAAACTAAATATTTTAGCAATTGATGATGATATAATAAGCATTAAGCTTTTAGAGCTAATTTTATCTGATAATTTATATATCTCTAGCATTACTACAACAAGTGATGGGCTTGAGGCTATGGAAATTTTAGAGAGGCGATTTGATATAAATTTAATACTTTTAGATATCTATATGCCAAGATTAAATGGTTTTGAATTTTTACATAATTTTAAAAGTCGCAAATATCTCCAAGATATTCCAATTATCGTAATTAGCACTGATGCAACTCTTCGTCAACGGACAATGGAGCTTGGAGTACTTGCATTTCTTGTAAAGCCAATTAGTAAAAAAACGCTAGGTAAATTAATCAAGCAAGTTGCCAATAATTCAAGCTAAATTTAACTCAATTTTCTTACCAAATCCTAAGGTATTATCTGTAAATTTGAGCCACTTTAACTCTATTTTATATAAATTTAAATTCATTAGCTTAGCATAAATAAAGCGTGATATATATGCATTTTTCTCCACTTCATTATCTACTAGATATATAGACCCACTCGCTTGAAGACCCTGGATTTTGCCAACTATTTTTGTGTGCAAGGCGATATTTATAAAAACCCTACTATCGTTTTGAATCACTTTAGCATGATAGCTATCATCGCCAAAAGCAACAATAATTAAATTTGGCTTTAAAAAAGCGTAAAAACAACTACATAGATATGCACCACTTTTCCCATTTACTCCAAGGGTTAAAATATGCTGACTATCTATAAATTTAGCTATTTTTTCATCCATTTTTCATCCATTTTGGCACTATTTTTGCTTAATTTTAGCCAAATTTGGCTTAAAATATATCGCATTTTAACCGATATACTATAAAATTTTAAGGATTTTCAATGATTACAAACAGCTACGCAAACGCTTCATATAATGCGTTTAACTACTCGTTTAAAACTAGCTCTGGCGATACCATAAATCTTGCGATGTATGATAATAAAGAGTTAGCCTACTCAAGCAAGAACTCCAAAAATTCAAACGAACAAAGCCTAAATCTACGCCATACATATGGGTATAAATTTGAGCTAAATAGTCAAAATGGTATAAGTGAGCAAGATAAATTAGAGATTGCAAAAGCGCTAGAAGAACTCCGCCCAAAAATCGATGATTTTATGAAACATATCAAAGAAAATGAACCTTTTAGCGATGAAACTATCTCAAATATTGCAAATTCACTCAAAAAAGAGTTACCAAATTTAAATAGCGATGATGCTAAAATAAAGTTAAAAAGTTCACTTTTAGATATGTTTGATGAGATGCTAAAAGAACATAAAACTAAAAATAACAACTTAAATAAATCTCTACTAGAACAGACTCAAAAGCTATTTGAAAATATGCTAAAACCGCAAAATAATCTAAATTATTATGCATAAGCTTGCTACTTTAGCAAGCTTTTTTAGGCCAAATTTCATATATAATTAAACAAATTTACTGTATAATCTTAAATTTAAAATTTTAAGGCGTAGATTATGATGTATAGAAATTTAATAAAAGAGATGTTAAATCTCCAACAGCAATTAAATGATGATACTAATGGTATTGGCTGGGAGATGGGGCATACTAAAGATGGTAAATTAATTAGCTGGAAACGTTGCATTTATATGGAGTGTGCTGAGCTAATTGATAACTTTGCATGGAAACATTGGAAGGCTATAAATTCTCCACTAGATGTAGACAATGTTGCCATTGAAATTGTTGATATTTGGCATTTTATTATGAGTCTTGGACTAGAGAAGTATAAGATAAATTCCATTGGCGATATTGATAATTTAACTGATGATATAGTATCAACTAGTGGATTTAATGAGTTTTGTAAAGAGCCATATAATATAAAAGAGTATAGTATCTATGAAATTATAAACGATACTGAGCTAATTATAAATCGCTGCAGTGGATTTAATATAAATTTCTTCGACCTTTTAAGAGATTATTTTAGGGTTTCATTAAAATGTGGAGTAAATTTACAAAAGCTATTTAATATCTATATTGGCAAAAATGTTTTAAATAAATTCCGTCAAGATCACGGCTATAAAGATGGAAGCTATATAAAAATTTGGAATGGTGTAGAGGATAATGCTGTAATGAATGAAATTTTACAAAATGGCGCTAGTAGCGTAGATGAAATTTACGCTAAACTTAAAACTGCCTACCAAAATATCAAATGAATAGTATAATCAAACGCTCGCTGAGCGACTTTTTAACTTTTAGATTTTTAGCACTTTCATTTTTGCCACTTTTTATTTCACTTGGAAGCTTGATTGGGCTAGTGATATATTTTGGCGGTGATGTTTTTAGCATTTTAGCCCGTCCTAGCATTGAAGCATATGCTAATGGAGATGGATTTATAGCGTGGCTTTTATCTCTTAGCATTGTGCAGTTTATGATAACTTCATCATTTTATATAATTAGTATATTTTTAGCTATTTTATTAAGTGTAGCAATTGCAGGTATTATAACTGGATTTTTAACGCCATATGTAGTTAAATATATAAACGATAAGTATTATGGCTATAACTCAACTCCACTACCTAGTAATATGCATGTTTTTAAGCTAATTGGTAGTACGATTATTAAATTTATTCTAATATTTTTAATATGTATACCCCTTTTATTTATTCCTGTGTTAAATTTATTTATTCTAAATTTACCATTTTTTTATCTATTTTATCGCTTAATGCTCATTGATATAGCTAGTAATACTTCTGATAGCTTAATCTTTGAAATAGATATGCAAAAAGGTGGTGGGATTAAATTTTTTAGCGCTTCAGTACTATTTTATATTCTAACATTAGTGCCATTTGTTGGACTATTTTTACAGATATTCTTTGTAATATTTTTAAGTCATATATTGTTAGAGAAAAATTCAAGAGGATTTTAATGAAAAATATTCTATTTTTTGGTTTTATTGGTTTAACCTGCGTATTAATGTATCTTAGCCAAAGCTTTCTTACTATTATTTTTGGAATTTGTATATTTTTATATGCTATGAGTGTATTAGAAAAAAGTTTTTCTATGATGGCAAGTCTAGATAAATTTTTAAAAAAAATGACAAAAAGAAACTTCCAAAGCTTTTTATTTGGTGCAGTTAGCGCTACAGTAATGCAATCAAGCGGCCTTGTTAGCGTTCTTGCAATATCATTTTTAAGTGCTGGGCTAATCACATTAGCCTCAGGTTTAGCTATCATTTATGGAATAAATTTAGCCACTATTACTACTGGCTGGTTTTTGGCTGGTTTTGGTCTAAAGGTAAATATCGCTGCTTACTCTATGCCTTTAATAGTTATAGGTATGTTATGTATGGTAAATAAAACTGAAAAAATTAAAGGTTTTGGATATTTTTTATTTAGTATCGGTCTTTTATTTCTTGGAATATCTTATATGAAAGGCGGCTTTGATCATATCAAAGATAGCATTGATCTATCGCAATTTGCGATGTCTGGAATGGCTGGGTTGATTATTTATACCTTTGTAGGAATTATAGTTACAGTATTAATCCAAAGCTCGCACGCATCTCTTACTCTAGCTTTAGCAGCACTAAGTGCAGGACAGATAACCTATGATAATGCTGTTGGTATTGCCATTGGCTCAAATGTCGGCTCAACTGTGATGGCAATTATTGGCTCCTTAAATGCAAATATGGAGGGTAAAAAGCTCACTGTTGCTCATGTGTTATTTAATGTAACATGTGCAATTATTAGCGTTATACTAATCGTACCTTTTATGTATATTACTGATGTAACTAGTACATATTTTGGAATCGCAGATGATGATTACACTCTTAGACTAGCAGTATTCTTATCATATTTTAACGCATTAGGGGTTATTATATTTTACCCGCTTATTCCATTTATGGAAAAACTTTTAAATAAATATATGAAAGACTCAAGCAAAAGAAGTAAAATCGATAGTGCTAAATATCTTGATGAGAAATCTTTGCAATTCCCTGATAGTGCGCTTGAAGTACTTGGCAAGGAGCTTTTACATCTTTATTCTAATGCAAACTCCATTATAGCTAAAGCTATTAGCATAAGTAACAGCGATATCCAAAATAGTGATATTTCAGCAAAAGATATAATAAAGCTACGCCAAACTCCAATTAAAATGGATTATGATGAACTATATAACAATAGATTTAAAGAGATTTATAGTCAAATCATCGACTACGCTATATTAGCTGGAACCAATGCAAAACCTGAACAGTTAAGTAAATTTATGGATATTAGACATGCAGCACTAATTATGGCTGAGACGCTAAAGGATATGAAAAATACTCAACCAAATGTCTTTAAATATATCACTAGTTCTAACCAATATGCCAAAGAAGAGTATGATAGATTAAGAGTTGAGATGTTAGAGTGCCTTCGCATTATGTATAATATTGCAAGCATTAAAGATATAGATGAATTAGAAGCTCAAATAAAAAATCTACGCAAAATTTACAATGCATATGATAGTGAGTTTAACTTTGATGTGCTAATCATAAATAAAAAAATTACCAATAAAATGGCAACTTCTCTTATGAATGATACGGCACTGATGAAGAATATAACTAAAGGTATGCTAAAGGTTGCTGAGATGATATTTGCACATCATCACAATCAATCATTAAATGAAAGTATAACTGCGTGATAGAATATGATAAAGCGTCCACATAATAAATATAAAAAAGTTAGAAATAATGTCGAACAGCCTTTAATGCAGTGTAAAAAAGAGCAGTTTGTTTTAAAGATTTCACTAGCTTGTGCTGTAGTGCTAGCAGTTTTTGGAATTGCTTATGGAATTTATATTGGTTCTAAGGCAATTATTTTTGATGGATTAGTAGCATTTTTATCAATTATCTTAATACTACTTAGCGTTATCACATCTAAATTTATATACAAAGAAGATGATGATACCTTTCAGTATGGATATATGCGCTTTGAGCCAATGGTAAATCTATTTAAAAGCCTAATTTTACTCTTGTTATGTATGTATGCGATGGTTAATGGAATTCAGGCGATTTTATCTGGTGGATATGAAGTTGAATTTGATAAGGCTATGCTTTACTCATTTTTCTCTATGATCTTATCTATTGGAATTTGGCTTTTTACATCATATCAAGCCAAAATTTTACAATCTCCTTTAATCTCAGTTGATAGTCTTGAGTGGCTAATTGATAGTGTGCTATATCTAGGTGGATTTGTAGTTTTTGGAACAGTTTGGCTATTTGATAGAGAGAGCCAATCAGAATGGGCTAAATACCTTGATCCAGGGCTTTTAGTAGTACTTTCAATGATTTTAGGTGTTATGCCACTTAAGGTTTTTATAAAAAATTTAGCCGATTTGGTGATGGTTGCACCAAAAGATATGGATGAGAAGATAGATACCCTACTTCAAAATATATCCAAAAAATATAATTTTAGCGACTATGATACGCATGTAGCAAAAAGCGGAAGATTTTTTATGATTGAGGTAAATATCTTAATGGGAGAGTCATTTAAAATTCAAAATATAGATGAGATGGATCTAATCAGGGATGAGATAGAACGAGGGCTTGAGATTCCAAGCTATAAAATTTGGCTAAGTGTGAGCTTCACTAAAAATCCAAAATGGCTTTAATCAAATTTAGCCTTTTTATTAATCATCCACCAAAGAATAGAAAATTGTAAATTTGGCGCTTTAATCTTACTCTCATCATATATAAAACTCAAAATCTCATCACGCTTTATAAAGATTAGTTCTATCTTCTCATCATCAACGCCGCCACCACTTGAAACCTTCATACTCTCATCAATCTCACCATAAAATAGCGTTTGAGCATTCGCTCCAAATCCAAGAGCAGTAAAGCTACTAGTCACTCTCTCAACGCTACCAACTCTATATCCAGTCTCTTCTAGAATCTCTTCAATTATCGTAGCTTTGGTATCTAATCCCTTATCCATAATCCCAGCACAAAGCTCATATGTAAGACCGTTTTTGATTGGAGTTTGATTTTTATCTTGATAGTACCATACAGACGGACGAAACTGCCTAACAAATAAAAATGAATCAAATTCCCTATGATATAAAAGACAACTCACGCTATCATGCGCCTCTACGCAATCCCAGCGTTTATCCTTGCCATCTTGAGTATATAAGATACTAAAAGGCTTTACAAATTTTGACTCTTTTAATGGTATAACCCTTAAATTACTTATAGTAAAATCCATGTCGCTAATCCTAAAAATACAAAAAATCCTATAATATCTGTCGCTGTAGTCAAAAACACAGTGCTACCAACAGCGGGATCAAGCCCTATTCTCTTTAAACTAAGTGGGATAAATGTCCCTAAAAATGCCGCCATAATGATATTAGCCACAAGCGCTATTGCTATGACTACTCCAAGCATTGGCTTATCAAACCAAAGCCCCACCAAAATACCTAAAAACAGAGCAAAGATAAAAGAGTTAAAAATAGCCATTATAATCTCTTTTTTCAGCACTACCCAAAAATCCCCAATCCCTATCTCACCAAGGGCCAATCTCCTTACGGTAACAGCTAGTGTTTGATTACCAGCGTTGCCACCCATACTAGCAACTATTGGCATCAAAACAGCTAAAGCAACCAAGCTCTCAATAGACTTTTCAAAAAATCCAATCACAATAACACCCAAAATTGCCGTGATTAAATTCACAAACAACCAAGCCGCCCTAGCACGACCAGTCTTTACTAATCCCTCTTCTTCAGCTTCATCATCAACACCTGCTAGATTATAGATTTGCTCAGTTGCACTCTCTTCTAAAAAATCGTGAATATCATCTGTTGTAATGCGGCCAAGTAGCACACCAGCTCTATTAGTCACAGCAATAGCGCTCAAATCATAATCCATAATAATATCCACAGCTACTTTAATATCATCACTATCAATAGCAAAATGTGGTTTAAATCTCTCCTCATCTTCGCTCACTATTTGGCTTAAATTTAGATTAAAATCATATGTTATAAGATCCTCAAGAGCAATTGTATGCTTTAATACCCCTTCATTATCCACAACAAACAAAGAAAATACATTTTCTATCTTATCTTCTTGTTTCATTATGCGAAATCTAGCTATAGCGCTACTTAAACTCTCATCTAATCTAGCGCTAAATAGCTCTGTTTGCATATATGCACCAGCTTCGTTATCTTCATAATTTATAAGCTTGCTAATCTCTTTTTGACTATCTATTTCAAGCGAGCTAAAAAGCTCTTTGGCTTTCTCTTCATCTATCTCTTCTATAGTTTGTATAAGGTCAGTTGCGTCATCGCTTTCTAGCTCATCGATTGCTTCAGCTATCTTATCGTTTGGGATATTTTCTATCACATCACGCAGCATATGCTCAGGCATCTCCATAGCTGCTTCACCAAGAGTTTGCGCATCAAGCTTTTCTAAATACTTAGCATACTCATCCTCATCAAGGATTTTTAGCCTTTTTAAATGGCTTGCTACATCAGCTGGACTTAACTCATTCTCATCTACGATATGTTTTTGAAGCTGTTCTTTTACCTCTTCTAAATTTGAATTTGGCATGATTATATCTCTGTTATATTTGCTATATCTTCAAGCGGGGCTTTGTTTATATGATCTTTGAAACTAGCTTGAATTTGGTTATTTAGGCTATCTTTTAGCTTGTTAAATTCAATTTTTTGGTTTTTATTGAGTTCAGATTTTGTGATTTTGACTACAGATTCTGGATTTATAGCGTTGCCATTTTTGTATAATCCCAAGTGTAGATGCGGTCCAGTGCTTAAACCAGTGCTTCCTACATAGGCTATTAATTGGCCTTTTTTTACTTTTTTACCCTTTTTAATACCTTTAGCATAACCATTTAAATGCGCATAAAGTGTCATATATCCACCTGAGTGCTGGATAGTAACAGTCTTGCCATATCCGCCTTTATTACCTACAAAGCTTACCATGCCATCACCAGCAGCGTAAATTTTTGTCCCTCTTGGCGCAGCATAATCAGTACCTAAATGCGCTCTATATCTTTTTAATACTGGATGAAATCTTTTAGGATTAAATCTTGAGCTAATTCTAGCATTTGGCACAGGCTTAATCAATAAGAAATTTTCAAGCTCTCTTCCATTAGGATCATAAAACGCATCATTAAATTTATATATATAATTTGGCTTTCCCCTAGTCTCTATCATAGCAACTTTGATATTTGGCTCGCCGATATATTTGCCTAAGCGCTTTTTACGCTCATATACTATAGCCAGTCGATCGCCCTTTTGAAGCGTTTTAAAATTTACGCTTCCACTAAAAGCTTTATTAAACGAATTAGCTAGCGCTTCATCATTTGTTGCTCTTTTTATCTCTCTATATGGCGAGTCATTTATCTCTACATTTAGTATAAAATTTTCATTTTCATAGACAATTGGGATAAAATCTAGACTATAATGGTTATTAAAATCTTTAAAAACATGAATTTGAATCTCATTGCTAATAGGTAATAAAATTTGACTAATATTATTATTTGAATCACGCAAAATTTGAAATTTCGTCCCAGCACTTAACTCGCTAGCTAACTCTTTATCCTCGCCTGAGAGATTATAATATATAGATAATGGTATATTGTGCCTTTCTAAAAAGGTCAAAAATGTATCACCTTGCGGCCATGTCAGCTCTTCAACACTTGTAGTTACTGCATGTAAATTCATAAAAGCTAAAATAGATAAGATAAATTTTTTCATCAAAAACCTCAATAGAAGCAGATTAATACTGTAATTATAACTCAAAATTATTTACACATTGCAAACATTTACCCAAACTAAGATATAATTATGGCCAAATTTATAAAAAGTATCAAAAAGGGGATGCAATTGAAAAAAATTATAGTTTTAATCTTTGCTATATATTCATTTAGTTTTGGAGCTAAATTTGATCTAAAACCAAGCTACAATCTAATTTTAAATACTACTCAAGGTGGCGCTACAATTATAGATAATAATAGCTTTATAGTTGGCTCAAGTGGTGTTGTGTTACACAAATTAAAAGATGGCAGCAAAACCATAATAGCCAGGGCAGTTGTAACTAGCAAAAAAGATGGCTATGCAAATTTAAGATTTGAGTTATTTGACCAGCTTAAACAAACAGCACTTCCACTCCCTACTATCTTGCCACAAGCTGGCGATGAAGTAATTTTAAATTTTATGTATAATAGATCTTTAATCGTAGTCCCAAACAAAGAAATTTATGATCAAGTTACTAAAGCTTTTAGTAATATTGATTTTATTCATCCTGATATTATAGCTGCTTATTTAAGCTATGAGTATAAGCCAAACCCAAGCCGATCTGATTTTCGTAAAATGTGCGCACAAAATGCAGCGGGGCTTATATTTATAGCACTTGATAAAGAGGCTGTTTTTGCTGATTGTGGTAGTTTTGAAGTTCTACAAAGCTTTAAAACTGGCAGTGTAGATTATTATGAAGTACCATTTTATACAAGAATTAAAAATATAGATACAGTATTTTGGAAACTTGATGGTGCTAAAATCGGCAATTATGACAAATATTACAATAAACTTTTAGCTAGATAAGGGGATAAAATGGATACAAAACATATAAAATATTTTGAAAATTTAATTGGTCAAGATAATGCCAAATTTGACAAAGCCCATCAGATAGCCTACTGCTATGACGCAACAAAAAAGCGATATGAACCAGATGGTGTTTTATTCCCAAGAGATGAAAATGATGTAAGTGAAATTTTAAAATATTGTAACGAAAATAAGATAATAATCGTCCCAAGGGGCGCTGGAAGTGGCTTTACTGGTGGTGCCTTGGCTAGTGGTGGCGGAGTGGTGCTAAGCTTTGAGAAGCATATGAATAAAATTTTAGAGATAGATATGCAAAATATGGTAGCCGTAGTCCAACCTGGTGTGATAAATATGGATTTACAAAAGGCTGCATTAGAAGTGGGGCTATTTTATCCGCCTGATCCTGCTAGTGAAAATTATAGTAGCATAGGTGGCAATGTCAGTGAAAATGCCGGCGGAATGCGTGCTGCGAAATATGGAATTACCAAAGATTATGTGATGGCTTTGCGTGCTGTGTTGCCTAATGGACAGATTATAAGAGCTGGTAAAAAAACGATAAAAGATGTCGCCGGATATAATATAGCTGGAATTTTGATAGCTAGTGAAGGTAGCTTAGCAGCAATTACTGAAATAACTCTAAAATTAATCGCCAAACCTAAATTCAAAAAGACCGCTATGGGGGTATTTCCTAGTGTGAATTCAGCTATGAATGCTGTGTATAAGACAATGGCCGCTGGTGTAACCCCTGTGGCGATGGAGTTTTTAGACTCTTTAAGCATTAAAGCAGTTGAACAAAAATTCAACAAAGGCCTACCAACTGATGCTGGAGCGATATTAATTAGTGATGTGGATGGACCAAATTTAGATGTAATTGATGGAGATTTAGCAATTATCAAAGATTGCTTTATGCAAAATGGAGCTATAGATTTCAAAGTAGCAAAAGATGAACAAGAGAGCGCTGATATATGGTTTGCTAGACGCAACTGCTCTCAAGCAATCACAATGTATGGCAGCCTAAAACTAAATGAAGATATCACCGTTCCACGCTCTAAGCTTCCTGAGCTTCTTGATAAAATAGCTCAAATTTCAGCCAAATATGATGTAGTGACTCCATGCTTTGGCCATACTGGTGATGGCAATGTCCATACAAATGTTATGGTAGATAAATCCGATCCAAAAGCAGTAGAAAGAGGTCATGAGGCTATTACTGAGATTTTTAAGGCTACTGTTGAGCTTGGTGGAACGCTAAGTGGCGAACATGGCATTGGGATATCTAAAGCACCATTTATGAGCTTAGCTTTTAGCGATGGAGAGATGGAGCTATTTAGATCTATTAAAAGAGCATTTGACCCAAATAATATCTTAAATCCATTTAAAATGGGACTTTAATGCAAGAAGCTAAAAAAATTGCTAAGATTATTATAAAAGAGCTAAGAGATAAGCAGATATTTCATTTTGCTTCTAGTCTTAGCTTTCACACTTTGCTTTCAATTATTCCTATTATTTTTGTATCGCTTAGTATTTTTACTACTATGCCAAATTTTGCTGATTATTATGCTAAAATAAAGGAATTTATCTACTCAAACTTGCTCCCAAGTCAAAATATCACCCAATATCTAGATCAATTTTTAAGCAACTCTAGCTCACTTGGAGTGATGGGAGTTGTAGCTATATTTTTTACTAGTTTGATGTTTTTTAGTGAATATGATCATGTTATATCACGAATTTCTAATGTGCCAAAAAGAGGATTTTGGCAAAGTCTTAGTAATTACTGGACACTTACTACCCTTATGCCTTTAGGGCTTGGCTTATCATTTTGGATTTCAAATTTCATTCAAAACACACTAAAAAGCAGTGAATTTACCAGTTCGATAAATTTTCTAGCTATATTTCCTCATATTATAATCTGGGCAATTTTTGCTATTACATATCTAATTAGTATCAACAAAAAATTATCATTTAAAAGCATAGCCATTGGCTCATTTATTAGCTCGCTCGCTTGGTCGCTATCAAAATGGGGCTTTATCCAATACTCATTTTATAATAAAACTTACGCTAGTATATATGGCTCATTTTCTATTTTACTATTTTTTATACTTTGGATATATATATCGTGGATTATATTTTTGTATGGAGTTAGACTCTGCTCGGTACTTGAAAAAAGCAAAGAGCAAATTTAAAGCTATTTGTAGATAATAGATATCTATCTGCTATTTATACTAAATTTAGTTAATTCAATTGCTAAGGTAACCAAATTGTTACCCTAGCAATTATAAATTTATAAATTAATAAATCAAAATGGCCAAATCGTCTCTAAAACACGAGTTCCCCATGGTTTATCAGTCGCACGCTGAAGGTCGCCTTCGGTTTTATATAATATTTTAGCATCAGATATATGTCTAGATTCAATCTCATTATACTGGCTAATATCGTATGGACGAATCACTCCACTAATTTGCATTATCTGTTTTTCATTATTTAGCAAAATTTCCTTACTACCTTCGATAAAGTAATTACCATTGCTTAAAACTTTAATAATCCTAGCTGAAATCGTAGTAGTAAATGCCTCAGTCCTACTAGTTGAACCCCCACCTGAATAGCTACTACCACTTCCAGCGCTAAATCCTATACCAGCTATTTTATTAATATCATTTAGTGGTCCTTTTAATGGTGAGCCTTCAGGCGTAGTAAATGCTCCACCTTTTAGCGATGTTAAGCTATCTTTAGAGGTTGAGCGATCAGCCTGTGAGCTTTGATTGGCATTTTCTCTAATTATAACCGTTACAATATCATTGACATTCATCGCTTTTCTATCAGAAAATAGCGGATTATCCCCTTTACCAAATAAACTTCCAGGATTTCCTACTCCATTACCTTGAACACGACTTGGCAACTCTTCTACATATGTTGGTGGTGCCATTGAAATGTGTGGATCAGCCCCAGTTGTACAACCGCCAAGCCCAATGCCTGCAACGCAAATTAGTGTAAAAAAAGAAACTTTTTTCATAAATAACTCTCAATTTTATGATACAATATACTAATAATTCGTTAAAATAATACCAAATATAGGATAAAACAATGCTAAAATCGATTTATATCTTAAAAAGCGACTATGAAAATGGTGAATTTAGAGATGTTTTAAGCTCTAAATTTAGCCAAGGTGTTACGATTTTACCCATTAGCGATGATGGCGAATTTAAAGTTTTCACTCTTAATGAAGCAATCACTCTACTAAATTCAGGCAAAGAAAATGAACTAATCAAAGCTGTAATGGATAAATTCAGTAGCATTAAGGCTGAGTTTATAATAATAATTGGATCTGGCGATGAACTCCTTGACTCATTGCTTGCTCGCAATCTAAATGCTCCATTTTTGCTTAGCAATCAAACTGCTTATAAAGCTAAGCTGCTTGGATTTAAATCATTAAAAAGCATTGATGAGATTAAAAATACTCAAAGCAACTATATAACTCCTCTTAAATTTGAAACCCTACTCTATCAAAAAGCTGCCCAAAAGCTAAAAACTGTAGTATTACCAGAAAGCGATGATGATAGAGTTCTTAAAGCGTGCGATATCTTGCTAAATAGCGGTGCTATTAGTTTAATTCTTCTTGGCGATGAGAATGATATCAATAAAAGAGCTAATGAATTAGGGCTAAATTTGAGCAAAGCTAAAATTATAAATCCAGCTAATAGTGAACTTTTAGAAGAATTTGCTACTACTCTTTATGATCTTCGTAAAAGTAAAGGTATGGAGCTAGAAAAAGCCAAAGAACTAATAAAAGATGGAACATATTTTGGCACTATGCTTGTGTATAAAGGACTAGCAAGCGCAATGGTAAGTGGCGCTAGTACAACTACAGCCCAAACCATCCGTCCAGCCTTGCAATTTATAAAAACAAAACCTGGCGTTACTAGCGTTAGTGGTAGCTTTATTATGTGTGCTAATGGCCAAATTCACTTCTATGCAGATTGTGCTATTATGCCAAATCCTACACCAAAAGATCTAGCCGGTGCTGCTATTGCTACAGCTGCTACAGCTCGTGAGTTTGGCTTTGAACCTAAAGTTGCTATGCTTAGCTACTCTACAGGAGATAGCGGAAGTGGCCCAAGCGTTGATGCTATTATAGAGGCTACTAAAATCTTAAAAGAGCTAGACCCAAGCCTAGATGTAGAAGGTCCAATCCAATTTGATGCAGCCATTGATCCAGTAGTAGCAGCCAAAAAACTACCAAATTCAAAAGTTGCCGGAAATGCAAATGTATTTATCTTTCCAGATTTAAATTGTGGAAACATCTGCTACAAAGCAGTCCAAAGAACAGCAAATGCTTTAGCTATTGGGCCAATATTGCAAGGATTAAATAAGCCAATTAACGATTTAAGTCGTGGTTGCTTGGTCGAAGATATCGTAAATACTGCACTAATTAGCGCAATCCAGGGAGAGTAGATGAAAATTTTAGTTATTAACTCTGGTAGTAGTTCTATTAAATTTAAACTCTATGATATGAAAAATGAGAGCGTAATGTGCAAAGGACTAATTGAACAAATAGGCTCAGATAACTCCTTTGCTAAAATCTCCACCGCTCATGGAAGTATCAAAGAGATATCTAGGCCCATAGCCAATCACGCTCAAGGTATAGATATTATGAATGAGTTGCTATTTAATTCTGGAGTAGTAAATAGCTTAGATGAAATTGATGGTGTAGGACACAGAGTCGTTCAAGGTGCTGATGTTTTTAGTGATGCAGTATTAATAGATGAGAGTGTAATGGCAAAGATTGAAGAGCTAATTCCACTTGCTCCACTTCACAATCCTGCTCACCTAGCTGGAATGAGAGAGACGCTAAAAGTTCGCCCAGATATCCCAAATGTCGCTGTATTTGATACAGTCTTTCACCAAACTATGCCAAAAAGCTCATATATGTATGCTTTGCCGATTGAATTTTATGAGAAATATAAAATTCGCAAATATGGCTTTCACGGTACATCTCATCAATTTGTCTCTAAAGCAGCTGCTAAAATCTTAAATATTGATTATGATAAATTTAGCTGTATCACTCTACATCTTGGAAATGGTGCTAGTATTGCAGCGATAAAAAATGGCAAATGTATAGATACTACAATGGGGTTAACTCCGCTTGAAGGGTTAATGATGGGAACACGCTGCGGAAGCATAGACCCAGCGATTATGCCATTTTTGATGGAAAATGCAAATTTAAGCGCTAAAGAAGTTGATAATATAATGAATAAAAAATCTGGCCTATTAGCCATCGGCGGTAGCAACGATATGCGTATAATAGAACAAAAGATGGATGCAGGAGATGAGAATGCTAAGCTTGCGTTTGATATGTTTGTGCTAAAGGTGAAAAAATTCATTGGTGCGTATATTGCAATTTTAGGTAAAATCGATTCAATTATATTTACTGCTGGAATTGGCGAAAATGACGCTAGAATCAGAGAGGCAGTTTGCGAAGGTCTAGAGATTTTTGATATCAAAATTGATAAAATTAAAAATAAAGAGTCAAAAGATGAACCACGACGCATAAGCCAAATCGACTCCAAAGTCCGCATAGCCATAGTCCCAACTGACGAAGAGCTAGCCATCGCCCAAGATGCACTAAGAATAATTAAAAATAAAGGCAATAAGTGATAAAGACAATTGACTATCAAATAGATGGAATAAACGACGCTGAACTAGATATAAAGCGTAACTCAAAGCTTGAGTTTAAGCTCACCTATGATAGCACTAAAGAGATTAGAGCGCTTATAGCTGTTATTCCAGGTCTTGGCGAAGATGGTGACACCTATTATAGAGACAATCTAGCTCATAGCATAGCAAGAGACCTTGATGCTGCTGTAATTACAGTTAATTATTTTGGTGTCAAAAGCAATCCACCAGTGGCAAAATTTAGCATTGATGAGATTGATGAGTTAATCCTTAAAACAGTAGCTGAGAATATTGGCAATCCAATTCCAGATAATATAGAACTAACCAAAATGGAATCAGAAGAGATTTGGGACTTTGTCAATGAGCATCTATATAATTTCATTGGAATGCAAAAAGTAACTGGCAAGCTTATACGAGATTTTAAAATGCCTATGCATATGACATTAACTCCACCAAATGGCGAGTATCAAAACTTTGGCCTAATGGCTGCACTTGATGTGGTAAATTCAGTTTTATATATTAAAAACAATCCTCCATTTAAGCTTCATCCTAATTGTCAAAATGGGCAGCTTGCTACAATCTATGTAGGCTCAAGCCATGGTGGATATATAGCTAATCTCTGTGCTAAATTTGCCCCATGGGCTGTAGATGCTGTTTTGGATAATTGCGGTTGGAACCTAAGCACTGAAATATTTGATAAAAAAGACTACCAGCCAGGAACATTCCGTACTATTGGATTTGGTAAAGAGATTGATTTTATGAGATATAGGCGAGATAGTAGAGATAATGAAAACTTTCACCTATGCGTCTCAGATAAAACATTTTGGACATCAAATTCGCAAAGCCCAAACTACTTTAGTCGCTCTAGATATGAGATTAGAGACGTCAATGAACCTAATCATCTAAAAGTACTTAGTAACTATCCAAAACCGATTTTTAAATGCTACCATGTAAAAGGTGATAGTGTAGCACCAATTGATGAAAAGATTAAATTTTATGAGCAATTACAAGCCAATGGCTTTGATGCTACTCTTGATATCGTAAGCGATAAATCTAGAGTTGATGGTAAATTTATCAAAAATCTATCTCACGGAATGGATATGAGCATTAAACTACTTGTAGCTAATAATTACGAATGGATTTTAAATAAAATCGCAGCCAACAAGCGTCCAAAATGTGAGCCAGTAATCACGCTAGAAACTAGTCAATATACATATGAATTTAGTCAAAAAGATAATCAAGTTAGCTTAGAGTGCAAAAAGAAAAAATAAAGCAATAAAATAAATTTAGATTTTATGTTTAAATAAACCCTCGCAATGACTAAGCATTGCGAGTAAATTTAAGCTATTAAAGATTTAAATTTAAGCTACTGTAGTAGTCTTAATATATTTTGTTGTACAGCATTTGCCTGGCTCATAGCGTAGCTTCCACTTTGGGCTAGTATGTTAAATTTAGAGAAGTTTGCACTCTCACTAGCAAAGTCTACATCTCTTATTTGAGATTCAGCTGATTTTACATTTACTTGGGTAACTGTAATATTATTTATAGTAGCTACTAATTGGTTTTGGACTGAACCTAGGTCAGCTCTTAGCTTATCTAGAGTTTTTCTAGCTGCTTCAGCTACATCAACCATAGCTTGAGCACCACCGTATGTATTTACGCCACCGGCTTGGTCTGTATATAAATTTGCTTGAGAAACATTACCATCAAAAAAGCCCATAGCTTGAGCCATTTCTTTGGTTATTGTTCCAGCATTCATATATTTTAAATTTACACTAGCCTGGTTATAGGCTTTAGATGCCTCACTAGCAAGCGATATAACAGCATCGCTAAAACCTAATCCTGATATTGTAGACATACCATTTAAACCGATTTTAATGTCTCTAGC
>NZ_MJKG01000007.1:10390-80508 GCF_002139545.1 Campylobacter sp. P0103 | reverse complement strand
TATTATGGGGTGTAATTAAATTTGTGGGTTTTAGAAATTTGGGGAGGTTAATGGGTTGACTATGGGATAAGAGTGAATTCGATAGTTTTTGGTTTATAATGTTAAAAAATAATTAAAAAATAAATTTGCCTACTCATAAAAATTATGAGTAGGCCTTAGTGATTAAATTATAAATTTAATTCAATTCATCGCTATAATCAGCTGCGGCTAAGCGTTTTAATTGTCTGTATCGTCGCTTAGCGTCGCTTAGGTTTTTAGCAAATAGCTCATCTGCGTGACTAGGATTGATCTTTTTAAGCGAGTTATAACGAACTTCGTTTAATAAAAACTCTTCATATCTATCCCAATTAGGCTCTTTGGATGTGATTTTAAGCGGATTTTTGCCTTGAGCTAATAGGCTTGGATCATAGATATATGTAGGCCAATATCCACAAGCTGTGGCTAACTCCGCTTGCTCTCCTGACATAGTAAGGCCACCTTTGATACCATGAGCGATACATGGAGAATAGGCTATTATCAGGCTTGGGCCATCATATTCTTCGGCTGCGGTGATAGCTTTTATCACATTTGCTTGACTAGCGTTTAGATTGATTTGGGCTACAAAGATATTACCATAAGTCATTGAAATTTGGCCTAGATCTTTCTTTTGGACTGCTTTGCCACTAGCGCTAAATTGTGCTACTGAGCCACTTCGGCTAGATTTTGAGCTTTGGCCGCCTGTGTTTGAATAAACCTCTGTATCAAGGACTAAGACATTGACATTTTCGCCACTTGCTAATACATGATCCAAACCACCATATCCGATATCATAAGCCCAGCCATCGCCACCAATGATCCATTGTGATTTTTTGGCTATGTATTGTTTAAGGCTTAAAAGCTCCTTTGCCCCTTCGAAATTTGAATTTGCTTCAAGTAGTGGGACTAAGGTATCTCTAATATTTTGGGTAGCTATTCTATCATTTTTATTAGCTAACCAGTCATTATATAGCGCTGCTATAGCATTTGGGGCTTTGTCTTTGGTATTTAGCATTATGCTCTCTACTCTATTGCGGATAGTTTGCATAGCTATCTCCATACCCATACCAAACTCGGCATTATCTTCAAATAGCGAATTCGCCCATGCTACGCCGTTGCCTGTTTTATTAGATTTTCTATATGGTGATGATGGTGCTGACCCACCATAAATAGAGCTACAACCAGTCGCATTAGCTACCATTAACTGCTCGCCAAATAGCCTTGTAACTAGCGTGATATATGGCGTTTCACCACATCCTGGACATGCGCCGTGAAATTCAAATAAAGGTTGAGCAAAGCCAGAGCCTTTGACGCTTTGTTTGTTCATTAAATCATCTTTATAGACAACTTTTTTAAATAGATAATCTGCGTTTTCTTGTTCGCCTTTTTCTATTTCGCCATTTAGCGGCACCATTACTAGGGATTTTTCTTTGCTTGGACACTCATGAGCGCATAATTCACAGCCGGTACAATCTAATGGGCTTACTTGAATTTTGTATTTTAATCCTGTTAGCTCTTTGCCTTTAGCGTTGATTGCTCTATCTTTTACACCTTGTGGGGCATTTGCCATCTCATTTTCGTCTATCAAAAACGGCCTAATAACAGCATGTGGGCATACAAAGGCGCATTGATTACACTGGATACAATTCTCCTCTATCCATTTTGGCACCATCACGCCTACGCCACGCTTTTCAAATTCAGTAGTCCCAGACTCAAAGGAGCCATCTTCATACCCTACAAAGGCTGAAACAGGCAAATAATCCCCACGAGCAGCATTCATAGGCTTAGCGATATTTTCTACAAAATCACTACCTTTATATTTATCCTCTTTTATATCATCGCTTAAATTTACCCAGCTTGGATCAATATCTATTTTGACTAACTCACTAGCACCTTCATCGATGGCTTTGTAGTTCATCTCTACAATTTTATCGCCTTTTTTGTGATAGGTTTTGTAGGCGTACTCTTTCATATATTTTCGCGCTTCTTCGTAGTCGATTATACCTGAAAGCTTGAAAAATGCCGATTGCATAATGGTATTTGTGCGATTTCCTAGGCCTATTTCATAGGCTAATTTTGTAGCATTTAGTATATAGAAATTCGCATTTTTTTGCGCTAAAATGCGTTTAACTCTATTTGGGATTTTCTCTATTGTTTTTTGAGCATCCCAAATGGAATTTAACAAAAATGTCCCCCCATCTCTTAAACCATCTACAACATCATAAATATCCAAATACGCCGCCACAGAACAGGCTATAAAATGCGGATTTGATACTAGATATGTAGAGCGGATAGGATTTTTGCCAAATCTTAGATGGCTTCTAGTATAGCCGCCTGATTTTTTGCTATCGTAAGCAAAATATGCTTGAGCATATAGATCTGTTTTATCGCCGATAATTTTGATTGAGTTTTTGTTTGCTCCAACCGTACCATCAGCTCCAAGTCCATAAAATAAACACTCTATACAATCTTCATCACTTAGTGAAATTTTATCTCCTACTGCTAGTGAAGTAAATGAGACATCATCTACTATACCAACTGTAAATCCATCTTTAGGTGTAGGTGAATTTAAATTTTCATATACTGCTAACATTTGAGCTGGATCGACATCTTTTGAGCTTAGGCCATATCTTCCACCTACTATAATCGGGGCATTCTCTTTGCCATAATATGCGGATTTGATATCTAAATATAGCGGCTCACCAAGGCTTCCTGGCTCTTTAGTGCGGTCTAAAACGGCTATTTTTTCTACCGATTTAGGCATCACATCAAACATATATTTAATACTAAATGGTCTATATAGATGGACTTTTAGCACGCCTACTTTTTCGCCTTTGGAATTTAGATAATCCACAACTTCTTCAAGCGTTTGAGTAACTGATCCCATCGCTACAATCACTCTAGTGGCATCTTTGGCGCCATAATATACAAATGGTGCGTAATTTCTGCCTGTAACCTTAGATATCTCACTCATATAATAAGCCACAATATCAGGGATAGCATCATAAAATTTGTTGGTTAGCTCCCTAGTTTGAAAGTATATATCATCATTTTGAGCCGTTCCTCTGATTTTTGGATTTTCAGGATTCATAGATGTTCGTCTAAACTCTTCAACCGCCTCTTTATCAAGCAATCTATCAAATACGCTATAATCCATCACTTCGATTTTTTGAATTTCATGACTAGTTCTAAATCCATCAAAAAAGTGTAAAAACGGCACCCTGCCTTTAATCGCACTAAGGTGAGCTACCCCAGCTAAATCCATAACTTCTTGGACTGATCCAGTAGCGAGCATAGCAAATCCAGTCTGCCTACAAGCGTATATATCTTGATGATCACCAAAAATTGATAGGGCTTGAGCTGCCAAAGATCTAGCTGCGACATGGATCACGCCTGGTAGCATTTGGCCTGCGATTTTATACATATTTGGAATTTTAAGCAATAGCCCTTGAGCTGCTGTAAATGTAGTAGTCAATGCTCCAGCTTGAAGGCTACCATGTACTGTACCGGCCGCACCGGCTTCGCTTTGCATCTCGACTACTTTAACAGGCATTCCAAAGAGATTTTTCTTGCCTTCACTTGCCCATATATCCACATAGTCTGCCATAGGCGAACTAGGCGTAATAGGATATATCCCAGCAACTTCTGTAAAAGCATAAGAGGCGTAAGCTGCTGCTTCATTGCCATCCATGGTTTTCATAATTTTACTCATTTGATTCCTTTCTAAGCTAAATTTTTATATTTAAGGAATAAAAATTTAAGACTTATATTAGTTTAATTATTTTTAACTTAAAGTTAGTAATTATATTATAAAAACTTAAAAAATAAGTTAACTATAAATTTATTTTTATATAAATTATCAGTTATATAAATAATACATAGCTCAAAATATGATTTTTCCATAAAATTAATATATAATTAATTAGAAAAAATTAGCCAAATTTTTTTAGCTAATTTATAAGTTTAAACAAAAAATCAATAAATTTTATGAATTAGATATCTTGATATACTCTACAGCGTTTAAAGTATCTAAGCAGACATAATCACAGATTGATTCTAAATTCTCTCTACTCTCATATCCACAAGTTACGCCAATACTGAAAATACCAGCACTCTTAGCCGCTTTAGCATCCATTGGAGTATCGCCTATCATATAGCTTTTTGGGCTCTTGCCAATCGCTTCTAAAGCCTTTAAAATCGGCTCGGGATTTGGCTTTGGATGGGTTACATCATCTCGCCCTATAACAACGCTAAAATATTTTAAAATTCCTAAGTTTTCAAGCAAATTTTTAGAATATAAAGAGGTTTTTGTGGTTACTACTCCTAAATTCGCAAATTCACTAGCCTTGCTAACTGCTTCAAATCCACCGGGTAAAAGAGTGGTTTGTGCTAGGTAGTTTTGTCTATAATCTTCTTTGTAAATAGCGATAAAATCAGCTATCAAATGCTCTTTAACCCCAAGTGAGCCAAACATATACTCCAAAGGATGTCCCACTAATGAGCAAATTTGAGCCTTTGTAGGATCGGTGAGATTATGACTTCTAAAAGCCTTATAAAATCCATTTACGATAGCTTCAGTAGAGTCAATAAGTGTCCCATCAAGATCAAATAAAATAGTAGGCTTATTTATCATCTTCGCTCTCTTTCTCATATATATGATGCGTTACAAGTTGCGGATATGGGATACTAATCCCAGCTTCATCAAATGCCATTTTAACGCCTTCTAGCATAGCTGACTGCGTAACGCTATAATTTTCATTAAGCACCCAAAATCTAGCTAATATATCAATGCTGTGAGCCCCAAGAGCACTTACTAATACGCTAGGTGCGGGCTCTTTTAGGATTAACTCATTTTGATTTGCGATATTTAAGATTATATCCTTAGCTAATCTTAAATCATCTTTATAATCCACGCTAAAAAGTAGCTCAACTCGCCTTGTTGGTGTTAGTGAGAAATTTATAATTTTGCTATTTATGACCTGTTTATTTGGGATAATCACGCTTTTGCCATCGCCAGTTATTAGACATATACTAAATAAATTTAACTCACTCGCTACGCCGTTATATCCGCCAATATCGATATTATCCCCTATCCTAAATGGCCTAAAAAATAGAATCAAAATCCCAGCTCCGATATTGCCAAATGAATCTTTAAAGGCCATACCGATACCAAGCCCGATAGCACCAAGCATCGCTACAAATGAGGTCGTATCGATACCAAGATTTGCCAATGCTGCTACAATGACAATTATCAAAAATATTGTTTTGGATGAATTTATAATAAAACTGGCTATTAATTTATCTATTTTGGCTTTTTGTATGACTCTTTCTATAACAAGGCAAATTCGCCAAACAATCCACTTGCCAATAAAAAATATAAGTAGTGAAAATATAACTCTAAGGCTATATTTAGCACAAAGTGCCAATATAGCCGTATAATCAAAATCGGTGATTATCTGCATAATTAATTACTAAATTTAGCATCAACACGGCGATTTTGTGCTCTACCCTCTTTGGTTTTGTTTGTAGCGATTGGAGATAACTCACCATAGCCTATTGTTTGGATTCTATCTTTGCTTACACCCATATTTATAAGCACATCTGCTACTGCTTTGGCTCTTTTTTCTGATAAAATTTGGTTATATTTTTCTGAACCTGTAGAATCTGTGTGACCTTCTAATACAACTTTATACTCGCTATTCATATTTAAAACTTTAGCAACTTCTTCTATTTTAGCTACAAATTTTGGGCTTAAAGTTGCGCTATCACTTGCGAAATTAGCATGTAAATTTAATCTAATTAATTTTTGACAGCCATTTTCATCCACCACGGCACCTGCTGGGGTATTAGGGCATCTATCCTTGCTATTTAACACTCCATCATTATCATCATCGCCATCTATTACTTGTGGAGCGATAGGGGCTTCTTGAGTTATGGTAGGCTCGGATTTTTTGGTAGCACCAAAGCTACTAGCAAAACCTAAAGTATATAAAAATGTGCTATCTCCTTCTTTGAAGTTAATAGCATCTCTTGCTTCTAATTTGATAGCAAAATTATCCACTACTTTAAATTTAACCCCCAAACCAGCTTGACCAAATCCATCATCATTAGCATCATTTGCCTCTTTACTTAGATCTTGATATCCAGCACCGGCCAAGGCATAAACAGAAAATCTATCAGTTAAAGCAAAATCTTTTACTAAATTTAAATAGTATCTAGCAATTCTTGTATCATAGCCAATTTCTTTGCCATTTTTGTCTTCAAATGTAGCCTTAGGAGTGTAATCAAAGCCAAGCTCAATTTGACTAAGCCAAGATAGATCTAAATTTCTACCCAATCTTAGACCAATTAGCTTTTGGTCATCAATACCTTGAGTGCCTTCTGGGTGAGCATATCCACCAACTATAGTTAATTCATATCTATCGCTTGCAAATATCGCTGACGCCGCACATAATGCTAAAATGATTTTTTTCATTTTAATTCCTTAAAAAGTGTGATTAAATGTAATGATTAATTTAGGAATAATACATTAAATCGCTTTAAAACAATATAAATTTTGTGATTTTGAATGTTTGAGATTTATAAAGATTTGATTACTCTTTTGGGTGAAAATAACCAAAATGAAATTATCAAATGAAAACTTAATTTATTTTATAATGCAACTTATGGCTTTTAGTGATTTATGAAAGTTTAAGAAAAGTAATAAAATGTGGTATCGGAGTTGGATTACAACTCCGAAACTATTACAAAAAGGAGGTTTATCTGTTGGACATCGCAATTATATGTAATCAATCTTAACTTAATAAAAATTTATTATAAATTTTTGCTAAATAAACAAAATTAAATTTAAAAAAGCTCCAAAAGCCAAAAGGCCTTTGGAAATATGAAATATTATCTTTTTGAGAATTGCGGACTTCTTCTTGCTTTTCTGCGGCCATATTTTTTACGCTCTACAACACGACTATCACGAGTTAGAAGGCCTTGTGGTTTAAGAGCTGCTCTAAATGTTGCGTCGATAGAAGCTAAAGCTCTTGAAATTCCGTGTCTTAAAGCCTCTGCTTGAGCTGAATACCCACCACCTAAAGTCGTAGCTGTGATATCCATAGAAGTTTCTTGTTTTGTTACTAATAATGGTTGAACTACTTTAAGCTTTATAGCTTCGTGTCCGCCAAGCCAAGTATTTAAATCCATACCATTTACTGTGATTTTGCCGCTACCTGGTTTTACCCAAACTTTAGCAACTGCTGTTTTTCTCTTACCTGTTGCGTATGTTGTTGCCATTATTATTTTCCTTCTTTAGCTATTTGTGCAGTGTGCGGATGCTCACTACCAGCATAGATTTTTAATTTTTTAAGCATCTCTTTGCCTAATTTTGTCTTAGGTAGCATACCACGGACTGCTAATTTATAAAGTTTTTCAGGTTTATTAGCTAGTAAATCACCAAATTTTTCGCTCTTTACGCTACCAAAATAGCCTGAATGTCTGTGATAAAGTTTCTCTTCAGCTTTATTCGCACCTGTGAATTCTGCCTTGCTAGCATTGATGATGATTACATAATCTCCGCAATCAACATTTGGGCTAAATCCTGGCTTATGTTTGCCACGAAGTAGTGTAGCAGCTTCAGTTAGCAATCTACCAAATCTCTTTCCAGAAGCATCAAGAACGATCCAATCACGCTTTACTTCATTTGGCTTTGTTATCTTTGTCATAATCTTGCCTTTTATATAATTAATTTAAGAGATGAAATTATAGCGAGACTAGCTTAAAAATAACTGAATTTAAGAAAATTTTTATATTAGAGATTTGAAATTTGAATTTCATCATGTAGTATATAAACTATACTAGCTTTTAGCCTTTTTTGTGGGTAAATTTGAGATAAAATATCTAAATATTCTCTGACTTGCTCTTTATGCTCATCGCTATTTTTAAGAGAGCTTTTGTAGTCTATTATCTCGATTTCATCGCTATTTACGCATAATAAATCGATGCGTTTTAACGCCCCATTAAATCCGATATCTTGCTCTTGATACAATCTTTTATCTTTTATAATTTCTAAAAATTGCGGATTATTTAAAAGCCTATCAACTCTAGCTTTAATATCCTTTAGGCCGTCTTGATCGATAAATGCTCCAAATTTATTATACAAGCAATTTTGAGCGATTTTAAGTGAGTTAAAATCAGCAAAATCAATGCTCTCAAGGTAATAATGCAGTGCCTTGCCAAAGTAGATAGAATCTAAATTTAAGCTCTCTTTTGGCTTATCACTAGTTAAAATCTCTTGTGGCGCAACCTTTTCAAATGGTTTAAGATGGATTATTTGCGGCTTGGGCTCTTGCTTTTTGTCGCTATTTGGTTTGATAATTCCTGATTTGTATTCTTTTAAATTTAGATATTCTACCGTTTTGCCATTTGATTCATACTCAGTAAAATATGAGATATTGTTGCCATTTGGATTATCTTTGGCTAAGATTATTAAGCTATGTTTAGCCCTGGTTAATGCTACATAAGTTTTATTTATAACCTCTTTTTTATCAAGCTCTTTTTGTCTATCTTGAAGCTTGGTATAATTCTCATCGCCCAAATACTCAAACACCTTATTAGCTAACCTTATATCCCAGCTATTTGTCTCTAGATTATACTCCATTAAAAATTTATCTTTTTGGCTATTTTCTTTACCTATATAATCAAGCACGATGACATGCTCAAACTGTAGCCCTTTGCTCTTATGAACGGTCATTATCGTTATGCCTTTTTGGCTATTTTTAGCGCTAGTTGTCTGGTCATTATCGATATTAAAAGCAAAGTCATATATATCGCTATACTTGCTACTAATCTCATATAGTTTCAATAGATCAACATCGCAAGGCTCAAGCCCAAGGTATTTAGCGATGAATTTCAGAGTTTGAGCTACGCTAGCATCGCTTTTTAACTCTAGTTTGGCTTTTTTGGTTTTGGTTATCTCATATTGAGTGTTTAGATATATCTCATCACCAAAAATAGAGTATTTCAAAAATGCCACCACCGCCGCTACATTGGCACTTTTGATAAGATTATTTGTAGTTTGGGTAGATACTTCTAAGCCCTTTTTTTCTAAAAAATCTTTAATATTATAAATATCGCTATTTTTCCAACAAAGTATCGCCATATCCTTATGCTCTATGTGGTTATCTTCGAGCTCTTTTATACTATTATAAATCGCCTCTAAATATTTTTCTCTATCAAATTTAATAACCCTCACATAGCCATCATCTTTGCTATTTGACTCTTGGTTTTCGTAGCGTGAATCTTCATCTTCGTCTTGATATTTGTCTTTAAATATGGTATTTACATATTCTACTATCTTTTTATCACTGCGATAATTTATCTTTAGGCTTTGAGTTTTTATCTCCTGTGGAACATCATCTTTGAGCTTATTAAATAACCCACTTTGACCCCCACGAAATCTATAAATACTCTGTTTTATATCACCAACATAAAAAAAGCTCCCAATACCATTTTGACCTTCGCCAGAGAGAATTTCAGCTATGAGTGGTTTTAATATCTCATACTGCTTGATATCAGTATCTTGAAACTCATCGATCAAAATATGCCTGATCTTAGCATCAAGGCGAAAATATAGCATATCGATATTTTGCTTGTTTTTGTTAGTTAGAAGCTCATTAACCCAATTTGTGATATCGGCAAAACTTAGGCTGTTTTCACGGCGATTTACATTGGCAATTGCCTTTTTATACAGATCCACAAAATATGAAATTTGAGATATTTCATATTTCTCAAGAGCTAGATAATACTCTTTTAGAGCACTTATAAACTCATCTCTAGCAGCCTTAAATTCGGCGTTGTCTCTTACTTTATCAAAATATTTTTTATTTATACCTTTTACAACTGCCTTTTCAACTATCTCGTTTAAGCTTAAATTTTTATTAAAATTCTTCACATAATTACCATCGCTACTCAATTTCAATGCCACATCACATAACTCATTATATCTATCCATTGCGTTTTTAGTGCTTGGGAGTGGGGCGTCGAATTTCTCAAATTTAGCTTGTGAGAGTAGAGCAAGCTTTTCAAAAAGGGCATTTTCTTTGCTATTTGTATAATATAGATATTTTGCTACTTTACTCATCATTGAATTTGAGTCTAAGAGCCTTTTAAACTCATTTTTAACATCAATGCTATTATCATTAAGAGAGTTAAAATCTGGCATAAGACCTAAATTTAAGCTAAATTGCCTAAGAATCGTAGCAAAAAAGGAGTCAAATGTAGATATCTTTAACTCACTGGCCAAAAAATCAGCCATAAATTTATCTCTAAGTGCCAAAACTTCTTCTTTTGATATACCTAAAAGCTCGCAAATAGCATTTCGCTTGTCTTTTTGCTTGTCTTTATGTAAATCACAAAATGCATCTGTGATCTTGTGCTTCATCTCGTTTGCGGCTTTGTTTGTGAATGTTAGGGCTAGAATTTTGCTTGGGTGATTGCCTTGTAATAATAGAGCGATATAGCGAACTGTTAGAGCAAATGTCTTGCCGCTTCCCGCACTCGCTTTTAAGCACAAATTTTTCATCTTAATCCCCTTAAACATAGAGATTTATACGGACATATATCGCAATGTTCTGTCTTTTGTTTAAAATTAATTTGGGTATTATTCCTCTCTTTTAACTCATCTAAAGCTTCGATTAATTTTTTATCCATGTCGGCTTTGCTATTGGTAAATTTATTATCATCAAAGTCGGCTTTGCTATTGGTAAATTTATTATCATCAAATGAGTAGAAATACCCCTTGGCGGTTTTATTAAATTTCGCTTGATATAAAAGCTCATAAAATGCTAGCTGCAAGGACTTTTTATCTACTTTTCCACTCTTATAATCAATAAGCCAAATATCATTACCATTGATATCTACTCTATCAATCTTGCCTTTGATAGGAATACCATCAAACTGGGTTTCAATATCCATCTCACATTTGCTAACGCTAAATCCATCTTTGAAATGGCTATTTTGGCTAGATGCGAAATCATCAAGTTTTAGCTTGAAAATCTCGCTTTTTAGCGTGCTCTCTTTTTGATATTTGTTATATATCTGTAAAAACTCGCTTTTATCAAATTTATATTTTGATTTGGTGAAATACTCTTCTAAGGCTTCATGTATCAAAGTGCCAAAATCTAGCGCATCCCTATCATCAAATCTAGATTCTTTAATATTTTTGATATATTTATAATAATACCGCCTTGGGCATTTAAGATAGGTATCTAAGCGACTAAATGAGAGAGGCCAAGCAAAAAAATCGTGAGTTTCTACGATATCCCTAGGCGTTAAATCAATAGCGATTCCGCCTTGACGCAAGGCGTTTTCATATGAAATTTGCGAAATTTCAATATTCTTAACGCCCTCAAAATCCTTAATAAATCTAGATACGATATTCTCATCATTTTCAACATAGCTGATAGATACCCTTTTGGCTCTATTTATCAAGCTTTCGTAGTAAAATCTCTGTAAATTCTCCCTATCGCTATGACTGATTAGACCAGCATTTTTTCTAACTACTGAGCTTAAAAACATCTCTTTTTGGCTTCTTTTTGGTACAAAAGAGTCATTAAAATCTACAATTACAATCCCATCATAAGCTCTAGAACGACTCTCTAAAACACCCATTACAGTAACTAATCCACCACCAGTCATACTCTCTTTTTTATTGGCAAAATTTAATAAAAATAGCTCAAGAAGTTCACTAAATTTAAGTTCAATCTCTCTTAAAAGATTTTTAATATTAAAAAGCTCAGTTTCTATAAACTCAGCAATTTCAGTGCTTTTTTTGATATCACTTAGTAGCAACTTCATAACGCTCTCAAAGCTTTCAAAACTCACTTTTGAATAAAATATTTCTTTAACATGATTATAAATTTGGGTTGATAAATTAAAACTATTTAGCGTAGCAAGTATTTGATTTGGACTTGGTGTCTCTTTTATATAATTTGGGTTAAATTTATAATCAAGCTCTTGAATAATAGCTTCTTTTAAAGAGTGTAAAAATATACAAATTGGATCATTGCGTAGGCTTTTACCCATAGCATAATTTAGCATATTATTTTCATCTAGATTTTGCAACACCTCTGCAAAGCTCTCATCAGGTAAAATTACAGCGATATTTTGCGGTTTTATCCCATCCCTTATCATATTTGATATCTCATCAAAGACAAAGGCCGCTTGTAAGCTACGAAGAGAAAATCCCATAATATTTATATTTGGATTTTGGTTTAGTTTGGTCTTGCTTTCTATGGATTTATCGCTTAAATTTAGCTTATAGTTATGGCTGGCTTTGAAATTTAAATTTGTAAAATTTTTTATCTTTTCTATCGTTTTTTGGTTAAATTTACTACAATCAAAATTTAAAATTAGTGGAATTTTTTCGCTTATTTTAATCAAAATCTCCCACTCCAAAAGCGTCAAAATCCCATCAATTCGTAGCTCAATCCTATCAAAATTGCTAATAAAATTTGGATTTATTTCATAACATTCACTAAGTGTAATATCATCATATATATTTGATGAATTTAGACTATCTTTATAAATTTTCCCTAAATTATCTAAAATTGTTAAATGTTCATAATAGCTAGCATAAGTATCAGCACTACTTAAATTAATTACGGTACACTTTTCTCGGCTAAGCTCCTTAAAAAATGAGAATAAATAGTGCGAATTTTTAAGAAAAATTAGAAATTCATTTTTTATATTTAAAATTTTGGAGATATTCTCTACTCTAGCTACAGCATTACGCATATGCAGCAAGCACTCAGTATCGCTAGCACGGCGTTTATTTGGCACATATGTAACCTCTTCAAAAAACTCAGCCGTACTAATAGCCTTTGGTAGAAGCGAATTTAAACTTAATCTACTAGCATAAAAATCTCGCACATTCCTAGAAGTACTAAAGACAAAAAGCGATCTATTTTGCATATAACTCTACTTGATAAAATCCAGTTTTATTATCATCAACTATAATCTTGGCTTTAATCTGCCATCTACCTGCTTTGGTTAAATTTAGATCATTTATAGCCAACTTGCCATTAATATTTTGCCCATTTAGCTCTCTATCAAATTCACTGCTATCTGGACGAGTTAGCAATATCTTAGAGCTATATTTAGTAGCATTTGTATCAAATTTAATATTAAAGTTTTGATTTAATGGGACTATTGTAGCAGTTTTACCTTTGCGAAGTTTTTGAATTTCATTTGGCAATATCTTGGTGTTTAGCTCAATTTGCGGAGTTGTATTAAAACTAAATTCACGATTAAAATTTGCTTGAGCTGCTTGAATTTCATTAAAATTATTATCAACTTTTTGATATTTATCAAAGTAATAATCATCCATATGCACAGGATAATCAAGCGAATAATATATAGTGTAAGCACATGAACATACTATGGCAAATATAGAGATTACAATCCCGTATGGCCAAAATGTTTTACGATTTTGCATTATTAACCCTTATTAAATTTACGAAAAATTAAAACAATAATCACAAGAATAATTGAACCATATATTAAGTATCTAAAGATATTTATAGTATCTCTATTTTGTGAGCCTATTGAATTTTCTAAAATAATATTTTTGCTAGCTGCTATTTGATCGGCTATATCAGCATAACCATTTAGCATAGAGGAATTATAGATATCTTTACCTTTATTTTGTGTTAATAGTGGAATTATTGAACCAGTTTGTGGAAATGGGCTTAATACTGCCTCTTTATCAAAAAGCATTAAAGCATCATGTGAAGCAAATATATCAAGCTGACCAGCCTTGCTAGAAAAATCCTTAGGAATAATAGCTAAAACAACATATGGTGCTTGAAGTGTTTTAATATGAGAACTAGCTATATCTTTTAAATTTATCCCTTTTATATTCTCTGCAGTCAATAGATCTAGACTAACTCCAGTTTTGCTCTTAAGTTCTTTACCGATTGAATTTAGCTTAATCTCCACAGCCTCACTGATAATATTAGCATTATCAATTACAGCTCCATACGCACATATATTAAGCAAAGCGGCAATAAAGCCGCTTTTAAGAATATTAAATACTCTCATCCGATGAAAAGACTATTTGGTGTAAGCACTGACCAAGCAGTTATAGCCGCAGCAATCACAAGTCCAATTACAATCAATGATTCTAATAGATTAGACATATTTACTCCTTAATTACCATAACTTCAGCAGCTTTTTCAACACTACTTTTCATCTCTACAGATGTAGGATTTACTAGTTTATATGGCTTTTGCATTACATCTTGCTGAGCCACTATACCTAGATATGTAAGCACAACTAATATAGATAGCAAAAGAGCAGTAGCAATCAGCATACCAGTAACTCCGCTTAATGAAAATACAGATCTATTTGTGTTTTCCATATTATTCTCCTTTTGAAAGCGAAATTATATATTCGCCAACAGCTTTTTCTTGAGTAGGATTAATAAGTCCTGTGCCAGTAAATTTAGGCATATGGCCAATATCCCCTGTTTTGCCACGAGCTAAAACCTCTACTACAAAATCACTCGAGCCATATTTAGTAAGATCTGGAGCCATTCCATCCATACCTTTGCCATCTTCACCATGGCAAGCCGCACAAGTAGCCCACGCTGCACGACCAGCTTCTACTAAGTCTTCATTTACTGTGGATTTAATAGCTGATATCTCTTTAGCAGTAAATGCTGCTAGTGCCTTAGCAGTAGCTTCATCAATACCATTATCAGCTGCACTTAACATATCGCCAAGTGGATATCCTAAGCCTTTTGAACCTTTAATGATAACATCATAAATTCCTTTTTCGCTACCCCACTCTATTAGGTTAGCTGCTTTACCATTAATACCATCACCTGTGATTCCATGACATGAGGCACATTGAACCAAAAATACTTGCTCGCCAATTGCTTTTAACTCATCTTGAGTAGCATTTTGGAATTTAGCTTGGAAGCTTGCGTTATATTTTTTGACCTCTTCATTATACTCACCAATTTGTGAATATGAATTTAAAGGATATCCAGCTAGAAAATACCAAATTGCCCATACTATAGTAAGAACAAATACAACAGCCCAACCAAATGGAAGCGGATTTTTATATTCACCAATTCCATCCCAGTTATGCTCACTTAGCTCACCGCCCTCTTTTTTCACTTTCATCAGTTTAAATAGCCTACCTACGACAACTAATGTCAACAATACGATGGCTATAGCACCAAGAATAGAAAGCGAATTTACACTGTCTTCTAGATTAAACCATTTCATTTTTTAACGCTCCTATTAGTATCTTTGCTAGAAGTAGAGACACTCTCAAGAATTTCATCTTGCAAATCATCATTCAGGGCTAAATTTGAGTATTTTTCATAATCTCTTCTACCAGTTTTTTCTGATTTTTTTAGATGAAACCAATAGCTATATAGTATAACTACCATAGCTATTAACATTATATAAAAGCCATAAGCTTGAATCTCTCTCATAGTCTCTACACTCATAACAAACCTTATTTTAAGCTATTTAGATATGCAATCAATGCAACTATTTGGCGGATTTCGCCTCTAGCAAATGCATCTTTTACATCTTGATCTTTCATCTGGCTTACGATAGCCTCCGCTTCTGCTCTTACCTCTGCTTGAGCCTCTTCCCAGCTACCTAGCTTTGGCATTCCTTCTACATCATAAGGAACATTAAATACTTTTTTAACTGTAACAGCTTCAGCATAAGCAGTCTCTATGTCTGCATTTTTATTAAACATATGAGCATAAGCAGGCATAATAGATCCTGGAACTACGCTTACTGGATCTTTCATATGATTTTCATGCCAGTCAACACTTCTATAATTACCAATTCTAGCTAGATCTGGACCAGTTCTTTTTGATCCCCATAAAAATGGTCTATCATAAGCAAATTCGCCACTTACTGAATACATACCATATCTATCTGTTTCAGATTTAAATGGTCGAATTAGCTGAGAGTGACACGCATTACAGCTATCAGATATATATACATGGCGACCAGCTAATTGTAATACTGTATATGGTTTTTTGTGCTCTACAGGTCTAGCACGATCAGCAAAATCTGGCAAAATTTCAACAATACCAGCATATGCTATAAAGATAAACACAAATACCGCAAAAAAGAATGGATTTTTCTCTAACCAACTAAACATACATCCCTCCTTACGCAGCCATTGGTGAAGCACTTACTGGCTCACGATCTATAGGCTTACTTGATGAGATAGATTTCATAATATTGTAAGCAAACATAAAGAAACCGATTAGATATAATAAACCACCAATAGCTCTAATCCAATAATATGGGATAAGAACAGTAACTGTATCTATAAATGAATAAGCAAGGTTACCATATTCATCTGTAGCTCTCCACATCATACCTTGTGTGATACCAGCGATCCACATAGATGCAAAGTATAGTACGATACCTGTAGTTTGGATCCAAAATTGCGCTTCCATTAGAGATTTGCTATATAATTCACGCTTAAAGACCCGTGGAGTCATATGGTATAGTGCAGCCATAGTCATAAATCCAACCCAGCCTAAAGTACCATCATGAACGTGTCCAGGAATCCAATCTGTAAAGTGCGCTAGAGCATTTACTGATTTTATTGAAAGAATTGGTCCTTCTAAAGTAGAGAACATATAGAATGTAGAGGCTAAAACCATAAATTTAATTAGTGGATTATCTCTTAATTGTCCCCATTCGCCTTTCATTGTTAAAAGCATATTGATAGCAGAACCCCAACTAGGTAGGATAAGAACAATAGAGAATATAGATCCCATAGTCTGCATCCAATCTGGAACAGTCGAGTAAATAAGGTGGTGACCACCAGCCCAAAGATATACAAACATTAAACCCCAAAATGAGAATAGAGATAACTTATATGAAAAGATTGGCTGACCACTCTCTTTTGGTAAGAAGTAATAAATTTGAGCAATTATCGCCACGGTAAATACAAACGCAACCGCATTGTGTCCAAACCACCATTGAACTAGCGCATCATTTGTACCTGCATACATAGATACAGAGTGTATCCAACTACCCATACCAGATACTAGACGAGTAGGAACTTCCATATTGTTAAATAGATATAGCATAGCTACGCCAAGGAATGTAGCAATGTAATACCATAAAGAGATATATAGAGTTTTTTCACGGCGAATTCCAATAAGCCCAAATATAGAAATCCCCCATAAAACCCACACAACAACAACTATAATATCAATTGGCCACTCAAGCTCTGCGTACTCTTTAGATGTAGAAACACCAGCAAAAAGAGTTACAACAGCTAAAGCTATAACCAATACATATAGCCAGAAGTGAAGCTTACCTATGAACATTAGAAATTTAGATTCGCTCATAGATACTTTAAGCACTCTTTGTCCAATATAATACCAGGTAGCAAAAATACCTGACAACATAAATCCGTAAATCACACCGTTTGTGTGAAGTGGTCTAAGACGGCTAAATGTTCCATATTCACCAGCTAGATAGTTAAGGTCTGGGTAAGCCATTTGAAAAGCTATCAAAGTACCGATACCCATACCAACTATACCAAAGATAATAGTGGTAAACATGAAGTACTTAGCGACTGTATAGTCGTAGTTCAATGCATTACTTGGCTGCATTAAAAGTCCTCCTGTAAAGTTTGTTATCTTTTTGAAAAAAATACTTTTAATTATATGGTAAATAAAATATAAATTAACTTAAAATAATGAAAAAATATCAAAAATTAATTTAAAAGATTTTAAAGAGAGTATAAAAGTATGGAGTTACCATACTTTAAAGCAACTCCGATAATTTTAAAATTTTAGATAGTTTTACAAAGTTACTCATCTTTGGTAGTGATTTTATAGCCAAGACCTGGGATATTCTTAATTAAATTCGCTCCAACTTTATCACGAATTCTTTTTATAAAGGTTCTAATAGCTGCATCACTTACCTTCTCTCCTGTCCAGACGCTTTGTTTGATCTCTTCGTGTAAGACTAATGTATCAATCCTTTGAGCTAAAATCGCTACAAATGCTAGCTCTTTTTTAGTCAGCCCAATCTCCTCACCAGCACTATTTATTAGAACTCTTTTGGTTTTATTAAATTTAAATCCATTTCCAATCTCTATCTCAGATGCTACGCCAATTTTCTCTTTAGCAAGCTTACAAGTAGCATCAAATAACTCTTCGATATCAATTGGTTTAATTAAATATTTATCAATTCCTACATCAATCGCACTTAGCAATCTCTCCTTTTGGCTAAAGGCACTTAGCACCATAACAGGTGTAAATCTAGATATGCACTTAATCTCTTTAGCCATCTCTAGACCATCCATTATAGGCATTACTATATCTGTAAGTACTAAATCTGGGTTGTATTTTTTAAATTTTTTTAGCCCTTCATCGCCATTTCCAGCTACAATTACCTTTTTAAAAACATCCTCCATGATATTAGCTATTGAAGTTCTTATTTTCTCCTCATCTTCTACAAACAAAACAGTTAGGTTTTTTAGTATATCATTCATCATTATCTCCATTTAATGGTATTTTAATTTCAAAGCAAGCGCCATTTTCAAGGTTGCTTACACTAATTTGACCTTGTAATTTGCTCACAATTCTCCTAACAATATATAACCCCAAACCTGTTCCTACATTTGGATGCTTGGTAGTAAAATATGGATCAAATAACTTATCACTCACACTATCTTCTATCCCACCAGCATTATCAGAAATCGTGATTATAGCATATTTGATCTGTTTATTTGTATCATTTTGAATATATGCTCTTACATTTACTCTCTTATCTTTTATATTATGCTGAAAAAAAGCATCTTTTGAATTTGAAAATAGATTTATAAATATCTGAGCCATCTCATTTTGACGCCCTACTATATAGATGTTATCATCTATATCTATCTCGAGTTTTATAGATGCATTTTTAAAAGTATTCTCTAGCATTAAAATCGCATCTTGAGCAGCATCTTTAAGAGAAAATCTTTCATCATCACCATTATTAGTAAAAAAATTTCTAAAGTTATCAATAATACTACTCATTCCTTTAATCACAGCCTTTGAATGCTCATAAATCTCAATAAATTGTGAGCTTGGTTCTTTAGTGCTTTGTTTGAGTTTATATAAATTTATACTTAACTCATTTAAAGGTTGACGCCACTGATGTGAAATATTAGCCAGCATTTCACCCATATTAGCTAGGCGGCTTTGCTGAAACATTAACTTACTTTGTTCTTCATTTTTAGCCACCTCAATTGCTACACGCTCTTCTAGTTCTCTATTTAGTTCAACTAATTTTTTAGTCTTACGCAAATCATTTTGCGCCCTCATAAGCCTTTCATTTAACTCAATCATCTCAGTAATATCATAACGAATCGCCACAAATTCCTCAATTTCATTATTATCATCTAAAATCGGGATAATCGTAGTATTTAGATAAACAGCTTTGCCATCTTTGGTTCTATTTTTAATCAATCCTTTGTAAATTTTTTTATTTAAAATCGTCTCCCAAAGACGTTTAAAATATTCAGTTGGCACATCTGGATGATGAACGATATTATGCGATTGTCCGATTAATTCATCTCTTAAATAGCCACTAATTTTACAAAACTCATCATTAACAAAAGTTATAATCCCATTTATATCAGTTTTTGATACGATATTACTCTCATCAATGGCTCTTTGATATTGTTGTAATTTCATTTTAACACCATGAATCCTAAATATAAAAGATAAATTCCATACCCAAGCATAATCAAAAATGAAGCTAAATTTATATAATTTTTAAATTTATTACTCAAAGTTGACAAAATCCATCCCGATCCCATCATTACCGGAATTGTGCTAAGACCAAAAATAGCCATAATAATCGCCCCATTTACCAAAGACCCACTTCCAAAAGACATAGCTAAAAAATAATATACGACCCCACAAGGTAAAAGTCCATTTAAAAATCCTAAGATTAAAAATGAGATAGTACTATTTTTTTGTCTAAATTTACCAAGTAGCGGTATAATCAATGAGCTTAATTTTTGATTTTCAATACAAGAAAGGAGTTTACCTCTTTTAAAAATGCCAAAAGCCAAAATAATTAAAACTACTCCAGCAAAAAATATAAGTAAACCCTTGCTAACACCGCTAAAGATAACTGCTGAACCAAAAAGTCCAAACAAAAGACCCAAAATTACATAAGCTAAAACCCTACTAAGATGATAACCTAAAGATAAAATTAGTCTAGTTGTTCTATCTTTTTGACTAAGCTTTACAGCACAAGCTACCACAAACCCGCCACACATACCAATGCAGTGCGAAAGGCTAAAACCAACCGCAAGTGTAATAGTAGCAAGTATGGTAGTAAGCTCCATTATAGAATTTCTATAAATTTCTTAAATATATATTTGCTCTCATTTGGGCCACTGCTTGCTTCTGGGTGATGCTGAACTGAAAATACTTTTCCACTATTATAACATACCCCTTCAATAGTATTATCAAAAAGATTTCTATGGGTAATTGTAGCTACTTCGCAGATATTCTCTGGAACATTATAGTTATGATTTTGCGCTGTAATCTCTATACTTTTTGTCTCTAAATTTTGAACTGGATGATTGGCTCCATGCTGACCAAATTTAAGTTTATAAGTCTCATAACCATAAGCATTTGAAAGCAACTGATGACCAAGACAGATACCAAACATCGGAATATTAGCTGCTATTAGTTTTTTAATCTGAGCAATCTCATTAACTAGCATTCTAGGCTCACCAGGACCATTACTTAGAAATACTCCATGAATTTGACCTTTATTAAATTTGTCAATTAAAACTTCACCTTGTACATCGTGCGGATATACTTCAAGTTCAAGACCAACACTACAAAGCTCATTTAATATATTTCTTTTAACACCATAATCAATAACGGCAACTCTTTTACCAATTGAATTTACACTACCATAAGCTTGGTTTTTATGCTCCCATCTTGAAGCAGTGTGAATATATGGCTCTTTTGTGCTTACGATACTTACGTAATTTATCTCATCGATTCTAGCACTACTTTCTAAAGCTTTTTTAAGCTCATCTTTATCACTAATCTCAGTTGAGACATATACTCTTAAATTTCCACTATCCCTTAACATCTTAGTTAAATATCTTGTATCTATATCATACACGCCAAATTTGCCTTGGTCATAAAAAAACTTTTCAATATTTTGTGTTGATCTAAAATTACTTGGATTAGCATTAAAATTACGCATAAATACGCCACTTGCGTGAATTTTGCTACTTTCTGTATCATCATCATTTATACCTACAATCCCAATTTCAGGCATAGTAAATACAATAAACTGTCCAGCATAACTAGGATCTGTAATAATCTCTTCATAGCCAGTCAAAGATGTATTAAACACAAGCTCGCCAAAAGCACTCCCACCCTTACCAAAAGCCTTAGCTTCTAAATAAACACCATTTTCTAAATAAATATATGCCTTCATTATATCATTCCTTTTTTGCTAAGCTCTTCTTCATAGAGTCTTTCAAATATCAAATCATACTCCTCAGTGCCTGGTATTAGCTTTTTCTTATAGTTTTCTAATCTATCTGCTACGCTATCTTCGATAGCTTCATACTGTTTTAAATAGCTCTCTATTGCGCCATAGATCAAATTTTTAACCCTATTTTCTGAAACGCTATAATCGATTAAATTTTCTCTCCATAATCTTTGTAAAATCTCATGCGATAGACTACTATAACGGTCATCATATGAGAGCATTACTCCAAACTCTTTGGCTAATTTTTTCTTAATCAACCAAAACATATTCTTGCGATCAATTTGCATAAAATCGATCTCATTCTCATTTTGTTCCAAAAGCTCTTTTACACGCTCTTCTAAGGCTCTTTCTTTATTTATATCAACACAAAGAATCTCTCGAGCAACGGCGGTTATAGGCTCTGTACCGCTTTTGAATTTAACAAAACCAGAGCCTAAGAGATCAGTTGTAATCTTTCTTGCTATATATGGAGCATGTGGAAGTTTAATACGCATTTAAATGACCTTTATAAATTTTTGACTAATTTTATCAAAAAAATATATAAAATCAGCTAAAAATAGCAAGATAAATTAAATTTATTTAGTTGAATTTAAATCCTTAAAAAGCTCATCATTTTTCAAAATTTGCGTAAGTTCAGCTGCTATTTGCGGATCCATCTTAGCAAATATTGTCGATATCTTCTTTGGATCTAGCGCATGCAAAACCTTTGCTGCCTCATCACGTGGAAGCTGAGCAATTATGGTGGCTGCAGCTCCGTCTTTCATCTTAGCATAAACGGCTAGAATCTTATCATTTGTAATACTCTTGATCTCAGATAAAATTTTCTCATTTTTATCAAGCATTTTTTTAATATTTTCTTCTTTTTGAGAAATCTGCGCTAAGGTTTTATTTAAATCTATTTCTTTAGCTAAAATCTGTTCTTCACGTTGATTAAATAGCGTATTTGTTGCAGCTCTATAAGCCTCTAGCTCTTGGCGCGAGCTATCTATTAATTCTAAATTTTTAGCAATCTTTGCCTCTCTATCGGCTAAAATCTCATCATTATTCTCACTTGTAGCATACAACAAACTAGCCAAAAATATAATAAAATATATAAATTTCAATACCTATCCTTATTTAAAAATGAGTGTCTCATAGTTCCCATATCATCTAGATTTTTAGCCTCTTTTTTTCTAAGATTTTTTAACTCTTTTTGAGTCTCTTCTTTCTCCATATATTTAAATTTTTCAAGTTCAATATAGGCCTTTTTATACTGAAATTCAAAATGCACAATCTCTTTTTGAGTAAGCAAAATCTTCTCTTTAATCTTATCTTTTTGCATTCTTAAAAGCTTTTGCTGCTCGATTGTGGCTTGAATTTTCATTGATGAGCCTCTTTTGGGAAATTTGCCCATATTAAGCTCGGCATTGATTGCATCTATAGAGCGAGTAAGCTCACGAAATGTAGCCTTGGCTCGTGCTAGGCTCATTTCAAGTTTATTTAACTCCTCTTCTTTGACTTTGACTATTTGGGTAAATTGATTACTCATCTTAGTATTGTATCACTCCTTTCAGGACTTGTTGAGATGATACTGACTCTAACTCCAGTTAACTCCTCAATACGATTAATATATCTCTTAGCATTTAGTGGCAAGTCATCATAATGCTTAATTCCACTAATGCTATCCCAACCCTCAAGCTCTTCATAAATAGGCGTAACCTCATCTAAATTTGCAGGCATATAATCAATTATCTCTCCTTGATATTCATAAGCTTTACAAATTTTAATGGTTTTAAATCCATCTAGCACATCAAGCTTCATTAGTGCATAGCTATCAACGCCATTTAGCATTGAGGCATATCTAACAGCTACAGCATCTAACCATCCACATCTGCGTCTTCTACCGGTAGTTGTGCCGTACTCTTTACCCACTTCGCACATAGTTTGTCCATCTACGCCGTGATCTTCTGTTGGGAATGCTCCATTGCCAACTCTAGTTGTATAAGCTTTTAAAATTCCAATCACATCGCCAATACTTTTTGGACTAAGTCCAAGCCCAGTACAAGCTCCAGCTGCAATAGTATTTGAGCTAGTTACATATGGATATGTTCCGTGATCGATATCTAGAAGCGTTCCTTGAGCGCCTTCAAGGAGAATTTTTTTATTCTCACTCATTGCTCTCCATAAAATTTGAGTAGTATCAGCAATATAAGGCGCTAAAGCCTCTTTAAAACCTTTAAGTTCTTTATAGATCTCATCTTTGCTAGGAATTTGCACACCAAGAGCATCTAAATAAATCCTGTTAGTTTCAAAATCATTCATTAAATTTGTACTTAATAGCTCAGGATTTAAAAGCTCGCCAACCCTATGACCTGTGCGACTAATCTTATCAGCATATGCTGGGCCAATACCTTTACCAGTTGTACCTATAGCCTTATCGCCTTTTAATCTCTCTCTGGCTTGGTCAATTAGCGAGTGGTAGGCTAAATTTAGATGAGCTCTATCACTAATGTAAAATCTTCCTTCTAGATTCTTAAATTGTGACATTTCTTTGATTAAAACCTCAGGATTTACCACTACGCCATTGCCAATTATATTTATAATATTTGGGTGTAAAATACCGCTTGGAACTAAATGAAGCGCATATTTTACGCCATCTACCCATATAGTATGACCAGCATTATGTCCGCCACCACTTCTACATACTAAATCATAATTTTGCGAGAGCATATCTACGATTTTACCTTTACCTTCATCACCCCACTGAATTCCAACAATTAAATCCGCTTTTGTCATATCAATCCTTTATTTACTTCTTAAATTCTCTATCACAGCATCGCTAAATATAGCAAACCCAGCTGAGATGTTTCCATCAATTTCATAGCTTCCACCACTACTTAAAATGCTATTATCGCATAAAAACCTAAAAAATAGCTTATCATAATATCTCATTTTAGAATAATATAGCGGTGCATATATTCGTTTATCATAGTTACTAGCTAATCCTTTTATCGAGTTTAATGGCTCTTTTAGCTCACTTGGCGCAATGGCAATAACCGCATCTATATCAGCATCGCTTTTTATATTTGCTAGGCGGTTTAACCATGGTAAATTTAGTCCCAAAATTACTTCTAATCTACCATTTTCAAATACGCTAATTGGTAAATTTAGTAGCTGGCAAATAATTTTTGGAATTTGAATATTGCTAATTTGCAAATGCGCACTAATACCAAATTCTCTAAAAATCTCACTAACTATATCTATGCACGGCATAATACTGCTATCGCCTAAAATCTCAGCACCGATTTGATAAATTTCACTAGTTGGATGTTTAAATACCGGCTGAATGTAAAACCACCTTTTAGTATCACTATCTTTTAATCTTTTTGTAGTAATTCTAACTACATCTATTGTGCTATCGCTACGAAGAGCAATCTCTAAATTTTGCTTATCACCAAAACGAATTAAATTCTCAGGCTTTACGCTTTGACGCTGATGATGGCTAAAATATGGAGTGATAATCTCACTAAATTCATTCTTTTCTAAAATTTCAGCTGCTTTAGCTTCAATCTCTCTTTTAAGCTTAGCGCTAGCGCCAAAATATAGCTTTGACCCATCTGGGATATCGTGTTCATAGATCTTTTGTGTATCCAAATTCAAATTCTCTCCTTACTCCATTATTTTATAAAATTGTGCCACATATCGCTGAATTATCTCATGTTCATCTTTAATAGCTGTGATTACTAGATGCTCTTGATAAATTTCACCGGAACGATTTTTATTATAGATTCTTCCACTCCAACTACCAAAATGCTTAATATCAGACCACATTTTAGCATAAAATACATTATCATGTTTACCTGAATGCAGGATTTGCGGTTTTTTACCAATAACTTCTTTTTTGCTATATCCAGTAATTTTTGTAAAGCTTTCATTGACATCTAATATATTTCCAGTTGCATCACAAATTAATATTCCATTAATAGAACTAAGCATAATCGCCTTAGATATAGCGTTTTGAACTACAAAATTATGATGATCGCTAATATCTGTAGCAGTACCAATAATCTCATCAGAGTCATTTAGTGTATCTAGGGCTTTGGCTTTAATTCGAACATAAATTCGACTTCCATCTTTTTTAATTAGCCTTATATCACACTCAATTAACCGTGAACTGCCATCTATATACCTATCTAACTCATCAATTAAAATATCAATATCATCTCTATAAACAATTTTATATATATCCTCAATAGAGCTAACTCCCATATCAATACTATTTTTATATCCTAAAAACTCAACAAAATCAATACTAAATTTAAAAATACCACTTTGAGCGAAATACTCAAAGCCTAACAAGTTACTGCTTAAAATTCTACTTTCATAGCGTTTTAATTTACTAGATAAAATCTCTTTTAAAATCTCTTGTTCAGTGCTATCAACTAAAAACATAGTAACTTCTGTTTTGTTATCTTTATTTTTCATACTTGAAACAAAAAGTCTAAACCACCCATATTCGCCACTATTTAACCTAAATCTATAAGCTCTATCAAGCTCTTTTTTCATATCATATATGCTATTTTCTAATTTTATCTTTCTTTCTAACTCTAAGCTTAATGGAGTGATATCATCACTATGACATAAAGTTTTTATATCAATTTGTTTAACATCATTTGGAATTAATAAATTTGCATTTGAACTAAGCTGAGTGCTCATCCAGCTCTCATCATAGATAAATTTAATAACAATTGCAGGATTATGCTCAATCATTTCAATCTCACTATTTAGACTCTCTATTTTTTCTTGTGCTTTTGAAGCATCTAAAATAATCATAAAATATGAATCATTAAAATATAAGCTTACTGGAGTGCTAATCACCTCAACAAATTTAATCTCACCACTAGCTAATTTATGCTTATGATAGTTAGTTTTTGCTCCATCATTTACACGAATATCAAATATACTCATTGTTAATAGCTCGCCCTTAGAGTAGCCATAAAACTCCACCGCACAACGGCTAGCATCCATTATAGAGCCATCTTTAGCATCGATAAATAAAATCTTTATATCACTTCTATCAAATAATAAACTATAATATTCCATATAGTATTTTAGGCTATTTTGTGAGCATACCCACGATGTAAATAAATCATAAATATTTTTATTTATATGATAAAAATCAAAATTTGAAACTGGATCGATAATCTCTTTGCGAGCCAGCTTATCAATAAACATTTTAGTATTAGCAATTGGTATAATAAGATTATTTTTAATAAATAAAAATATCTCCAAAAGTAGCACTAAAAGCATAATCGCAAGCGTTGAAAAGCCTAAATATACGACATTGCTTATATTATCATTAGTAAATATAAAATGCAAGCTAAAACCACTCATAGCAAGAAATATCGCTAAAATAATTATAGCTCTTCTCAATAGTCCAGAAGCAAGAAAAACTTTGCCGTATCGCATATACCTAACCTTTGGCATCACTAAATTTACATAATGCAAGACTAGATTTTATCGAAATTTTAATAAATTCAAGCTAAATATATATTTTTAAAAGTTTTTAAGAGATATTTTGTTGAAATTTAGATAAAATTATCCAATGAAATTTATATTTTATATGATTTTTGCTAGCATTATTCTAAGTGGCTGCACTTTTAAATCGCCACTATTTAATTTAACTTCAATATATGATGCTTATACTATCAATAAAGATGAACGAGGAATCTACACAATAATAAAAGATAATGTAATACAAAAAAAACTTCAAGCCAAAATCCTAGCTAGTGCAAATTTAAGCAATTTTCATCTAGATATAGTCTCTCAATGGGGCGAAGTATTGCTAATTGGAGAGGTTGCTACAATGGATGATAAAATAGAACTGATCAATTTAGCTCGTGATACAATGGGTATAAATCATATTAAAACATATATAAATTTCAAAACGCCAAACGCATGTCACTTCTTTGATGAATTAGCATTGCTAACTAAAATTAAAACTGATCTAATAGCTGATCCACTCATTGATAGCACAAATATCAACATTCATATCGTACAGTGTGATGTAGTTTTTAGCGGTGCGGTCAATAGCATTGAACAAGAAAAACGAGCCTTGTGGTACGCCTTGCATACTGACGGAGTTAGTAAAGCGTACTCATTTTTACATGTTTTAAGATAAATTCACTCCTTTGTTATTATAAAATACGACAATAATAACTCTAAATTTATCTAATAAAATTGCTATAACAAATATATCTTTTGTAAAATAACTTTATTTTGTTAATTCACATATTTTTAACATATTCTTGAAATAATTTTGCCAAATTTAACTCAAAGGATAGATAATGAAAGTCTCCAAACCAATAGCTACTACAGCGACTATCGCTACATTTGCCATTGTTGGTGTTACTGGTGTTTTTATGTTTTTTGATCTTAAAAACTATGGTATCAAGATAGCCCACGAATATATCGGCATAGTAATGGTACTTGCATGTGTGCTTCATATATTTGCTAATCTTGCGCCATTTAAGAAATATTTTACTGGCAAAAAACTTGGCTTTATAAGTGCTACCATAATAGCTGCTATAATATTTGTGGTTTTTGCTCCAAATTCAAACAAGTCAAAACTACCACAAAAAGAGCTATACTCTAGCTTTATGAGTGCAAATTTAAGTAGTGCGATGATGGCTTTAAATAGCGATAAAACTGCGGTTAAAAAATACTTAAATAGTAAAAATATTGAATTTGAAGATACCAGCATTAAAGAGTTTATCTCTAAAAATAATTTAAATGAAGTTGAATTTATAAATACTCTTTTAAATCGCTAAATTATAGAGCCATCTTAGGCTCTATAATTGCTTTTTATAAAATGAAGAGATCATCGCAGGAAGCAAAATTAACGCCCCAAGAAGCATCATAAACATAACCAAATCTGTCAAAATTCCAAAGTAAATAGTCGGCCAAAAATTACTAAGACTCATCACGCTAAAGCCTAAAAATATTGCAAAAGAGGTATAATACATAGCATAACCAATACTTGCGTGTGAACGCTTTACTGCACTAGAGATAGTATGCGTACGATTTTCATTTTTAAATCTATGAATATAATGAATTATATCATCAACCCCAATTCCAAGACTAATAGCAGCAATTGTAATACTCATAATATCAAGCGGGATTCCTACAATCCCCATTATGCCAAATACAGCACACAAAGGAACAAGATTTGCAATAATTCCAATTAGTGATAGCTTAATACTTCTAAAAATTACTACAAAAACCAAAAATAGTGCCAAAACTACAAATATAAATGTATCAGCCTGTGAACTAAAGAGAGCTTGAAGCATATTATTATATAATACCATTACGCCAGCTACTTGAATCTCTACTGGTTCATCTTTTAATAGTTTTTGTAAATCAGCCTTGAGTGATTTGACAAACTCATCACGGCGTAAATTTGGATCACTATCGATAGTTCTAATACTAAATCTTGCCTCATTATTTTCTATATTTATATATGGTGTTAAGATTAGCTGCTTATACTCATTAGGTAAATTTGTATAGATTAGCGAGAGTGCAAGCGGATCAAGCTCCTTACCATTATTTATACTTTTTCCTACTTCAAGTAAAGTAGCAAGCGAGCTAACATTTCCAACAAACTCACGCTCAGCAATAAATTTATTAACTCTTTTAATAATATCAAGCCTATAAGTATTAAACCAGTATTGCTCCTCTTGACTACCGCCAAATTCATCTTCAAATTCGCCTAGTTCATCATCACTATTTTGCTCAATTGGTTTAAATTTAATAATCACATCCAAAGGAATCGTTCCGCCTAGCTCTTGATCGATCACCTTCATACCTTGGTAAATTTCAGTATTTGATTTAAAGTATCCTATAAAACTATTTTCAACCCTAAGCTGACTAATACCATAAATACCAATAACTACTATAAACAAACTAATTATATATATTATTTTTGGTTGATTTATGGCAAATTTAGCACACCACTGTGTGAATTTAAAGTGATTTTCAAAGCTCATTTTGGGCTCTTTTTTCTTAAGCATCATAAGCAAACTACCAAAAATAAAAAAGGCAACCAAAAGCGATATAGAGATACTCACACTCATCATCGCCCCAAGCATAATAATTGGTTTAATATCGCTTAGGCAAAGTGATAAAAATCCAATTACTGTAGTAAAAATTGCAAAAAAGCAAGGTGTAAATTTAGAACGCAAAGTAAGATAAACTAACTGCGCATTTGTATAAATTTTATGTTTTAAATATAGCTCACGATATGCTACGATTAAGTGAATTACCACTGAAATTGTAATGATTAGCTGAAGGGCTATATAATTAGAGCTAATTACTGTAATCTCATAACCTAAAAGCCCAAATAGTCCACTTGCTAAAATTACACTTAAAAAACAGACAATCACTGGTAAAACCACAAATCTAACTTGTCTAAAAAATAACCATAAACAAAACCCAAGAAGCACTAAAACACTACTTCCATAAACTGCTAAGTCATTTTTAACAAAGCTTATCATATCATCAGCAATCATACTAATGCCGCCTAAAAATAGCCGCTCATCTCCCTTATAGCTCTCTATAATCTCCCTAATTTTAGTAATATTTTCATGTTCAACAATACGCTGAGCATCTCTATATTTTTTAAATTCAATTTCTAAATTTGCTAATTTTTGGCCAAACTCTTTTAGATTTGCTCTTTGTTCTAAAAATCTAGCATAAGTCTCATCATCTTTTAAATTTACTACAATAGCTGTGGTTTTAAAATCACTACTAACTAATGAGTTTTTATATAATAAGCTATTCATTAACTCATCTTTGGCCCTGGCCATATCGATGCCAGTTTTGCTTAAATTCGGCACATCCTCTATTAATTCACTAATGCTTAAATTGGGATTATTAGTTAAAAGTGGGGCTTTTAAGATTGAAAAAACTGAATCGACACTTTTTAAATTCTCAAGCTCTCTTGAGATTGCTGCGATTTTATCTAGACTATTTTGGTTTAAAAGTCCTAAATTTGGTGTATAAGCAATAACTAAAAAATTCTTACTATCATAGCGTTTAGTAATATCACGCCAAATAGCTAAATCCTTATCATTTTCAAGTAATAAAGTCTGAGTAGAAGCATCAATCTCAAGCTTATAAGAAAAGACTCCAATTCCAAGGCAAATAAGCAAACTAAACGCTAAAACAGCCTTAGGAAATGCGACAATTAGCTTAAATATTTTTTTCATTTAACAGTGGCATTATGATCAGCTGTTGCATTTTGAAGACGCTTTATAATCTCATCAAAGCCTGCATTTTTACTTAAATCATTAAACTGACTTCTATAGCTTTGAACTAAACTCACGCCTAAAATATCAATATCATAGATTAGATAATCACTCTTATTTGCTGGGTGAAATTTAAAAATTAATGGATAATTTTCGCTTTTATTTTTTATTACAGCATAGACATTGTATCGATTTTTGTTTCCCATTTCGCCTTTTACAAACTCAATCTCTTGATCGCTATAATATCCAAGCTTTTGCGTAAAAGATGCCTTTAAATTTGCTACAAATTGTTTTTCAAACTCATCTTGCTGTGTAGGATTTAACATACTATATTGCTTAGAAAGAGAGAGTCTAGCCATCAGTGAGTAGTCAAAATATCCATCAAAAAGCTTAAAAAGCTCTAAAGGCTTTTGCTCTTTTACTATAGATTTATCATTCATTATCTCTATTGCTTTTTTAAAATCACTCTTTAGCGTATCATCAATTTTTTTAAACTCAATTCCAAAAGTTACACCACAAATTAAAAATAATAAAAATAAAACTTTTTTCACATTGCCATCCTAATTTTTTTAATTCTACTCTTGAATCAATGCATTTCTGCGTTGTTCATAGCCATCTTTTATAAATGTATATAAGTCGATTGCACCACTAGTAAGCTTATTATATAGTTCTGGATCTTTAGAACCATCGTTAATTAGCTGCCATGATTTAACAGCTAAATTTAGATGAAAATATTTATGACTATCATCAGTAAATATCTCATTGGTATAACTCAATGGATTAATGAAAAAGTCCCCACTCATACCTATTAAATCACGCAAATTTGTCTGTCCTAAAACTGGCAATACTATAGGAAAACCGCTACCAATTCCCCAATATCCAAGTGTTTGACCAAAATCCTCATCGTGTCTTTTAAGTCCATAAACATTAGTTGCTACATCGCTAATCCCGCCAAAACCAATTATAGTATTAGCAATAAATCTTAGCGTCTCCTCTCCTGCTGCTGCAAATTTAAATTGTAAAAGATTATTAACTAAACGAATTGGATATATAATATTATCAAAAAAATTACTTATAGCATCTTGAGCCGGATCTGGCATTATATAATCATAGCCTTGAAATGTTGGTATCAAGATATTTTGATATACAACATGATTAAACTCGGTCATAACCCTATTATATCCACTAAGCGGATCAAAACTGCTAGTAGCATACTCATCTTCAAATGAATCAATATCATCAGCAAAACAGCTAATTAAAAATATAAAACTAGCCAAAAAAATCCTAGCCATAATATTACCTCATAAATTAAAAAGGCAATATTATATCAGTTCAAACTTAAGTTAGTATGAATTATAAAATTTACTATATTTAGTATATTTTATTTTTATTGTTTTCAAATATAAACCCAATTTTAATAATAAAATATTATAATACGCCAAAGACAAATAAATTTAAAAGAGGTTTTTATGAAAGCTAGGATAAATCTTGAGCTATTTTTAGATGATGAAGTGGTTCTTTTGCCAAAGCATATCAAACTTCTAAAGGCTCTAGATGAGACCAAAAGCATCACTAGAGCAGCAAATGCAGTTGATATCTCGTATAAAAATGCTTGGGACTGCCTAGATCTACTTAACTCCAAAGCCAAAGAGCCATTAATTGCTAGGGTAAATGGCAAGAGAAAAAATAGTGGTAGCGAGCTTAGTGCATATGCAAAAGATATTATAGATGTGTATGAGGCGATTTTAAAAATTCAAAATAATTTATTAGATGAAATCTGTAGCAATCCAGATATTCACGCCATAAATAATCTAAAAAGGAACAATATGAAGTTAAGCGCTAAAAATCAACTTCAAGCTACAATCACAGATATAAATATCGGCGCAGTAAATGCGCAAATCACAGCTAAATTAAGCGATGGAACATTGCTAAAATCCATAATCACAATAGATAGCCAAAAAGAGTTAAACTTAGAAGTTGGCAAAGAGGTGATATTTATCTTTAAAGCTTCAAGCGTAATTTTAGCTAAAAGCGATGATAATGAGCTTAAAATTTCTGCATCAAATAAGCTAAAAGGCAAAGTAACTAAAGCTACAATAGGTGCAGTAAATGCCAAAATCGCCGTAAATATAGGCGATAATCAGACAATACACGCTATCATCACTAACGAATCGGCTCAAGATATGAGAATCAATGTCGGTGATGAAGTTGAGCTATTTATCAAAGCTAGCCATATTATCATAGCGGCATAGGCTTAGTTTATTACTTGCTTGGTATTAGCCAAGCAAGAGTAATTGCTAACTTTTTAAAATATAAATATATAATTTATATTTATAAATATCCATTTATTTACTATTTTTTTCATATAATTATAAGTATAAATTTATAATATTAGGAATAAATATGAGATCAATTTTTCTACTTTTAGCCTTTGTGGTTTGCTCTTTTGCCTCAACACTCAATGTAGCCGCAGCGGCAAATACAGCCTATGTCTTAGAAGAGATAAAAAGCGAATTTATCAAACTTCACCCAGATGCTAAAATCAACATAACATTAGGCTCAAGCGGTAAATTAGTAGCCCAAATCAAAAATGGTGCCCCTTTTGATCTATTTTTAAGCGCAAATATAGATTTCGCTGATGTATTATATAAAGATGGTTTTGCTCTTAATAAACCTGTTATTTACACTAGCGGAAGCGTGGCTATTTTGAGCGTTAGAGGCTATGAACCAAGCCTAAACTCATTAAAAAACAAAGATATAAAAACAATAATAATAGCCAACCCAAAAACCGCCCCATACGGCGCTGCCACGATAGAAGCATTTAAAAATGCTGGAATTTATGATGAGATTAAAGATAAAATCATTGAAGCAAATAGCATAGGCGATGCTCTAAATCAAACTATAAAAGCTGGTGATATCGGTTTTGTCGCAGCTAGTGCTTTAAGGGCCAAACAGATGTTACAATATACCAATTATGCTATTTTAGATGGCTCACTTCATACTAGTATAGACCAAGCAATGGTAATCCTAAATCATGGTAAAGAAAATAAATTAGCTAAAGATTTTTATGATTACTTGCTTAGCAAGCCGGCTCAAGATATATTTGTTAAATTTGGATATAAAGCGATTAATTAGGCGAATTTATGATCCATTTTCACTGCCAAAAGTCCTTTGATGGATTTAAGCTTGATCTTGAATTTAAGATAAATAATGGCGAATTTGTCGCATTATATGGCAAAAGTGGTAGTGGTAAAAGCACGATATTAAGGCTACTTGCTGGATTTGATAAGCCTGATAGCGGAGTTATTAGCAGTGATGGGGTGATATATTATAACAAAGATATATTTTTGCCCCCACAAAAGCGAAATATCGGATATCTTTTTCAAGATTATGCTCTATTTCCTAATATGAGCGTGATACAAAATCTACTATTTGCCAAAAATGATATTAAATTTGCTACTGAATTACTAGAATTAGCCGAGCTTTTAGAGTTTCAAAACGCCTATCCGCACACACTCTCTGGCGGTCAAAAGCAACGCACAGCCCTAGCAAGAGCTTTGATGAGGCGACCTAAAATCTTGCTTTTAGATGAACCTTTATCTGCTTTAGATGCGAAATTACGCATTAAACTCCAAGACTACTTAAGCCAAATTCACAAAAAATATAATATGAGTATAATCTTAGTTAGCCACGATAAACACGAAATTTACAGACTTGCTAACCATATTTATGAGATTGACAATGGCAAAATCATCCAAAGTGGCACCCCAAAAGAGCTATTTTTAAGCTCAAATTTGGATCAAAATATCAATTTATTGGCTACAATTTTAGAGATAAATAGCCAAAGCATAACCTGCGAATACGCAAATCAAATTTACAAAATTCCAGCTACAAATATCAATAAATTTAAAATCGGAGATACCATCACTCTAAGCACACAAATATCAAATTTAAAGGTGGATATATGATAGATTGGACGCCACTATTATTATCATTTAAATTAGCCTTCATATCGACAATTATACTCTTTATCATATCTATATTTTTCGCTTATATCGTTGCTAGATGTGAGTTTAGATTTAAGCCTGTTTTAGAAAGCGTGATATCCTTGCCACTTGTATTGCCGCCTTCGGTACTTGGATTTTATATCTTGATACTCTTATCGCCATACTCATTTTTGGGCGAATTTATGGAAAAATATTTTGATATTAGGCTTGTATTTAACTTTACTGGCCTTGTGATTGCTAGCTGTATCTACTCATTGCCCTTTATGTTTTCGCCGATTTTATCAGGGTTTAAATCCCTGCCAAATTCGCTTATAGAGGCTAGTTATAGCCTTGGCAAAGGTAAGCTTACTACTCTATTTCGTGTCGCTATGCCAAATATCAAGCCATCACTTTTGAGCGCTATTATCATTAGTTTTGCTCACACTTTGGGCGAATTTGGAGTGATTTTGATGATAGGCGGAAGCATAGAAGGCAAGACTAAGGTCGCTAGTATCGCTATTTATGACGCTGTTGAGATATTGGATTATAAACTTGCGCATATATATTCAGCGATTATGCTTATAATTAGCTTTAGTGTTTTGTTTTTAGTCTATTTCATAAACCAAAAAATAGAGAAAAAATAGTATAATACCTAAATTTATTTTTAGGGGATTTTGATGAAAAATATATTTTTTTGCCTTATAATTAGCTTGGTATTTTTAGGTTGTAGTAATCCTGTTTTTACTAGTTATCTCTCAACTTCTAATCCGATTTTTATCACTGAAAATATAAAAGGCAAGAGCTTTAGTATATCTTCACAAAATTTCAGCGAAAACTTTGAAAATAATCTAAGCTCTGCCCTAATCCAAAATGGTTATAAAAAAGCTACCAAAAATCCAGATATCGCAATCAAAATTACGCTAAATTACCTACGCCAAAATAGCGATATTAAGAATAATAATTTTATGGAATTTGGCTTTGGTAGTGGCGGATTTAGGCATGTTGGCTTTGGTAGCAGCTTTGGGAATGGATACGAAAATGAGTATTTTTACGATGCTCAAGCCTCGCTTTTCATCGCTCTTAAAGATAGCAAAAATTATCAAACGAATTTAAATCTCCAAAGCCAAAAATCTAGCTTTGAGCACTCTCAAACTCAGGCTATGGATAGCTTTGAGCTTAAAATAATATCTAAAATTATTGAAATTTTAAATGGATTTTAGCCCGAATTTAGCCACAAAAGTTGATTAAAATAGTATATTTTTAACCATCAAAATAAACATAATTATATATAGGCCAAGCGCCAATCTTTTTTGAATATTTTTATCAACTTTATGGCCAAATTTTACACCAAAATATACTCCAATTATAGACCCAATCCCAATTGTAAATCCGCTTTTATAATCCACAAGTCCGGCATTTGCTAAGCTTATGAGTCCAGAAAATGAACTAAATATAACAAAAAATAGCCCAATTGATATGGCTTTTTTGATATCCATTTTCAAAAATCCCACAAATATCGGTGTTAAAAATAGCGCCCCGCCAATCCCAGCCGATATCGCCACAGCACCTACTAAAACCCCCACACCAAACATTATAAATTTAGATATCTCTTTAGGATTATCATTTTTCACATCTGCTTGAAAAAATTTAATTATCGCCACCATTAACATAAATAACACCACGAATTTCAAAGCGATACTAGGCATAATAGATACTATAAATCCACTAAAACTCGCCCCAACAAGTCCGCCGATACCAACCACAATCCCATCATTTAAAACCAATTTTTTATTTTTATAATTCACATAGCTACCAAATAGCGCCCCCATAAACATCTGAAGCACACTAATACCAATCGCACTTTTAATATCAAAACCCAAATTTAAAAGTATCGGCACCAAAATTGTCCCACCACCAATACCAAAAAACCCACTAATACACCCTACACCAACACCGATAGCAACAAAAATAGCAACCGCCCACACCAGGCTCATATCGCCTAAAATCACACTAAATCCATCAACCATTTTTCTACCTTAAATTTGATTTGGAATTATATTAATCCTAAGATAAAATCTAGCTTTGAAATACTAAATTTTAAGATTGATAAAGAAAATTTTTTGTATAATATTTTTTTAAAAAAACTTTTTGGAGATAAGATGCTTTTACTCTATGATCCAACCATATATTTTAAAGAAATTTTACGCCAATATCCAAAATCCTATCTAGCCGAAGATGAGACTCAAGCAATCATCGGAATTGATTGTGAGTATATCAGCGGAGATGACTTTGGCAAATTAAACGATAGAATAAAAAACGGCAAAAAAATCTCAAATTTCGCCGGGCTTTTTGGCGTTTTAAGCTATGAAGCAGTATATAAATTCGAAAAAATCGGCGAGCTTAAACCCGCATTATATGAGTTTCCATTATATCATTATAGCGACGCTAGAGCCTATCTTCACTATGACAAACAGAGTAAAATTTATAGCTTTTATGGCGATAGCAACTACTTTAATAATCTTAAAGATATTAAGCCACTTAAATCAGATAAAAGCTATTTTTACACCATCAAAAGCGACTTAAATAGCCAAAAAGCCGACTATTTAAAGATGATTGAAACGGCTAAAAATTATATAAAAAATGGTGATATTTTCCAAGTAGTCTTATCCAAAACTTTAGAGCTTCAAAGCGATTTTGATCCGCTTGAATTTTATGAAATTTTAAAATCACAAAATCCTAGCCCATATATGTTTTACTACCCAAGTGAATTTGGCACCATCGTAGGTAGTAGCCCAGAGCTAGTAGTAGAGATCAAAAAGGGCATTATCCACACAAGCCCGATTGCCGGAACCAAAAAGCGTGGAAGAGACGCCAATGAAGATGAAATTATAAAAAATGAGCTTTTAAATGATGAAAAAGAGCTTAGTGAGCATAGAATGTTAATTGATTTAGCTAGAAATGATATAGGCAAATTCGCACTTCCAAGTAGCGTAAAAGTGATAAATCCTATACATATTAAGCTTTATGAAAGTGTAATGCATATCGTAAGCGATATATACGCAGAGCTTAGAGACTCATCATCAGCGATGGATGCGATAGCTACGATATTTCCTGCTGGCACACTTAGCGGTAGCCCAAAGATAAGAGCGATGCAAATTATAAATGAGCTTGAAGAGCATAGCCGTGGAATTTATGGTGGTGGGATTGGATTTTGGCATTTTAATGGCGATATGCAAATGGCGATTTTGATTCGTTCAGCTATATTTGTGCCAAATTCAGATTCAAATCGTGTATTTATCGGTGCTGGTGCTGGAATCGTATGGGATAGCATAGCCCAAAATGAGTATGAAGAGATCTGTAACAAACGCAAAAGTTGTCTAAAAATCTTCGAACAATACGCAACCAAAAGGGATAAATAATGATTTTAATGATTGATAATTATGATAGTTTTGTCTATAATATCTATCAATATATCTTAGATACAACTAATGAGTCTATAAAATGCGTTAGAAATGATGAGATCACAATTGATGAGATCAAAGCCTTAAATCCATCTAAAATTATCCTAAGCCCAGGACCAAAACACCCTAAAGATAGTGGCGTTTGCTTAGATATTTTAAGGGCGAATTTAGGCATTCCTATACTTGGAATTTGCCTTGGGCATCAAGCTATCGGGCTAGTTTATGGTGCTGATATCAAGGTACTTGACACCCCGGTACATGGTAAAATATCCCAAATTCATATCCAGCAAAATAGCCGTATATTTAATGGCTTACCAACCGAATTTAGTGTTATGAGATACCACTCTTTATATGTAGATAATCTACCGCCAAACTTGCAAGCCACAGCTTATAGCAGCGATGGGGTTTTGATGGCGTTAGAAGATAGTAAAAATCAAATTTTTGGGATACAATTTCACCCTGAAAGTTTCTTTAGTCAATATGGCAAACAGATAATAGCAAACTTCGTCTCGCTAAATAAAAAAGATAATGAAGAGCCTAAAAAAGCCAATTTCGCACCATTTCTTACCAAGCTCCAAAAGGGCTTTGCCCTTGATAGCAAGGATTATGAGATAATATGCAAAGAGATTTATAAGAAAAATTATGATGAAGTCCAGCTTGGGGCTTTACTAGTTTTAATAAGCGAAAAATCCCTATATCCAGATAGTTTAGCAGCACTTGTAAAAAATATACTAAAATACTCAACTACATATAATGACAACTCCAAAATGATGGATATAGTAGGCACAGGTGGTGATGGCTTAAAAACGATAAATATCTCCACAACAACAGCCTTCATACTAGCATCTTTGGGTATCAAAGTAGCCAAACACGGCAACAAAGCCATAACCTCCAAAAGCGGTAGTAGCGATGTTTTAGGTCAAATAGGCATAAATCCTGGTAGCGATATCGAGCATTTAAAATTTAAACTCAATAACCAAAATTTAGCCTTTTTTCATGCTCCATATTTTCACCCTATTACAGCTAGCGTGCGTGATGTAAGATTAAGGCTTGGCGTGGGAACGGTCTTTAATATTCTTGGCCCACTTCTAAATCCGAATTTAAGCCTTAGCAATCAAGTAGTAGGCAACTACCTTGAAGAAGTTAATGAGTTAATCGCAGCTACTTTACTAAATTTGGGTCGCAAACACGCTATCGTAGTCCATGGAATGGACTCTATGGATGAGATAACCCTTTGCGATGAGACTCTAATCCACGAAGTCAAAGATGGCAAAATACTAGAATATAAGATCACGCCAGAGCAATTTGGCTTTAAAAGGGCATTCCACTCTGATATTGCCGGTGGCGATGCTAGTTACAATGCCGAAATTTTAAAAGCCACGCTAAAAGGCGAACTTAGTGGGCCAAAATTTGATATAGTGCTTTTAAATGCGATGTTTGCTCTATATACAGCAGATGGTGCTAGCTCTCCACTAGAAGCTAAGGAGATAATCTTAAATGCGATTAAATCTGGCAAGGTTTGGGAGTTTTATCAAAGCTATATTAAAGGCAGTAAATGAGCGAAAATAAAGAGTATCTAAGTGAGCAATTAATCAGCTATCTAGGTAATAAACGCTCACTCCTATCAAATATCACCAAAGTGATAACTGATATCAAAAATAATCTTGCTAAAAGCAAGATATCATTTGCTGATGTTTTTAGCGGTAGCGGCATAGTCGCAAGAGCTGCTAAATCCAATTCTAGCGTAATCTTTGCCAATGATTTAGAGAGATACTCATACATTATAAACTCATGTTATCTATCAAATTCCAATCCAAATTTGATAGATAATCTATCTAAATATTTTACTCAAATTCAAAATAATTTCACCCCAAAAGAGAGCTTTATAAGCGAACTTTACGCCCCAAAAAATGATGAAAATATCCAAAAAAATGAAAGAGTTTTTTACTCTAGGCAAAATGCGTTAATTTTAGGCGGTTTAAGAGATGAAATATCTAAAATTCCAACTGAATTTCAAAAATATTTTATCGCTCCACTGCTTAGCCAAGCCTCCATTCATTCTAATACCGGTGGGGTTTTCAAAGGATTTTATAAAGACAAAGATGGTGTTGGTAAATTTGGCGGACAGGGCGAAAATGCATTGAGGCGAATTTTAGGCAAAATAGAGCTAAAAATGCCGATTTTTTCAAATTTTCAAAGTGAATTTGAGGTTTTCCAAAATGACGCTTTAGAATTCGCCAAATCCATATCAAAAGTTGATATAGCCTATTTTGACCCACCTTATAATCAACATCCTTATGGGTCAAACTACTTTATGTTAAATTTAATTAGCGATTTTAAAGCTCCAAATATAGAGCAAATTAGCAAAGTTAGTGGCATACCAAACGACTGGAACCGCTCAAAATATAATAAAAAAGCTAAAGCAAGCGATGAATTTTTCAACCTTTTAAGCGAATTTAAAGCCAAATATCTAATTATTTCGTTTAATTCAGAGGGTTTTATCAGCGAAAGTGAATTTCTTACAAATTTGAATAAGATAGGCAAAGCTCATAAGGTAGAGATCAAATACCCAACTTACAGAGCTAGTAGAAATTTAAACTCAAGAGATTTATATGTAACAGAGTATCTTTATATCATCAAAAAGGATATGAGATGAAGCCATTAATCAAAATTTGTGGTATCAAAAATTTAAACGAAGCCAAAAGTGTATGCGAGTGCGAATTTGACGCTCAAAGGGTGGATTTCATCGGAGTTATTTTCGCCCAGAGCAAAAGGCAAGTTAGCTTAGAAATGGCTAAAAATATTGCTGATTTGGCTCATAAATTTGGTATAAAAGTTGTTGGAGTATTTGCTGGGATTGAGTTTGATAAGATAGCCAAGATAGTGAATTTAACGAATTTAGACGCTGTTCAAATCTATGAAAAAGTAGATGATAAAGCCAAATTTGGTTGCGAAGTTTGGCAAGTTTTTAGCGTGGATGAATCATTACCAGAGCTTAATGGGAGTTATGATAGAGTATTATTTGATACAAAAGGTGAAAAAAAGGGTGGAAATGGGGTTAAATTTAATTGGGATTTACTAAAAAATTTAGATATCAAATTTGGTTTAGCCGGTGGAATCGGTGTAGAAAATTTAAAAGAAGCTATAAAGCTTAAACCAAATTTAATTGATATAAATAGCAAAATAGAAGATGAGTTTGGGTTTAAAGATAGCAAAAAGATATATGAAATTTTAAAAATAGTTAATTTAGGAGATTTAAGATGAATGCAAAAGCCTATTTTGGTAAATATGGTGGCCAATTTGTCCCTGAAACCGTGATGAGCGCATTAAATGAGCTAGAAGTTGCTTATGAAAAAATAGCTAGTAGCGATGAGTTTAAGGCTGAATTAAATGAGCTTTTAAGAGATTATGTAGGCAGACCAAGCCCATTGTATCACGCCAAAAGGCTAAGTGAGCATTATGGGCATGATATCTATCTAAAAAGAGAGGATTTAAACCACACAGGAGCACATAAAATCAATAACGCCCTAGCCCAAGCTTTGCTTGCCAAAAAAATGGGTAAAAAGAAGGTCTTAGCCGAAACAGGCGCTGGTCAGCACGGCGTGGCTACTGCGACTGCGGCGGCGCTTTTGGGTTTGGAGTGTGATGTTTATATGGGTGAATGCGATACCAAAAGACAGGCTCTAAATGTCTATAAAATGCAGCTTTTAGGGGCTAATGTAGTGCCTATTAGCGATGGACTTGGCACGCTTAAAGAGGCCACCACGGCAGCTATTCAAGCGTGGGTAAATGAGATAGAAACAAGATTTTATGTGATTGGTTCAGCTGTTGGGCCTCATCCATACCCAAAAATCGTTAAAGATTTCCAAAGCATAATTGGCACTGAAGCCAAAGCACAATTAGATGAAAAAGGCGCAAAAGCTGATTATATCATCGCTTGCGTTGGCGGCGGGAGTAATGCTATAGGGATATTTTCAGCTTTTTTAGATGATCCAAGCGTAAATATAATAGGCGTAGAAGCTGCTGGGCTTGGTATAGATACTAGATACCACGCAGCGACTCTAACTAAGGGCGCTGATGGCATAATCCATGGGATGAAAACCATCGTTTTACAAGATGAATTTGGAATGATTTTGCCCGTTCATAGCATAAGTGCTGGGCTTGATTATCCAGGTGTTGGGCCTGAGCATGCGCATTTACAAGATATAGGTAGAGTGAGCTACTACGCTGTTAGTGATGATGAGTGCATAAATGCCCTAAGACTTCTATCAAAATTAGAAGGGATAATACCAGCTATTGAGAGCTCTCACGCCCTAGCCTATTTAGATAAGCTCTGCCCTACACTACAAAAACGCTCAAATATTGTAGTAAATGTAAGTGGTAGAGGCGATAAAGATATGCATACTATAATGGATTATAAAAAAGGAACAATATATGGATAAGATAGCAAATGCTTTTAAAGGCAAAAAAGCAAATATCGGCTACATTGTAGCTGGATATCCTAGCTTAGAATACAGCAAAGAGTTTTTAAATTTACTTGATGATAGCGTGCTTGATATAATTGAGATTGGAATACCTTATTCTGATCCTTTAGCAGATGGCAAACTTATAGCCAATGCAGCATTTCAAGCATGCCATAACGGAGTAAATACAACAAAAGTTTTTGATATGCTAAAAGATGTTAAAACCTCCAAAGCATTGGTATTTTTAGTATATTACAATATTATTTTAGCTTATGGCGAAGATAAATTTTTACGCCAAAGTTTAGAGTGTGGAATTAGTGGAATTTTAGTACCTGATATGCCTTTTGAAGAGAGCTGTGAGTTTGCTCTTAAATGTCAGCAATATGGCATTAGCTTAATTCGCCTTATTGCCCCTACAAGCACTAAACGCTCAAAAGAGATTCTAAGCGACTCTAGTGGATTTATATATGCTGTTGGCTCTCTTGGCGTAACAGGTGGCGAACAAAGCTCACTAGATAGACTCAAAGATATGATTGAGTTTATAAAAGACAATACCAATTTACCAGTTGCAGTTGGATTTGGAATTAAAAACTCAAGCGATGTTAAAAAGACTAAAGAGTATGCAGATGGCGCAATTATAGGCACAAAAATTGTAGAGATTACAGGCAAATTTGACCCACAAACCGCACATCAAAAGATAAAAGAGTTATTTGAATAGTTACACAATTTGGCTAAATTTCAAACTAAAATCAGTCAGAATTTAGTCAAATAAACTCTTTTAAAGCTAAATTTTGTATAATATTAGCCAAAACTTAAGGAGATTATAATGCTAAATGCTATCAATTATGCTACTAGACACTTTTGCACTGATGTATTTGGTTACGAGATAAAAGAGGGAAAAAGTCTAGGAAAAGACCTATATGGTGCTAGTATTCCCTTATATAAAGATGATATAGAGTTTCAATTTTATCTATATTTTAAAAAAGAGACTTTAGAGCTTTTTGTAGATAAACTATTTAACACTGAAGAGGCTAAAAAGACTGATTTAGGCGATTTAAGCAGAGAGGTAGCTAATCAAATCGTAGGTTATGCCAAGCATCTCTTAAGTGATAATAATGATGGAATTTATAGGCTTGGTACACCTGAATTTCTAGGCAAAGTCGAGAGATTTCCAGTTAGACTTGAAAAATCTCATATCTTTAAAATAAAAAATAAAACTTTCAAAATAGGTTATAAAAAAGTATGAACGGGACAAATACAAGCCAAAATGGATTATTTCGTGACTACGATGAGTTGCTAGATATTGGCGTAGAGTTTATTAGCGATCTTGGTATGACTACTATTAGTGTACGTGAGCTTTTACGACTTGATGTTGGTTCAGTTATAGATTTAGATAAACCAGCTGGTGAAAGCGTAGAACTATACATCAATAATAGAATATTTGGCAAGGGCGAGGTAATGGTATATGAAAAAAACTTGGCAATCCGTATAAATGAGATATTAGATTCTAAATCTGTAATCCAATATTTTAGAAGAGAGCTAATATGAAAATTTGGCTTTTAATATTTATAGCTTTGCCAATTTGGGCAGCAAATTTACTTACTCACAATATATATGAACGTGATGAGCGTATCGATATTATGCTTAGTTTTGATGCTCCATATGATGGCACTATAAAACAACAAAATAACGCTGATTTAACCTATATCATCCTAAGCGATCTATCTTTAAAAGGTCAAGTAAGCAAGCAGATAAAATCAAATATTATCCAAAATATTTTAATTACCTCAGCTAATAATAGTGCTACACTGCAGCTAAAATCATCTAAGCCAATCTCTATAGTTGCCTCTAAAACTAGTGATAAATTTGGTCTTAGAATTCGTGTAACACCACAAATCCCAATGAAATCTACCAATCAGTTAGCTATAGAAAAAACTGCCCAATCAGCACAAAATATCAAACCAACACAAGTTGCAAACACTCAACCAAAAGAACAAAATCCACTAGCTAATATCCCGACCAAAAAAGATAGTGGTGATGATATGTATACAAACTACATTATAGTAATTTTAGTTCTATTTACACTCTTTGTTTTTTTAATGTTTATCAAAGCTAAATATACAAAAAAAAATCAACAAGCCAAAAGCATACAAACTACTAAAACTACTATAAATACACCAAAAGTTACGCCAAATCCAAAACCATTTGATATTGCTACACCAAATCCACAAGTATCGCAAAATTATCAAGCCGCTGATTTTCAAATAGAACAAAATCATCAAAGTACTACAAATTCACAATCGGCACAAAGTTATCAAACAGCTCAAGATTTTCAATCTTCACCAAATTTGCAAGCAAACTCAAACTATCAAACCGCTTCAAATTTTCAAGCTACTACAGCTTCTATAAGTAACTTTGATTGGAGCAATGAGAGTGTAGATGTCCTTTATGAAAAGTCATTAGATGCCCAAAATAAAGTAGTTTTACTAAACTACGAAAACCAAAAATATTTAGCCTTAGTAGGCAATTCAAATGTACTTTTGGATAAATTTGGCGAAGATGGAATAAAAAGTCAAGATGATTTTGAACTAATTATACAACAAAGCAAGCCAAAACTAAATAGCTATCTACAAGAGCGTAAAAATGCTCTAAGTAGCTACAAAGATATGATGGATAAAGAGTCAATTTAATTAAATAAAAGGAAAGATATGAATATTAAAAATTTAAATGATTTAAAAAAATTTACCGATGAGATTCGTTCTCAAGCTGGCTATAAAGATCCAATTGCATTTGCAATCGGTAGAAGCATAAAAGGTAAATCAGCCAAAACAATCAGCGTAAATTACGCAGTAGTAAATATGAATGAAAATTATGGAAGTGCAGCTGTATTAAGCTGGGCAATTGAAAAAAATGGTATAAAAATCGATAATAGTGGGAGTGAATTTGTAGCACCGATTAACTCGGCTATTACAGCTGATGCGCTTAATATATTTGATTTTTTACTAGATGAATGCGAAGGCGATAAACATAAAAATGTTCAAAATCTATTAATAGTAGATGAGATTTTAAATGATGGCGAGATGGAAAACGATGTTGAGTTTGTAGTAACATTTTTATATAGCGATGATGCGCCAAAAAGCGTTGAAGCTGTCTATCTAAAACTATATCTACTATCACTAAATAAAGCCGAAATTCGATCACTAAATCTTAATGGCGCTTTTGGTTTATTACCAAATCTAGCCTGGGATAGTGATGGCAATCCACACGAATTAGACAATTTAAGAGAGAATGAAATTTGGCTAAAGATGAAAGGCTGGTATCCAAATATTGTAAGCGTAGATAAATTCCCACGCTACTTAAATCACATAATACCAAGCGATAATACTAGAATCTTAGATAGTGCAAAAGTAAGAATGGGTGCGGTCCTAGCACCAGGCACAACAGTAATGCCAGGCGCTTCATATATCAACTTCAACTCTGGAACAACTGGATCAGTAATGGTAGAAGGTAGAATCTCAAGCTCTGTAAGCGTAGGAGATGGAAGCGATGTAGGCGGTGGTGCGAGTATTTTAGGCGTACTAAGTGGCACAAATGGCAATCCAATTAGCGTAGGTAAAAGATGCCTTTTAGGTGCTAATTCAGTAACTGGCGTACCTCTTGGCGATGATTGTATCATAGATGCTGGTATAGCAATTCTTGAAGGTACAAAAATATATATAAGCGATAAAGAGGCTCTTGAAAAAGTAAATCCAGGGTTTAAATTTGATAAAGAGATATATAAAGCACTTGAACTAGCCAATCTAAATGGAATTCACTATCGCCAAAATAGCCAAACAGGTCAAATCACAGCTAGCATTAGTAAAAGAGCTATTAAGCTAAATGCTGACTTGCATTAAGGAATAGTAATGGTTGAAATCAAAGGCCTAACTCATCGTTTTGGCTCGCAACTACTCTTTGAAGATGTGAATTTAAAGCTAAATTCGCACAATCGCTATGGCCTAATCGGCGCAAATGGTGCTGGAAAATCTACATTTTTAAAGATTTTAAGCGGCCAAATAGAACACACTAGCGGCGATATCATCATAGAATCAGGCAAGAAAATTGGCGTCTTAGGACAAGATCAATTTGCATTTGAAAATTTTACCTTAAAAGATGCTGTTTTATGGGGAAACAAAAGACTATATGATGCAATCAAGGAGAAAGAAAAGCTCTATTTAAGCGAGGAATTTACTGATGAGATTAATGAACGCCTTAGCGAACTTGAGATCATCACTGCTGAAGAGGACCCAACATATGAGTATGAAACAAGGATAGAAAAAATCCTAAGCTCACTTGGCTTACATGAGTATGATAAATTAATGAGCCAAATCGAAAGCAGCGATAAGGTAAAAGTCTTGCTCGCTCAAGTGCTATTTCCTAAGCCTGATATATTATTCCTCGATGAGCCGACAAACAACCTTGATATCGATGCTATCGCTTGGCTAGAAAGAGAGTTAATCAACCACGAAGGCACGCTAGTTGTCATCAGCCATGATAGACACTTTTTAAACCGAGTTTGCACTCATATATTAGATGTTGATTTTAAGCAAATTAGAGAATTTAGCGGTAACTATGATGATTGGTATATCGCAGCAAATTTAGTCGCTAAACAAGCTGAAATGGAGCGTGATAAGAAGTTAAAAGAGCGTGAAGAGCTTGAGAAATTTATAGCTAGATTTAGCGCTAATGCCAGCAAAGCAAAGCAAGCTACAAGTAGAGCCAAACAGCTTGAAAAACTCCAAATCAATGAGATTAAAATATCTAGCCGTCGTGATCCTAGTATACTGTTTAGGATTAATCGTGAGATCGGAAATGAGTTAATCGAGCTAAAATCAGTAAGCAAAAAATTTGATAATAATGTGATTTTAGATAATTTTAATTTTAAGATGAATAAAGGTGATAAAATCGCAATCATCGGCACAAACGGCGTTGGCAAAACCACTTTGTGTAAAATTCTAATGAGTGAATTGTCAGCAGATAGCGGAGATATCCATATCGGCGCTACAATCGAGCTGGGCTACTTCGCTCAAGATAGCTCAAATAAAATTACTGGAACATTGAAACTATATGAGTGGCTACAAGATAGCAAAAATAAAGACCTAGATGAGATCCGTAAATGCTTAGGTAGAATGCTATTTAGTGGAGCTGAACAAGAAAAAGAAGTTGGCAGTCTAAGCGGTGGAGAAAAGCATAGATTAATGCTATCTAAGCTTATGCTACAAAGGGCGAATTTGCTTATCTTGGATGAGCCAAATAACCATCTAGACCTAGAAGCTATCATTGCCTTAGGTGAAGCGTTATATAACTTTAGTGGTAGCTGTATCTGTGTTAGCCACGATAGGGAGTTAATTGATGCCTTTGCCAATAGAATATTACACCTAAAAGGTAATGGTGAAATTATAGACTTTAAAGGTAGCTACGAAGAGTATCGTACAACCTATGCAATGGATGAGAAGTAATGCAAATTTGGCTAAACTCGAATCTAATTAATATCGCTGATGATACCAATCTAGCCCAGCTCATAGAATCTCAAAACTATGATAGCAATAGAGTTGCTGCCGAAGTTGATATGCAGATAGTCCCACGGACTATCTGGAGTGAATTCAAACTAAAAGATCAGATGAAAATCGAAATTGTTGAATTTGTCGGTGGTGGCTAAGTAGTTAATTTAATTACTATATCATTATATACATTAAGAAAACCATTAAGGCAATACTCTACTAAAGCCTTTTTGTATTTCATACAAATTACTATTTTTTAAATAAAACCATTATATGTGTCATAAGCAATGCATATAATAAAAATAAACACTTATCCATTTAATCTTTTAGCAAATTTAGTCTTATTGCCTAAATATACAAATGTAAGTACTTCAGCCACAGCCTTAAATAGCGTAGCTGGAATCTGATCATCAACATCGCACAATCGGTATAACTCACGAGCCAATGGTGGATTTTCTACTATTTGCACTCCATGCTCAATGCCAATCTGTCTAATTCTTAGCGCTAAATGATCCACGCCTTTAGCTAGCACTACAGGCGCTGATTCTTTATCTTTATCATAACGGATAGCTACAGCATAGTGAGTTGGGTTAGTTATAATAGCATCAGCTGCTGGAATATTTTGCATCATACGCTTCTTGGCTGCTTGCATCTGAAGCTGACGAATTCGCCCTTTGACACGAGGATCTCCATCCATTTGCTTGTATTCATCTTTTACCTCTTGTTTAGACATCCTAAGCCCTTTAAAATATTGATACCTTACGATAAAAATATCTGCAATTGCAATCAGCATAAAGAGCAAGAGCATAATCCCAGCTAGAATAAACATTTTATTTCTAAGCCAAACTAACTGGTCAAACATCGTGTAAAACATTGTATAAGGCAACTCGGTAATAAATTGTAAAAATACGTAAAACGCACAGCCAAAAATTGCCGAAACTTTAACTACAATCTTAACCGTCTCCACGGCTTTTTTGAGTGAAAAAAGATTAGCAAGACCTTTAATTGGGTCAAGTTTAGAGAAATTTGGCGTAAGCGGCTCGGTAGTAAAAATAAAACCAAACTGCATAACATTAGCAATAATACCTGCGATCATCACGCAAATTAATAGTGGTAAAAGTATAAGCAAACACTGTAAAACCGAATGAATTACAATTTTAAAAAACAGCTCCCTAGTAAGCGGAGTACCAATTATATCTTGATAATATAGATACAAATTCATCACCCTATCGCCCATAAATCCCATCAAAGCAATGAGTGCTACACATCCTACAAGCAATGTTACAAAGCCACTCATATCTTGAGATTTAGGGACATTACCTTTATTTCTAGCATCCTCAATCTTCTTGGCGGTAGCCTCTTCGGTTTTTTCTTGTTCGTCTGCCATTTAATCTACTTAGTTTCGTTTTGCATAATCATCATAACCAAATTCACGCCAAATAGCGACATTGCCACTCTCATCCATCATTGCCAAACTTGGAAGCTTAACGCCATTAAATGTGGTATTTTTAACTATTGTATAGTGAATTTGATCCTCAAAAATTACCCTATCGCCAATATCTATTGGCTTATCAAAGCTGTAAATTGGCTCACCAGCCTCAGCTCCTACTATATCACCAGCTAAGCAAGTCGCTCCACCAAATCTGTAACAAAATTTACCATCAACTCTCTCGCCTCTAATTTTTGGACGATATGGCATTAAAATCGTATCAGGCATATGACATTCAGCAGAGGCATCAATTATACAAGTTTTTTGCTCATTATCTACAATATCAAGCACACTTGCAATCAAAAACCCGCACTCCCAACCTACAGCTTCACCTGGTTCAATATAGACTTGTACACCATATTTTTGGGAAAAGTTTTTAATTAAATTTATTAATAGCTCTATATCGTATCCTGCTTTTGTAATGTGATGGCCTCCACCAAAGTTAATCCATTTCATATGTGGAATAATCTGACCAAATTGCTCTTCAAATGCTTTTAAAACAATCTCTAAGCTTTGAGCACTCTCCTCGCAAAGTGCGTGAAAATGCAATCCCTCAATTCCATCAAGCTCGCTAAATTCAAAGTTTGTTTTAGTAATGCCTAAACGAGAATATTTTCCACATGGATTATACATATCAGTTGGACTAGCTGAGACATTTGGATTGACACGTAAGCCTATGCTAGCTTTACTATTTTTAGCCTTAGCAGCAAATCTTCTCCACTGTGCAAAACTATTAAAAACAACATGATGGCTAATTGATAAAACTTCATCTATATCATCATCGCTAAAAGCTGGAGAATAGGTATGAATTTCTCTAAAACCATGCTCTTTAGCATATTTAGCTTCTATTAAACCACTACATGTAGCACCATTTAACATTTTAGAGACAAGTGGCATACCAGGGGAAAAAGCAAAGCCTTTAAGCGCACAAAGCACTTTACCTCCACTCTCCTTAGCAACATGACTAAGTATATTCAAATTTGACTTAAGTTTCGCCTCTTCACAAACATAGGCTGGAGTTTTAATATCTTCTAATTTCATGTTAATCCTAAATTTAATTTTGGTATTATATCAAATTTAGAATTAAGATAATTTTATGCTTTAAGTGTAAATTTAGATGAAATAGCTGCAATATCACCAGAATTTACTAAGGCTAAAACAGCTTCTTTAGCATGAGATAAAATTTTATTAAGTTGCGTCATCTCACTATTATCAAATTTACCCAAAACATAATCAATAACACTCTTATCACCACGCCCTATACCTATGCGAACCCTATCATAATTATTACCTATTAAAGAATCAATAGATTTGATTCCATTATGGCCACCACTACTTCCGCCATTTTTAAATCTCATCGCACCAAAAGCGATATCAAGATCATCATGGATAACAATAATTCGATTAGGTTTATAAAAATCATTTACAGCTTTTAAGGATTTGCCACTTGAATTCATATATGTGGATGGTTTAAGAAGGAGAAGTGAGCCATTTTTGTATAGCTCACCTTGAAATTTAGCCGAACTTACATCGCTATATCCACCATCTTTTAAGATTAGATCGATAAGCATAAATCCAACATTATGGCGAGTATTTTCATACTCTTTGCCAATGTTGCCAAGTCCGGCTATTAGAGTCATTACTTAGCTTTTACCACACCTAAGACAGCTACACGACCTGCATCGATGATGCGGACATTTTGTGGAGCCTCGATATCACGAACTAAGATAGTATCATCAATATCAAGTGGCGATACATCTACTTTAAAGCTATCTGGAAGGTCTTTGCCTTTACATTTAACTTTTAAGCGTTTTTTAGATTGTAGTAAAACACCTTTATTTTTGATACCTGCTGGAGTACCTACAGGGACAACTGGGACAAGGTATTTAGACTCAACTTCTGGTAAAACAACTTTTAAATCAACATGTTTTAAAATGCTTGTTACTGGGTGTTTTTGGTAATCTACAACCACAACATTATAGGTTTTACCACCTACGCTGACATCAAATTTCAAACCGCTTTTAGCCTTAACAGCTTTGATAAAATCATTTACTTTAAAAGCAGCATTGATATTTTCAATACCTTTTGCGTAAATGTTAGCGATTAGATAACCATCTCTCCTAAGAGCTTTCGTGCTTCTTTTGTCAATACTCTCTCTAACAATGCCTTCTAACATTATCTTTCCTTAAAATAAAATAAGCGGCAATTATAGCTAAAAAATCTAAATTTAAGCTTATGATAATGATGTCAAAATTTCATCAAAAGCCGCTACAAATGCTTCCAAGCCATCATCTAAAAGCTTAGCACAAACCTTATTATAATCCACTCCAGCTTCTTTAGCTTTAGTCATAAATGTATCTATCTCCTCGCTACTTGGTATAGGTTTTGGAGTAAATTCGCCACTTGCGATAAATGATTTAATAGTATCAAGTGGGGCTGTATTAATTGAATTTGGATACAAAAGTTCTTTAATATAATAATCTGCTGGAAGTTGATTGCTCTTTACTCCAGTACTTGCAAATAGTGTTCTTACATTTCTTTGGCCAGCATTTTGAATTTTGTTATAGATATTTGTAGCATTATAAATTCCAAATTTACCAGTCTCTTCAAGCTTTTCATCAAGTAGTCTATCAAACCTGCTTACAAACACGCTAATCACTCCTTGAGGAAGTGGAGTCTGCGTAAATTTTTTACTATATTTTTTAGTACCTTCTTTAAATGCGTCTAAACAATTTTGTGCTTGGTCTTTAGAGAAAATCAGTGTTGCATTTACATTAATTCCCTTTTTCATCAATTCACACATTGCATCAAATCCAGATGAAATAGCTGGAATTTTAATCATCACATTTGGCATCTTAATCGCATTATATAATCTTTTTCCCTCATCGATGATATCACTAGCTAAGATCAAATTTGGATCTACTTCAATACTTACAAAGCCATCGTTTCCAGCTGCATAATTAGCAAGCATTTTATGTGCTGCCATTTTAATATCGTTTGTAGCTAAAATTTCATATATCTTTTTTGCGCTTCTTTTGCTAAATTTGGCTTTTTGTTCACTATAGGCTTGTGAATTACAAATCGCCTCTTTAAATATACTTGGATTACTTGTAGCTCCATTGATTGTGTCATTTTGAATTAATTCTATAAATTCTGAATTTATAAAATCACGCTCTAAAAAATCACACCAAAGAGAAAAGTTAATATCTCTCATTTTCTACCTTTTATATAATTTTTTTAATCTCATTTAAATCTTTAATATCTATGATGTGAGTTGCTGCCTCTTTTAATATCTTATTTGCACAAAATGCAATACCAGTGCCAGCCTCTTTAAACATAGATAAATCGTTTGCTCCATCGCCTACGCAGGCAACCTCATCACTACTTAAACCTAGAAATTCTTTAAGCCTTTTAAGCATCTTGCCCTTAGAGTCACCAAACATCATCTCGCCACCGACATTACCAGTTAAAATACCATTTTTATGATGAAGCTCATTTGCAAAATTTAGATCAAAGCCAAGCTTTTTTTGTGCTGAATCAGTAGCAATATGAAACCCGCCACTAAATACAACTGTTTTGATATTTTTGGATTTTAAATATGAAATAATATCACTAGCACCGGTGATAAATGGCAAATTCGAAGCAATTTCTAAAACTTTATTAAGCTCTAATCCCTCAATTAGCCTAACTCTTTGTACTAAACTCTCATAAAAATCAAGCTCACCCGCCATAGCCCTAGCAGTAATTTCGCCAACTTCCTTATCTTTACCCATTGCGCTTGAGAGAATGGTGATAGTCTCACCATCCATTAGCGTAGAATCAAAATCAAAAACACAAAATTTTATCATGTAAAAACCTTAAAAATCACGCTTTAATAAAGATTCAACCTTTAATATCGTTAAGATATTATTATCTCTTTTGCCAATACCTTGTATCATTCCTTTATCTTTTGCCAAAGTTTCAGGTGGCTGGTCAATTTGATTAGTCTTTATTCTAATCGCTTCAGTTAGCCTATCTATAACAAACCCTGCGATATTCTCGTTATCTTGCATAACGATATATCTAGTATTTGGGGTCATTTTGCTAGGTTCTAGATTAAATCTAATTCTTAAATCTATTAAAGGAATTACACTACCTCTAAGATTAAACACACCAAGTACATATGGTGGAACGCTAGGTACTCTTGTATACTCGATTGGCTTAATAATCTCTTTGATATATAAAATTGGAATAGCAAATTCCTCTTCCCCAACGATAAAGCCTACAAGCTGTTCTATCTCTTCTCTATCTTTAGTATTTTCTGGTTCATTTATTTGCTGTTTTTGTCTTTGTAAAACCTCACCTAATCTATCGCTCATTTTACTTCCTTACACTAGCTTTATATTTTTTCTTACGACATTTTCTAGGTATTCTGGTGAGTATGGTTTGGTGATATACTCAGTCATACCTACTTCTACGCCTCTTAAGCGGTCGCTCTTGCTTGTTCTACTGGTAACGGCAATTAATGGCAGATTGCGATATTTAGAGTATTTTCTAATCTCGCCTGCTAGGGTATATCCATCCATTCTAGGCATTTCAATATCTATTAGCATCGCATCTATGCTGTGATCGCCTGATTTTACTATATTTAGTGCTTCTATACCATTTGTTGCCTCAATCACAGTTACGCCGATTGGTTCAAGCGATTTTTGCATAATTGTTCTATCCATCTTAGAGTCATCTACGATTAAGACTTTATAGTCACTTGGTTTTTCTTTTTTAGACATTTGTGCGCTTGATTCCATACTGGCTCTGATATCTACTTTAATCTCTTTAGCCATATCCATAATCATACCTACATCTACAATTAGAGTTACCTTACCATCGCCTCTAATTGTACCACCAGCAATTCCACGGATATTTTGCAAGTAGTTACCAAGTGATTTAATAACAATCTCCTCCTGGCCAATCAAGCTATCTACAATAATACCAAGCTTACTATCAGCTACATTGATTACAACTACATAGGTTTGATCGCCGCTTTCAAATACCTGCTTAACTCCAAACAGATCACCAAGTCTAACAAGACTAAGAACTTCATCACGAAGTCTAAGGACATTTTTACCTTCAATAGTGTAAATATTATCTACTGGAACTCTAACAGTCTCTTTAACACTTGCTAATGGTATAGCGTAGAATTCCTCTTGAGAGCCTACTAACAATGATTGGATAATAGCTAAAGTTAGTGGAATTTTGAGTTTCATTATCGTGCCTCTACCTACTTCGCTATCTATATCTATGATACCGTTTAGCTTTTCGATATTTGTCTTGACAACATCCATTCCCACGCCACGACCGCTGACATTTGTAACTTGCTTAGCCATAGAAAATCCAGGCTTAAATATAAGCGAAAATGCCTCTTTATCAGTCATGCTATCAACTTCTCTTTCTGTGATTAAGCCCCTTTCTAATGCTTTCATCTTAACAGCTAAAGCGTCAATTCCCTTACCATCATCTACTATTTCAACTACGATATGATTGCCTTCATTATAAGCTTTTAGTTGAATAATACCTTTTTCAGGTTTGCCAGCTGCTAATCTCTCTTTAGGACTTTCAATACCATGGTCACATGAATTTCTAATGATATGAACTAGCGGATCGCCAATCTCTTCTACGATTGATTTATCTAGCTCTGTCTCTTCGCCGCTTATTTCTAGATCAATTTGCTTACCTAATTCACGACTTAAATCACGCACCATTCTTGGGAATTTGTTAAATACTTTAGCAATTGGTAGCATTCTAGTCTTCATAACAGCTAACTGGATATCAGTTGTTACTAAACTTAATGCACTTACTACTTGATTTAACTCCTCAAGGAATTTTTCACCCTCATATCTCTCTTCTACATCATCATAAATTTTAAGAAGTCTATTTTTACCAAGAACTAGCTCACCGATTAAATTCATCAAGTTATCAAGTCGCTTCACCTCGACCCTAATAGTTTGTTCTACAGCTGAGGCGCTAGAATGAGCTGGAGCATTTGATTCTTTTGACTCTTTTTTAGGCGCTGGTTTAGCGGCTGGAGTTGGTACTGGTTCTGGTGCTGGGGTTGATTCAGGAGTTTGCACAGCTGATTGTTCGCTATTTTGTTTTTGCTTATCACGTCTAGCTTGATCTTCAGCTTTACGAACTTTAAGCAATCTCTCAATTTCAGCTTCTACTTCAGCTTCGCTTAAACTATTTACATCCACCTCTGGCTCTTGATCCATTGCTGATTGTGGCTCTAAATGACTATCTTGCTTAGATTGCGCCTCTTCTTGTGGCTGTGTAGATATATTATGATCAGCATTTGGATCTCTGCCTTCATTAATAGCAGTTAATCTATCGCATATATCAGATATATTCACACCCGCATCAACATCATTTCCACGCTCTCTAATGCTTCTTAAAAGCGCTTTCATCATATCTACTGATTCTAAAACAACATCCATAATATCTGGAGTTATCTTTAACTCTCCGTGGCGAGCTTTATTTAATACATCTTCCATATGGTGAGTAAGCTTTGTTAAAACATCAAAATTTAAAAATGACGAGCTACCTTTGACTGTATGAGCTACACGAAATATCCTATTTAATAATTCTAGATCCTCAGGATTAGCCTCTAACTCGACTAAATCATGGTCAATTTGCTCAATAAGCTCAAATGCCTCGACTAAAAAGTCTTCTAGTATCTCTTGCATATCATCCATAAATCACCTCTTAACTGATATATTTTTTGCGTGATTCAATCACTTTTGAAACAGCGGCATAAAATTCTGTAGCATTAAATTTAGTTAAGAACACATCACCGCCTGCATCCTTGCCATGAAGCTCACTAAATTCATTACTCAATGATGAGTTAAAGATAATAGGAATATTAGCAAATCTCTTATCATCTTTTACATTAGCTGCAAAGTGAAAACCATCCATCTGAGGCATCTCAACATCGCTGATAATAACACGTAGATTTTGTTCTAAGTCATTTTTATACATTGAGTAAAGATCTTCTAGCTTCTCAAGTCCTTCAACGCCATCTTTTGCCTCTACTACTCTTAAACCCATTTTTGTTAATGCATCACTAACTAAACGTCTAGCTGTAAGGCTATCATCTAAAATTAGTGCTACACCACTAAATTTATGTATCTCATTTACCTCAACTTCCATTTTTGGCTGATATATTCCTAGTTCTTCAACAATACTTTCTAAATCCAAAATAAGTAAAACATCATCATTTTCAATTCTTGTTACGCCTGTGATTTTAGATCTGTCTAAAGTTCCAGTTCCAGCACTTCCAGCAAAATTTGCTGGTTCAATATCTTTCCAGTTTATACGTCTAATTCTTTTAGCTTCATGAACAATAAAACCAATAAATATATTACTAAACTCAGCAATAATAACTCTAGGTTTTACAAAGGCCTCTTTAGGCTCTTCAATTTGCATCCATTTAGCAAGACTAATAACTGGAATAACTACGCCACGAAGGTCAAAAATCCCCTCAATATAATCGGGCGTGCCTGGTAGTTCGGTGAGATTTGGCATTTTGATTATCTCTTTTACTTTAGCAACATTGACACCGTAAATACCCTCGTATACAGTATCTTTGCCCTTTTTTAAGATGCGAAAATCAACAAGCTCCATCTCATTCGAACCCGTTTTTAAGATATTATCATCAAACATTTGGGCTCCTTATAAGTCGAAATTTAATTTCATCGGCGTATTCTACAATAAAATAACTACGCTCAGACGCAAAACAAGGTAAATTTATATAATCTTTTGAATTTATTTCAAATCTAACCCCTTGATGATAGTGTCCTTCAATTACAATATCACCTTGGTAATTAGCGATTTTTTGACTTATTAGCTCTTTGAAATTTGGTATTTTATAGGATAAATTCTTATCTTTTTGAGTAGATAAAATCCACTTAGATATCTTGTGATTTAAACTCTTATCTATAAAATCCATCAATTTTAAAAACCTATTATTTCTAAGAAATTTAAGTATATTTTGTGTAAAAAATCCCAAAAATATATCTCCATGAGCTATTGCTACACACTTATCATCAAGGGTAAAAATAGCTGGTTGAGACGAGATAGGATAGATTGTGATACCCTTAAAAACAGAGCTAAGATTAAAATCATGATTGCCTTCAAAATAGTGAATTTCACTCTTTTTAGCAAGCAAATTTAGCTCTTCGATCCACTCTTTATAAAATATTTGAGTATAGCGTGTGGAGCTTAGAAAATCAAATATATCACCAACCAAAAATATCTGTGGTGGCAGCGGCAAAGCGCCGCTATTAAAATTTTTAATAAGTTTTAAGAATTGAGATCTTTTAGCGTTTTCATGTGCATCAGCTATAAAAATCGCCCCATCTAAAATTCTCATATAGAATTCCCAATAATCGGCAAAGCCACCGCCTCATCTATCCCGAGCATTAAATTCGCATTTGCTAAAGCTTGAGATGAAGCGCCACGAAGAAGATTATCTATACTAGAATTTATCCAAATCTTGCCACTATTATTTATCGCAAAAATATCACAAAAATGCGTCCCAGCGACATCTTTGATACTAACAGGCTCACGCCTAATGCGTATAAATTTCTCATCTTGATAAAAATTTTCTAAAACGCTTATTGGGTCAATATCCTTAAATTCAGGCTTTAAAACCCCATAGCTACTAACTAGCATTCCACGACTAAGCGGGATTAAATGTGGCACAAACATTACATCAATATTGGTATTATGAGTTAAATTCAGATGCTCTTTAATCTCATCGCTATGCCTGTGAGTAAGTGGCGAATAGGCATTCATATTCTCATTTACGCTTATGAAATGGCTACTAGATTTTAGGCTCTTTCCAGCTCCGCTTAATCCGCTTTTAGCATCGATCATAACACCAAATTTAGGATCTAGCATATTGGCAAAAGGCAACAAACCCAAAAGCGAACAAGTAGGATAACACCCCGGATTAGCTACTAAATTTGCCTTTTTAATCCTATCTCTATTTATCTCCACTAGCCCATAAACGGCATCTTTTAATCCATCTTTATCCAAATGAGCGCAATAATTCTTCTCATAATTTTCTAAGCTCACACGATAATCAGCCGATAAATCTACGATTTTTATATCGCTTTTTCTTAGCTCTTTAGCGATTTTCATCCCTTCGCTATGTGGCAAAGCCAAAAATACTAAATCGCATCTAGCCTTGATTTCATCGGTATTTGCAGCTTCGATTGGCATATCAATAACACCTTTTAAACTAGTAAAGCTTTGAGCCAAATTCCCACTACCACTAGCCCCCGCATAGCAAAGCTCAAAATTTGGATGAGCCACTATCATTTTAACTAATTCAAGCCCCGTATAACCACTAATTCCAACTATCCCTACTCTGATCTTATCCATATCAACCTTCCATTATTTCATTAAATTTTGGTGGATTTTGGGTTAAAAGCCACTTAAAATAATTTTGTTCTATATTAAATACACTTTGCCCCTCCATCTGCTGCCTTGTGATCCAATTTAAATCATCATCGTAAATGCTAGAAATATCCACAAATGCTACCTGACCATTAAACAGATCAAAATGTAATAATATTGTTTTTTTATTATTTTCATAAAATAATCTTTTGGCTTCTCTTACTTTATGCTCTTTAATATCATTAATACCAACAAATCCACTTTGTATCTCGATGTGAAAGTCATTGATTCGCAAATCTGCGCTTGGCGTTCTTTTAAATGTATCTAAACTGCTAAAATCATCTCCTCCAATACAACTAATTTTTTCCATTTCAACCGAAAATATATCGCATAGAGAATTTTTAAAATATTCTACAACCAAATATCCACGAATCCAACTAAAATAGACTTCTTCTTTGCGTCTTCCTTGGTTATTTAATCTATCTATGATATTATTTTGTTTTAAGAGATTATAAACACCAAACAGATGTTTATCTAAAAATTTATCTATATCAATTTTATTAAAATAGATATTGTTTAACTTAATAAATATCTCGCACAAACGATGATTCAACAATTCTATATATCCAAAATCTATCTTTGGTTTTATATCTTTGGCCGATAAAAAATCCTTAAATAAAGCTTGATTATTAAAACCTAAAATCTTGCGATATTCCTTAAAATCAACCGAATTAAACATTAATATTATCCTTAAAATAATTTTCCACCGCCGTAGCAAGCGCAATGCTTAATAATGGCGGAACGGCATTTCCAATCTGCAATCTTTTATCTGTATTACTACCAAAAAATAAATAATCATCTGGAAAACTCTGCAATCTAGCCCCTTCTCTAATACTCATTGCTCTACTATCCCTAGGGTGAATACAGCGGGAGCTGCTCGGTGTAGAAAAATTCCTCGTGATGGTCGGTGCAGGTTTATTCCAAAACATCTTAGCATAGGTATTGCTGTATCCACTTTTAGGGCGAATCTCCGCTGGTAAATCATCTTTTGACTGACCATCTTTCAAAAATTGCATGATCTTGATTAAATTATTATTATTATTTGGACTTTCATGTTCGCTTAATTTTTTGCTAGTTCTTACAAATTGCAAAAATCTATTATTAGGATTAAATTTATATCCTAAATTATTGCCATTTTCTCCACTTTTTATACTTGGTAAATCATCTAACGCATCTTTTATACTGACAAAAGGCGATAGATTATCGCATTCAAAAAGAGTGGCATTTACCGGGTCATAATGCGTTGGAATAGGGAATTTAAATTCAGATTTATAACTATTTTTAATGCCTACTATAATAACCCTTTCTCTTATCTGCGGAACACCAAATTCCGCAGCATTTAAAATTTTAAAATTAATTCTATATCCTAAACTTTCAAATAACTTACAGATATCTTTAAACAAATTCCCTTTTTGCATAGATATTAAGCCAACTACATTTTCAAAAATAAACATACTTGGCTTGACAATTTCAATAATACGAAGATATTCTTTAAATAATTTTGCTCTATCATCCATCTTGCGTTTTCCAAGAGTTGAATAGCTTTGACAAGGAGGCCCTCCTAAAACTATATCAATAACACCAAATTCTGTTATATCCTCATAACTTAAATTTGCTATATCTTTACAAATTATATTCGTTGTGCTGTGATTTAATTTATATGCTTTAATTGCATTTTGGTCAATATCATTTGCCACCACAAGTTCGAAAAAACTATTATTTGCAAATCCAAAGCTCAGCCCACCAGCACCACAAAAAATATCCAAAATACGCAATCTATTCAAATTTAATTTCCCTATACTCTACGCTAACCACCTCTATCTCGCTTTTGCCATTTGGCAAGGTCAAAATCACCTCATCGCCTGCTTTTTTGCCGATTAATTGCTTGGCAATTGGTGTTGAAATAGAGATTAGCCCACGGCTAAGATCGCTCTCGGTTATCCCTACGATAGTGTATGTCGTCTCAACTTCGCTATCGATATCCATTATAGTTACAGTTGAGCCAAATTTAACCTTATCATGCTCATACTCACTAGGGTCAATTACCTTGGCTCTGCTTACTATATCGCTAAGTTCGGCTATGCGATTTTCTATAAAGGCTTGTTTCTCTCTAGCAGCGTGATACTCGGCGTTTTCTTTTAGGTCGCCGTGGCTTCTTGCTATATCTATCTCTTTTACTATCGCTGGTCTTTGGATTGTCTTTAGATCTTTTAATTCAGCTGTAATCTTCTCATAACCATAGATTGTCATTGGTTCTGTCATAGCTTTTCCTTTTAAATTTGATTTGGGATTTTATCCTATTTTATCTTAAAATCATATCAGTAACGCTCTTAGCGCTTCCGTGTTTTAGATACTCTCTTAGCTCCTTAGCGGCCTTTATAAATTTATTTTCGTTATAATTATTATAAGATTTGATTAAATTTTGGGCGTTGGCATCTTCTTGGATTAGCTCATCATGTAAAGGCTCTTTACCCATGAAATCAAATATTATATTTGCTAATCCAGCATATTTTAACTTCACAAGCTTTCTAGCAAGCCATATATCAATCGCTTTTGCCTTATAGCAAAGCACAAAAGGCACTCCTATCAAGGCCGCCTCCAAAGTCGCTGTCCCAGAGCAGATAAAGGCAAAATCGCTTTTTATCAATGCTTCTTTGGTATCATAAACAATCTCAAATTCGCCCACATCCCCATAATACTCTGCAATATTATTAGCCAAAAATGGCGGAATCACCAAAAGCTTTTTGCCATTAATGTTTTTAGCCACCTCTTTGTATAATGGCATTAAGCGACTTATCTCACTTCTTCTAGATCCTGGCATAAATGATATTATAGAGTTTTTCTTATAAGAATTTTTTTGTATATCTATCTCATCTAAGAGTGGATGGCCTACATATTGGCTTCTATGATAAAATTTACTATCAAAAGGCAAAATAGATGCCAAAGTATCGCAATATCTCTCTACCTTAGCTACTCGCTTTGGCTTCCACGCCCAAACCTGTGGCAAGATATAGTATATTATCTCACATTTTAAATTCGCCTCTTTTATCGCTTTTGCCAAAGGCAGGTTAAAAGCTGGGCTATCTATTAGCAAAACCTTATCGCAAGTTTTAGCTAGCTCCACCATCTGTTTTAACGCTCTTTTGGCCTTAAATATCAGTGGCAAAATCTCCACAAACCCCATAGCACTAAACTCCTTACTATCATAAAGAGCAGCACCAAATCTCTTATCAAAAATCCCGCAAATCTCCACCCCATCAAGATGAGTTAAAATCTCTTTAAGGTGTAAATTTGCCGATGCTTCTAGCGATGAAACTAAAATTTTCATAATTTCCCTTTTAAATTTAGCTCAAATTATAGCTAACAATTTAAAAATTATAGGTAAAATTCATCAAAAAAGGATATAAGTGAAAGAGATTTTAATAACAAACGATGATGGCTTTGAAGCAGCTGGGATACTGGCTTTGCGTGATGCACTTAGCCAAATAGCTAATGTAGTAGTAGTCGCCCCAAGTAGCGAAAAATCAGCTTGTTCGCACTCTATAACTCTTACTCGCCCACTTAGATTTATTCAGCTTGATGATGGATTTTTCAAACTTGATGATGCTACGCCTAGTGATTGTATCTATCTTGCGCTTGAGACAATGTATAAAAATAAAAAGCCTGATCTTATAATAAGCGGGATAAATCACGGCGCAAATGTAGGCGAAGATATCACCTATTCAGGCACTTGCGGTGGTGCTATGGAGGGGACACTTCAAGGGGTTTACTCTATTGCGGTTTCGCAACTATATAAAAATGATAGTTTGGATAAATTTGGATTTAGCTTAGCTTGTGAAGTTACTTTAGATTTAGTCAAAAATATATTTGAAAATGGCTATCCATTAAGCGGTAGAGAGTTTTTAAATTTAAATATCCCAGCTGTGCCAAAAAGCGAATATAAAGGGCTAAAAATCGTCCCCACAGGTCAGCAAAGCTACAATACAAACGCCCAAATCCATCGCAATCCAAGAGGGCTAGAGTACTACTGGCTAGGGACACCGGGGATTAGATATGCTGCTAATTTAGGCTATGAGTGCGATATATCGGCACTTGATGAAAACTACGCTAGTCTAACGCCAATTAAGCTTGATATGACCGCTCATAAAAGCATAGAAACTATAAAAAATTGGATTTAAAATGGTTGATAGATTTACTAGAAGTCGCTGGATTTTTGGCGATAAATTTCAAAAACTCCAAAGCTCAAAGGTGCTCGTATGTGGTTGTGGTGGTGTAGGTGGCGTGTGTATCGATGCGCTTTATCGTAGCGGCGTTGGACATATAACGGCGATTGATTGCGATAAATTTGATATTACAAACCAAAATCGCCAAATAGGTAGTGAAAATATCGGTGAGTATAAAGCAGATGTATTTGCTAGATTATATCCTGATTTAAAGACACTAAATTTAAAGCTAACCCCTAGCGTGATAAACGAATTTGATTTTAGTGAGTTTGACCTTATAATAGATTGTATCGATGATATCCCTGCCAAAGTAGCAATAGCCAAAATTTGCTCCAAAAGACTGCTTAGCTCAATGGGTGGCGCTAAAAGGCTAGATCCAACAAAAATAAAAGTCGCAAGTATCTGGAAAACTACAAATGATCCATTTGCTAGAAAAATAAGATATGAGCTTAAAAAAGCTGGATTTAAGGGTGATTATAAGGTGGTATTTTCTACTGAAGCACCAAATTGCGTGAATTTAGGAAGTTTTATAGGCGTAACTGCTAGTTTTGGACTAAATTTAGCTAGTTTAGCTGTAAATAGGCTGATTAAATGATAAAAAACTTTTGGCAAAATTATAAGCTTATCTCAAGCCCAAGCATAACTTTGCCAAATATGGCTAGTCGTGCTGGGAGTATAGCTGAGAGTGAATTTTTCGATACAATTAGCCAAATTAAAGGGCTAAATATCTACAAAAATAAACGTGTCAAAGATAGCCAATCTGGATTACATGAGATTGATTTTATCATTGTAGATGGGCTTAATATCTATCTTATAGAGTTTAAGCACTGGGTTGGAAATATCGATATTAAAGGCGATGAGTGGATACAAACTACCAAAAATCGCACCACGCTTCATCAAGATCCATTTGCTAAACTGATTAAAAATACTCAAATTTTTAAAGATTATCTCCAAAATAAAGAGGTTGATTTAAGTAAATTTAATATTTTAAGCTTTGTTGTTTTTGACAAAACTAGAATCAATCTATCAAGACAAATTCTCAAAAATAAGCAGATTATTACCAAACATAATTTTTTGAAATTTATAAATAAAAATCGTAGCAAAACTCGCCCCGATATAATCGAAGAAGATAAGCTTAAGCAGATATTAAGCTCTATGACGATCTGGTCAAGGCTGCATTTATATGGTGGTGAGATCTTAACAGGTTCGATTAGGTATTTTTTGATTGGTAGTAAAAAGAAAAAATTGCCAAAGCATTTTAGAGTAAATTTAGATCTAAACTGGCAAAGAAACAACACAATAAGCTTTATCAACGCACTATTTGGCAGACGAAAAAAGCTCAAAATCAAATCCAAAATTTACAAAATCCGCCCAAATGATAGCATAGGATTTATAAAAGCTGGGGAATTTGAGATTAAGCATATTCAATTTGGCCTTATAGAAAAGATCGTAAAAGATGATGAGATCATCTAATCTTTTTGATATTGGTTTTTGAAATTTTGTAGATTTTTGAGGCTGGGGCTGGGGTGAATTTCGTATCTATAATTATATCCGCATTAGCCACCGCAAATTCGATATCAAATCCCTTTTTATGAGGGTTTGCGCTAGTAGAATATGCCCATCCTAACTTATCTAGTAACTTAGCGTGTGGATGATCTTTTACCACTCTTATAGCTTGTGAATTTGGGTAGATAAATGTTATTTTTTTGGTGCGGCGGATTAAATTTTTATATTTTTTAGGCGCTCTTGAAAGCTCTTTTAATGCGCTAAATTTACTTACACAGATCAAGCAAGGCTGATTTAAAGGGCGATTTTTAAGCCTGTTTAACTCTTCTAAGTTTTGGCTTAAAAATCCAGCCGTGGTATCAGTCTGAGCTAAATAGATCATAAAAGCCCTATCCTAGCCCCAAAATCAGCCACGCCATTATAATCAGTAGCAATAGCGATAAAATCAATATCCCTACTCATAACCTCATCTAACTTGATACTAAATTTAACCATCCAAACGCCTATAAAGTTTGATTTATTAGCGTAATTTTATTTAAAAATTTTAAATTTCTAGTTTTTGATTAGATAAATTTAGCTATTTTGTATGCTTTTTATCATCTCCATTATGCTTTGTGCTGATTTGAAATTCTCATTTTTAATCTCAGATGGCGGAATCTCTATACCAAAAGTCTCTTCGATCTCAGAGATAGCATCAACAATATCAAATGAGCTAAATAGACCATCATCGACCAAATTTTTCTCATTTTCGTAGTCAATTTGGTCATTAACCCTTTTTAACGCCTCAATTAGTTTTGTCATTTTTTATCCTTTCATATTAAGATTGTATGTATTTTTTGGTTCTCTAATTAATTCAAATTTACCATTTTCATACATATAAATGCTAGGTAAATCCCTACTTAAAAATAGATAACTCGCCTCTGTACTACTATAAGCACCTGTATTCAAAAAGCATAAAATATCGCCAATTTTTAGCTCATTAAGCTCCGCACTTCTAGTTATAACATCATTTGTGCTACAAATAGGACCACATAGAGTGTAAGCTTTGATTAAATTTTTATCGCTGGAATTTAAAATTATAGGATTTTTCATCCCCATCATTTGACCATAATAATTTAAATGATTCATTCCACCATCTAAAATAGCATAATTTACATTTTGACTAGTTTTGACATCCCCTACCTTACTAGCGTAAAATCCGCATTTAGCGACCAAATACCGCCCAAGTTCTACGCAAACTGGAATTTTAAAACTCTCAAGATCATTTTTTAAAGTTTCTAAATTTACACTATCTTTTTCTCCATCAAAATACGCCACACCAAGCCCAGCGCCATACTCAAGCTCTTTAAATTTATATTTACTTAAAAACTTACTCAATCTATCAATATCAAAATGCCGTTTTTTATCTCTGAAAGTTCCCGCAAAATAGTGAAGTCCCAAAATATCTAAACTATCATCTTTTAAAATCTCAAAAATCAAATTCTCATCGATACCAAATTGATTATCACTACTTAATCTTAAGAAAATACCAACACTTTTATCTAAATTTTTTATCATCTCTAATTGCGATTGACTCTCTATATTAAATAGCCTTACTCCGTATTCTAGTGCTGATTTTACGCCATCTAGGCTTTTTAAAACTCCTGTATAAAAAATCTTTTTAGCTGGAATTTTATAAGCTTTACAAATTTCAAATTCCCCCTCGCTACACACTTCAATGCGCTCCACAAAAGGCTCTACAATGCCTACTAAAAGAGGATTTGCCTTCATCGCATAGCAGAGTTTAAAAGGCCAAAGAGCATTTTTGACCATATTTAAATGCTCTTTTAAAATATCTATATCAAAGACAAAAGCCGGGCTATTTAGACTAGAATTTATATAGTTATGAGCCGTTTTTTCTATCATTTCATCTCCTTTAATGCATTTCTATCAATTTTCCCATTTTTATTTATTGGCATATTTTTTAGATAAATTAGCTTATTTGGTATCATATAAAATGGCAAATTCTCTCTTAAAAACTCGCTTAACTCGCTCGTCTTATCACTCCCACTATAATAGACATTAAGTTTATCATTTTCATAAATCGCACACACCATCTCTACGCCATTTAATTTGTGTGCCATTTTTTCTATCTCGCCTAGTTCTATCCTATGTCCCATTCGTTTGATTTGGTGGTCTTTTCTGCCTTTAAAATGTAAAAGATTATTCTCATCCAGATAGCCTAAATCACCAGTTTTATAGTATCTCTGTCCTAATTCATTGGCGCAAAATACGCTATTATCACCACCCAAATATCCAAGCCCTACGCAAATTCCACTTACACAAATTTGCCCAACTATATTAGTTTCTATGATAAGCTTATCATTTTCATCGATTAAAAATACAAGACGATTAGCAAAAGCCTTACCTATAATATCAAGCCCATTTTCAAATTCATCCCCACTAAGAGTATGATAAGTAGCATTACAAGTAATCTCACTTGGCCCATAAACATTGATAAATTCAGTATTGTCCAAATAAGAACTAAGTCTAGCTATATGCTTTGCTGGCATAATCTCGCCACTATAAATTATCTTTCTTAAATTTGGTTTTTTGTAGCTAAGGGCTTTCATCACACTTAAAAACACAAGCGCAGAAACAGCCCAAATCAGCACAGTGCTATCCTCTATAAAATCCATTAAATTATTAGCATTTGTAAAATACTCTCTTGGGATTAATAAGCATGAAGCACCTAAAAATAGAGTGCTATAAATATCTTTTACACTCACATCAAAGTCAAATGGCGCTTGATTTGCAAAGATATCGCTAGATTTTAGCCCCAAAGTATCACAAAATATAGGGATAAAGTCAATCACACTAGCATGGCTGATTAATACCCCTTTTGGGATGCCGGTGCTACCACTAGTAAAATTACAATACAAAGGATTTGTGCTAATATGCCTATCTCTTATGATTTTTAAGATATTCTCATTTATGCTTGAATTTAAAATTTCGCTTATCTTAAAGACTTTTATATTTCTAAACAGCTCTTTTGTCTCATTATATATTTCATTATCACAAATAATAACGCTTGGATTTAAAATTTCACGCATTGCGTTTTTTCTTACATTTGGCAAACTAGGCTCAATCACACTATAAAAGCACCCCGCTTGAACAGCCCCAAGCATAGCGCACAAGCTAAGACAAGATTTTTTAGCATGTATTGCTACTGCGCCATTTGCTTTAAAACTAGCAAGTGATGAGCCGATTTTTTTAGAATTTTCTAAAAGCTCTTTAAAGCTAAGCAAGTTATTATAGCCATCTTTAAAAGCTATTTTATCAGGATTATTTTCGGCTTGATTTTCTAAGAATTCTAAGATATTAGTCATTTATTATCCTTTGTAAAAGATATCTCTTTTTCTTGTGCTAAAAGCTCAAATATCTCATTTAATGAGCGTAAATTTCCATTTTTTACCACGCTAGATATTTCATTAGCTATTTTGTTTAATTCGATTTCATCATCTCTCAAACCAAAGTAATCAGGTATAGTCAGAATAAGCCGTTTTTTAAATTTATTCATATTTTCTATATCTATATTTGACAAAGTAAAAGGTATTAAAGAAAAATGCGAACTAATATCTAAAAAATTCACCTTTACATTTGAAAATTCTACCAATCTTAATGCTTCTTTGCTATCTACTATTTCATTTTTACCAGCGATAATATATATTTTTAAATTTTCATTTTTTTCTTTTAATATCTCTTTTAGATTTCCATATTTTTTGAGATTTTTCAAAATTTCGTTATTTTCTTCGGCAAATTTTAAAAGTGATAAGTAATCATAACTAATTTTAGAATTTTCTAAAACAAAATTATTTTTTGGATATAAAAGTGTTTGTGCTGAAAAAACAAGAGCATTAAAATTAACACTTCTTAGTTGTTTAGAGAGTAAAATACCATACAAGCAACTAGCAAATCCACCCTTAGAAGTGCCAATTAAAATGATATTTGTATAGTTATGCTCTTTGATTATCATATATATAAATGAATTTATTGCTTCAACATTGGATAGATAATATACATTAGACTCACAAGCCAAATAGAGCACATCAAAATTATCTATATATTTATATAATGAAAAAGCCTCCTTTATAAATGAAAAACTTATAATCAAACTATTTTTGTAATCTGAATTTAAGCACTTTTTGTGTAATTCTGCTTTATAAAACTTTGGCATATCATAAATGATTTTTTCTATATCTCTTTTTAACATTTTATCTCTACTTATAAAGTGAAGTTATTTTACCGGTGGTGATGAGCTCATCTATAAGTATATTTAAATTTTGAAGACTTTTACCATCTTGATAAAATATTGTATTTACGATTTCTACTGCTTTGTTATTATCTTCATCGATTTTCTCAGCCCCTTGGTGTCTGCGCACTAGATTAAGCATTTTTTTATTATCATCAACATATTTGTGATCCAAAAACATCATAAAAGTAACTTGATGGATGTGTGTTTTTATATCATCAAAAATTTTAAGATATTTACAATCACTAAATGATTGTGCGTTTTTATAATCTCGTTCATTAAATTTACCTATAATTACATAAATAAAAAGATTTTGCCTAGGAAGTTGAAGTTTGTGTTTAAGCACATCTACTGGACCATATTTTCTTATATTTTCTATATTTTCTTTGATATGAGTATCTGAAATATTATAGATTTTTTCTGAATGATCAGAGGCTGGAGCACAAGCTATAGTATAAAACTGAGTAAAAGCACATTTACCTGACAAAATTTGAGAATAAAGCAAAGCCGCCCGCCCAGTAGAAGAGCCGCCAAATATGATAACCCTAGTATATCCAAATTCTCTAATTCTCTCAATTAGATAATTTACCAACTCATCAATATGATGAAGAAAGTTAAAATTTCCATAACCACATTTAGATTTTAAAAATGTGTTTATATATTCAGAAGTATATTTTATATCAATAAAATTAGATTTAAAATAACTACCACCACTCCAAAAGCCACCTTGTGAAAGAACAATAACAAGCGTATCTTTATAAAATGGATCAGCTGATTTTTTATAAATCATCTCATA
>NZ_MJKG01000007.1:0-10123 GCF_002139545.1 Campylobacter sp. P0103 | reverse complement strand
AAATTTAATGTTTCATTGTAATCAAAATGAGATTTTTATATTAATATAAATAAAATAGTAATTTTAAATTTGATTTATTGGATAAATTTGAGATATTTAGTTTTAGTTCTATAGCTACACTTTTTAAAATTATATTAAAATGTAGCTATAAAATCTGTAATATTTATATTATTTTTTCAAATACTCTTGCAAGCTCTTAACTTCTAGAGCCTCTTCATTTGAGCTAATTGATTCAGCTGCTTTTAAAGCTGCGTTCATATTAGTAAAATATGGGATTTTAAATCTAAGCACCGCTTGGCGGATTTTCACAGCGTCGCTAGTGCTTGACTTGCTATCGCTAGTATTTACCGCTAGGGCTATCTCGCCATTTTTTAGCCTGTCTTCGATATTTGGACGGCCTTCACTAATTTTATAAACCATCTCGCATTTTACTCCAGCTTGAGCTAGAGTTTTATATGTACCACCAGTTGCTACAATCTCAAAACCTAAATTTTCAAATTTCTTAGCCAGTTCAATACCGCGGTTCTTATCTGCATCAGCTAAACTGATAAAGACAGTACCACCACTTGGCAAGATATTCTTAGCTGCAATTTGCGATTTAACAAAGCTCTTTTCAAAACTATCACTAATACCCATAACCTCACCAGTGCTTTTCATCTCTGGCCCTAAGATTAGATCAGCTCCACTTAATTTATTAAATGGGAACACGCTCTCTTTCACGCATACTACGCCATTTAAACTAGGCTTATAAATTTCGCCATCAAATTTAACTACTTTAAATTGATCATAAAACTCAAGCGCCTCTTTTAAATTACCTTGCCACATTACGCGTGTTGCTACTTTGGCCATTGGCAAGCCTGTAGCTTTACTGACAAAAGGCACCGTGCGACTAGCTCTTGGATTAACCTCGATGATATAAAGTTTATTATCATACACAGCAAATTGAATATTCATAAGCCCTATAACACCAAGCTTCAAAGCGATATCTTTGGTGCATTTTTCTACTTGATCTATGATATCTTGGCTTAAGTTTTGCGGTGGAAGTATGCTAGCACTATCACCACTATGGATTCCTGCTTCTTCTATATGCTCCATAATCGCACCGATATATACATCTTTGCCATCGCTAATAGCATCTACATCAAGCTCAGTTGCATCTTGTAAAAACTTATCAAGTAAAACTGGAGAGTTATTACTAACTCTAACTGCTTCACTCATATACTCTTTAAGCTCAATCTCGCTATGAACTCTTCTCATTGCTCTACCGCCTAAGACATAGCTAGGACGAACTAAAACTGGATAGCCGATTTTATTTGCCTTTTCTAGTGCTTCAGATTCGCTAATAGCAGTATCATTATCAGGCTGAGCTACATTAACTAAGCGAATAAACTCACTAAATTTTTTTCTATCTTCAGCAATATCAATTACCCTAGCTGTAGTTCCAATTATCTTAGCACCGATCATTGATAAGCGTTTAGAAAATTTAAGCGGAGTCTGTCCGCCAAAATGAACGATAACGCCATCTGGATTTTCACGCTCAATTACCGCTCTTAAATGTTCAAAATCAATTGGTTCAAAATATAAAATATCGCTAGTATCATAGTCAGTTGATACAGTTTCAGGATTACAATTATACATAATAGTTGTAACACCTAAATCTCTTAAAGCATAACTAGCATGAACACAACAATAATCAAACTCAATACCTTGACCTATACGATTAGGGCCTCCGCCAATTATTAAAACTTTTTTATTATTACTATTTGTAGGTAGATTTGGTAGATTTGGAGTGATATTTGTGCTACTATATAGATATGGAGTTAGTGCTGGAAACTCGCCACCACAAGTATCAACCTCGCTATATTCTAAGCCGATTTGGTGACGCATTCTAGCATAATATATATCGTTTTGACTTAGTTCTAGATTATCTTTAGAATTGATTAAATGCGCTATCATCTTATCGCTAAAGCCCCAAGTTTTAGCCTTTCTTAATAGCTCTTTATCATTTAAAATATCCATATCTATACGGTCTTCAAATTCAATTATCTCATAAATTTGAGTTAAGAACCATCTATCAATTTTGGTTAATTCATAAACATCTTCTACGCTTTTGCCATTTCTAAAAGCTTGTGCAATATATAAAATTCTATTTTCATGGCCATTTCTTAATCCAAAAACCAAATCTTCGTCACTTAAATTTAGATAATTAAATCCACTATAATCTTTTTCTAAGCTACAAAGAGCCTTTTGGACGCTCTCTTTAAAACTTCTACCAATTGCCATAACCTCGCCAACACTTTTCATCGCAGTGCCTAGATATGGATTAGAACCCGGGAATTTTTCAAAGGTAAATCTAGGAATTTTAGTTACTATATAATCAATTACTGGCTCAAAACTTGCTGGTGTTCCTGTAATATCGTTTTTAATCTCATCAAGAGTAAAGCCCACAGCAAGCATTGTAGCGACCTTAGCAATTGGGTAACCTGTAGCCTTACTAGCTAGGGCTGAGCTTCTGCTAACTCGTGGATTCATCTCAATTACAGTCATTCGGCCATTTTTTGGATTTACAGCAAATTGCACATTGCTGCCTCCAGTATCTACGCCAATTTCACGCAAGATTTTAAAGCTTGCATCACGCATATATTGATACTCTTTATCAGTTAGCGTAAGAGCTGGAGCTACAGTTATAGAGTCTCCTGTATGCACGCCCATAGGATCAAAGTTTTCAATAGAGCAGACGATAATGCAGTTATCAGCTCTATCTCTAATAACCTCCATCTCATACTCTTTCCATCCCAACAAACTCTCTTCGATTAAAATCTCATTTATTGGACTAGCCTCAATCCCACTCTCAGCAATATCTCTAAACTCATCAAGGTTATATGCCACACCGCTACCAGCACCGCCAAGAGTATAACTAGCTCTAATAATAAGCGGAAATCCAATCTCATTAGCAGCTTTTAGTGCTTCTTCCATATTATATGCATACATAGATTTTGGTAGATCCATACCGATTTTTAGCATCGCTTCTTTAAAAGCAACCCTATCTTCGCCTTTTTTAATCGCTTCTGGATTAGCACCTAGGAATTTAACATCGCCAAGCATATTATTTTCATAAAGCTCCATAGCTACATTTAAAGCAACTTGACCACCCATCGTAGGCAAGAGCGCATCTACATTTTCTTTTTTAATAATTCTACTAATGCTCTCTTTAGTAATTGGCTCAATATATGTTGCATCGGCAAAATCTGGGTCTGTCATAATCGTAGCTGGATTTGAGTTAATTAGTACTACTCTATATCCTAGCTCTTTTAAAGTCTTAGCAGCCTGAGTACCACTATAATCAAATTCACAAGCTTGGCCGATGATAATAGGACCACTACCTATTAATAAAATTGTCTTGATATCTTCTCTTTTTGGCATAGTTCTACCTCTCTTAATTTATATGCATTTTAAGATTATCAATTGATTTTGATTTCAAATAAAAACTAAGCGTAATTATATTGAATTGTAGATAAAAATCAGCATAAAAAGGAGAAAAATTTACTGTTAAATTTAGCAATTTATATTAAATTTAATCAAAATAGTAAAGCTATTGATTTGTTACAACATAAAGATAGCTTGGGACTTGAATTTTCAAATCAGTTTCTACAATTGCGCTTTTATATAGTTCTTCTTCATAAACTTTGGTAATTTTACCTACTGGAACACCGCTAAAAAATATCCCATCAAGCCCACTAGTATAAACCTCATCGCCGACTTTTGGGCTTAGCCATTGAGCAATAAATTTAACTACAATATTCTTACCATTTCCTGTAGCAATTCCTGCTATGCGCTGCTCTCCTATACTAACTGAAAATGTCGACTTTGGATCGGTTTGTAGTAGAGCAAGCGGACTGCCATCTTTATTTATCACGATTCCAGCAGTTTTACCTTGCGAGATTAAGCCATAGATTTTATTTTCATCAAATTCATCAAAATCAATCCAAACCTTATCATGATCGCCAATATTCATATATGATAGTGCTCGAACTAACTGGATATTTGGTGTAAATTTAGTAGAGTTTTGTTCATTTAATAAAGCATCAAGCTTATAAGCAAAAGCTGAAAGTAGCGTAACAGAGCGCTCTAATTCAATATTTTGTTCTCTAAGCGCTCTTATCTCGCTGGCTTGATTAAAATGCTCATTGATAGTATCTAGGATAAAATCCCTGCTATCTTGATATAAAGATAGTGTAAGCTTAACCCCGCTCATCACTACACTTCTAGCATAATCACTTAAGTAAAATGATATAAAACCTAAGCAGATAACTATCAATAAGAATTTAAGTTTATTCATTGATTAATTGGTGTAAAAGTCCTATCTCTTCTAAAGCCTTACCAGTACCTCTAGCCACTGCAAGAAGTGGTTCATCAGCTACATATACAGGCAACTTAACAATATCAGATAGATACTTATCTAGCCCCCTAATAAGCGCTCCACCACCGGTTAACACGACACCACGCTCAACTATATCACCAGCTAAATCAGGCGGCATATTTTCTAAAACTGTTTTTAACGCATCAGCAATCTCTTTTAAAGACTCTCTCATTGCCTCTCTAATATCTTCACTAGTAATTTCGATACGACTTAATAGGCCACTTACTTGATCTCGTCCTTTTATAACCATAGATAGCTCTTTAGGTAACTGGATCGCTGAGCCAATTTTGATTTTTATCTCTTCACCGTTTCTCTCACCAATTAATAGATTAAATTTCTCTTTTACATAGTTTACAATGCTTGCATCAAGCTTATCTCCTGCAGTCCTAATACTTTTAGAAATTACCAAACCTCCTAAAGATACCACGCCAATCTCAGTTGTACCACCTCCGATATCAACTACTAAACTACCTTGAGGTTCACGAACCGGCAAATTTGCTCCAATTGCTGCAGCCATAGGTTCTTCAATTAAAAAAACCTCTCTAGCTCCAGCTGATAACGCACTTTCTCTTACAGCTTTTCTCTCTACTTGAGTTAAGCCATATGGTACAGAGATAATGATTCTAGGGCGTAAAAATGTCTTTCTTCTATGAGTTTTTTCTATAAAGTGTCTAATCATTTTCTCAGTCATATCAAAATCAGCTATAACTCCATCTCTCATCGGTCTAATAGCTTCTATATCACCTGGAGTCTTACCTACCATCTCCTTAGCATCCTGTCCAACTGCTAGTATCTTTTGCTTACCATACTTCTCTCTTTGAACTGCTACGACGCTTGGTTCGTTAATTACAATACCTTTATCTTTTATTAAAACCAATGTATTTGCCGTGCCTAAATCAATACCCATATCACTTGAAAAAAGTCCTACTAGTTGGTCTAAAATCATATATCCCCTTTTATTTTACTTTCATTAATAACGGCTTTGCTTCGCCATCGATTACACTTTTTGATATTATTACATCATAGCCATTTAGTTCTGGAAGATCATACATAATATCTATCATAACATCTTCCATTATACTTCTTAGGCCTCTTGCTCCGGTTTTGCGTTTAATGGCTTGATTTGCTACCTCTTTAATCGCCTCATCTTCAAATTTAAGCCTAGCCCCATCAATAGCAAAAAGCTTTTCATACTGCCTTAAAAGTGCATTTTTTGGCTGAGTTAATATTCTTATCATATCCTCGGTCGTAATTTCATTTAAAGTAGTAATAGCATGCAATCTACCAATAAGCTCAGGAATAAGTCCAAAATGCACTAAATCATCAGGCTCTACAAGACTAAGCAAATTTGTCTTCTCGCTTTTACCTCGTTTTTCTTGGCCAAAACCTAAAACATTCTTACCTAATCTTCGCTCGATTATATCTTTTAGCCCATCAAATGCGCCACCGCACACAAATAAAATATTAGTAGTATCTATTTGAATAAATTCTTGATTTGGATGTTTTCTGCCACCTTTTGGCGGAATATTTACTACACTACCTTCAATAATTTTTAACAAGGCTTGTTGGACACCCTCGCCGCTTACATCACGAGTAATTGAACGATTCTCGCCCATTCTAGCAATCTTATCAATCTCATCTACAAAAACAATTCCTTGTTGCGCTCTAGCTACATCTCCGCCAGCTGCATTTAAAAGCTTAGTTAAGATATTTTCCACATCTTCGCCTACATATCCAGCCTCGGTTAAACTTGTAGCATCGCAAATGGCAATTGGTACATCTAAAAATCTAGCCAAAGTCTGTGCCATCAAGGTCTTACCACTTCCAGTTGGGCCAATTAGCAAAATATTTGATTTTGAAATTTCGGTATCATCTTCGATACTATGTTGCTTAAATATTCTTTTATAATGATTATAAACTCCTACGCTAAAGACTTTTTTGGCTCTTTCTTGACCAATTACATAATCATCTAAAACTCCCTTTAAGATCTTTGGCGTAATATCTTTATAATCCATTGCCGGTTGGCTATTTAATCCTATTTCATCACCATGAACTGCATTATATGCTGCATCTACGCAAAATTCGCATATAAATGAGCTATCACTCTCATTAGCTAAAAGTTTTCTATCATTTGCTTCGCTCTCACCGCAAAAACTACACTTTCTAGCCATTAATCTCTCCCTTTATCAAGCGGTATTCCTCGTTTTGTATTTATGATAAATTCACACATTTTTTTAGCTTCTATAGTAGGATTTTGTCCTAAAAGTTCCAAGGCTCTATCTTTTAATCCTCCACCACTTCTAAATAGAAATTTATAAGCCCTATTAATATCCTCAACCGTATCTTTATCAAATCTTCTACGAATTCCGACTAAATTTAAACTTCTAATATAGGCTCTATTGCCCTCAGCTAAGCAAAACGGTACAACATCTTGACTAAGTGCTGAGGCACCAGCTATCATACAACTCTCACCAATATGAACGAACTGATGAACTGGGGTAAGCCCACCAATTACAGCATAATCATCAACTATCACATGCCCAGCAAGAGTTACGCCATTAGCCAAAATAATCCCATCACCAAGACAACAATCATGAGCTATGTGCGTATAAGCCATTATAAAATTATTATTGCCGATTATGGTATATCCATCACCTTTTTTGGTGCCTGAATTTATTGTAGCAAACTCCCTAATTGTAGCATTAGTACCAATTCTCACCCCACCTGTATCTTCTAAAGAGTGGCTAATATCTTGAGGTATATCACCTACTATAGCATAACTATAAATTTTACTACCACTACCAATATGGGTATCACCAATGATTCTAGCACCTTGTTTAATAGTTACATTATCACCTAAAATTGCTTTTGAACTAACAAAAGCATATGGTTCAATCACGCACCCATCGCCTAAAATTGCACCATCTTCAACTACTGCTGTACTATGAATTTGCATATTTTCTACTTATTATTTATCTACGATCATTGCCTTTAGCTCAGCTTCAGCTACTAGTTTATCATCTACATAAGCCTTACCAACTAAAACCCAAATATTTCCCTTATGTTTTAAGACCTCTAAATGATACTCTAGTTTATCGCCTGGGCGAACCGGAGATCTAAATTTTGCCCCATCGATACTCATAAAATAAACTACCTTATCTTCTGCGTTAGCTTGTTCAGCCTCACCCATGCTTTTAAAAGCCAAAATACCGCCAGCTTGCGCCATTCCTTCGATTATCATAACGCCTGGATATATAGGATGACCTGGAAAGTGACCTTGGAAAACTTGCTCAGCAATTGTTATATTTTTATAACCTTTAATAAATTTGCTAGGTTCTAGCTTAGACACTCTATCAATAAGCAAAAATGGATATCTGTGTGGTAATATTTTTTGGATTTCAACTACATCTATCATTAAATACCTCGGAATAAAAAGTGCTAAATTGTATCTAAATTTAGCAAAATATTAGTTGAATTTTATTAATAATATTAAAAATTTTCGCTAAATTCAGATATATTTTTTTAAATTTTTACTGCTAACTCTATGCTAGAGTGGTAAATTTGGCTATTTGCTTCAATTATATATCTACCAGTTTTTATCTCATCTAGCACAATGATTGGACTAAGATTAAATTCTAAACCTGTTAGCATTTTACGCAATTTTAACTCTTTTTTTATCTTTGGGGGATTAATTAATAATTCCATTATATTTTTATATTTAAAACCGCCAATGGAGTTAAACTTAGCTAAGCTTATTAGTTTAATATCATCTTTATTTACATTAACTTGCTCGCTTAAAACTTCAATATTAAACTTAGAACTCTTAAGCTTAAAATGTGAGTAAAAGATAAAATAACTAGGTACAACATTAGTATCAATTTTTACCCTTCCAAAATGTAATCTATAGTTTAGAATCTTTTGTCTAATTAGATCAAATTCTACCCCTTTTTGTTCTAGTTTTCTTACCTTTTTATATAATTTTAAACGATAACTGATAGAACCTGGCTGAATTTGAGCGCCAAGTGGTTCACAAAGCTCGTCTATCACCTCTTCATTTTGACGTTGTTTAATTAATCCGTATATACAACCGCAGTAGTTTTGATGATAGAGCTTATCCCTTTTAGCTAGTTCAAACTGTATTTGGGTGCCACCATTTTTTCTTAAATCCACAGCAACAGATTCTAAATTTGTCCCTTTTATAGCGTTATTTAGTGCATTTTCTAACTGTGTAAAATCTTTTTTAGGACTCATTAACAATGTTGTAGTAAGCTTTTTACACCCTAATTCTATGGCGGCTTTTGCGCTATTTCCTACACGAAATTCAAAGCAATATTCACAACGTTTACCTTTTTCTGGCTCATTTTCTAAACCCTTAGTGCCTCTTAGCCACTCTTCATACTCATACTCGCCGCAAATAACCTTTATGCCAAGCTGCTTGCAACTACGCTTGACATCTTTAAATCTTAGCAAAAATTCACTATATGGATGAATATTTGGATCATAAAAGTAGCCAATAATTCGCTCATTAGGGTATAATTTCTTCAACTCAGCGATAAAATAGTGACTATCGACGCTGCAACATATATGAACTAACAAATTACCTACTTTATTAAATCAGCTAAGACTTTAGCAGCATGACCAGCTGCTTTTACACTTTTATAAACTTTTGCTATTTTGCCCTCTTTATCTATGATAAATGTAGTTCTTACTATGCCTAGATACTCTTTGCCATAATTTTTACGAACCTGCCACACACCATACGCTTTTGCTACATCTTTATTAATATCACTTAGTAGAATATGTTTTAAATTTTGCTTTGCGATAAATCCACTATGGCTCTTAGTACTATCTGGGCTAACTCCTACAATCACAGTATCATTAGCTACAAATTCATCATAATTTGCGCTAAATTCACACGCCTCAGTTGTGCATCCTGGAGTATTATCTTTAGTGTAGAAGTATAATACTACATTTTTACCTCTAAAATCTCTTAAACTAATACTTACTCCATCGCTATTTTCTAGACTAAATTCTGGAGCCATGTCACCAGCTGCTAAAATTACTTTACGATCAATATCTTCTTGATTAAATACTGTAGCTTCTTTTATTTTTTCAGCCATTATTTACCCTCTTTTATAGCTTGAACAGATTTACCGCCAAAATATGTTGCATCACTTCTAATCTCATCAAAATTTATAACAACTCTTTGAGGATTTTTGCCTAGATCATTTACCATTATATCAGTAATTTTAGTTGCGATTTCATCTAGTTTTTGACGACTTGGCATTGGGTCTGAAAGCTTAATATTTATAATTGGCATATTTTTCCTTTAGATTTGATTTTGAAATTTAATTTAGAAAATTATATCTAATATTAAAAAACAAAAGATAAAGATAAATTTGGATAATTACCACATATCAATATTTTTATAATTATTAATAAACATTTTAATATTTAGTTTAAAAATAGATACTTGTGTCTTGCAAATTCAATTCTTAGTATATTTAATATGCTTTTATTTTAATATTTTAGCAATCCTAAATAAAACTCAGCGATATAAATAGTATAAAAGAATAATATTTATAATCACCACATAGTAAATTTTAAATCCCTTCACACACATCCACTCATTTGTTCTTTAAAATTTAAAGTATCTTTATAATATCTACTAATAATCAATCCACCATTAATAGATATTTGGTT
>NZ_MJKG01000006.1:0-86857 GCF_002139545.1 Campylobacter sp. P0103 | reverse complement strand
GATTAAAACAACCAAAGATTTTCATATAAATATGATGAATAATGATGATTTTATCAATAATTTATATGATACAAACTATTTAGCAAAGCATTAAATCTACTTAAATCAAATTTGGTTAAGATAGCCAAATTTGATTACTTAATTATATTTTTATTTGAGAAAATATTTTTATTATTTTGAATTTATTTAATATTTCCAATTTATAAAACCAAAAAATTTTAAGCTCCAAAATCATTTTTATTAAAAACTCAAAAGAGTTTTTAATAAAATTAGTTAAATCTGCGCCCGGCGCAGCTGCGAAGTAAAAAATAAAAGCGAAGCCAAGGTGTTGCTATCTTTCGTAGCGTCGCAAACGGCCTATTAGCGGTATTTTATGACAACGACCAACGAGTGCTAGCAAGCGGATTTATAGCTTGATTTTCTTTAGATGGATTAAACCGGCCAATCCATCATTGCGAATTTGAAATTTATATATTTTATAGCATAAATTTACTATTTTACGCACAAATCAGACTTTTTATTTAAATTTATTGCGATTTAAATCTAAAAATCAAAAAATTTTAAGTTAAATTTGATACAATCCTAAGCTCAAGTTTATTTAGAGAGTTTATAGTTATGAATACTTTTAGATTATTAAATCAAATAAGCATTGTCAAAGATGAGATTTATGGGGGGGGGGTATACCTATACAACTGGTATAATGATATAGGCGTAAATATAGAATACGAAAATATCCACTCAATAGACAAACGCAAAATCACATTCACAGACAAATTCAAGCAAGAATATATAGATTTCTTAAAAACAAATTATTTTATAAATGAAACTGATTTTTCAAAAGAGTTTTATCTCCAAGAATACAACAAACAACTCCAAAAAGAACAAGACGAACTGCATCTAATTTTGCTACCGGCTGGTTATGCGTGTAATTTTGATTGTGTGTATTGCTATGAAAACCACAATGACCGCTCTAGATTTAAGGGCAAACATAGCGATATCATATATGATTTAATCAAGCAAAAAAATCCCAAAAAACTTCATATCGAATACTTTGGTGGCGAGCCGCTTTTGGGATTGGCTTGGATACTTGATTTTGAAGAGCGTATCAAGGATATCGAGCACACTTCTTCGATGACCACAAATGGATATCTCTTAAACAAAGAGAATTTTAAAGCTTTATTGGACAAAAATGTAAGAACATTCCAAATAACACTAGATGGAATTGCCAAAACCCATGATAAACTAAGAATCAAATATGGCGGCGGTAAAACATACGATACTATACTAAATAATCTCAAAGATATTCAAACCCTAAAAGATAATTTTAAGATAATCATAAGATGTAATTTTAATGAGAGTAATGCCACGCCAGATTATAGAAAAGATTATTTTACGAACATTTCCTTCACAAAAAAAGATTATAGATTTAATCTAATTTTTAGACCCATAGGCCTATACTCTAAATTCAATAACACAACAACTCAAAGGCACATTGATGCTTGCTACTCTAGCACTGATAATATCAAGCACATCTGGGAAGAAGAGGCGCAAAATCAAGATTATCTTTTAGGCGATGTTGGCTTCTATACACTTACAGGTGGGGCGATTTGCTACGCTGCCAAAGAGTCATGCTACACAATCACGCCTAATCTTGAAGTCCTTAAATGCACAGTAGCAGTAGATCAAGATATAAACAAATTTGGAGATATAAAAGATGGATTAAAGCTAGACCCTCAAAAATTAAAAAACTGGGAACAATATAGCAAATTTGATGAGAGCTGTCTAAAATGCTTCTATTTTTTTCAATGTATGAATAGATCTTGCCCTTTACACAACCTAGAAAATAAAAGAAAAATTTGTCCTATAAAGCATAGCGACGAAAAATATATAGTAAAAATGATCAAAAGACAAAAAAAGATTTTAGAAAGGTTAATATGAATAAAACATTCAATTTCGCAGGTTCTAGCATAAAAGCCAATTTTGCTATCCAAATGGATATAGAGATTTTGCAAACTACCGAGCAAAACGCATATATAAAATTTGAAAGCAACAGCGATCAAATAATAGTAGAACATACAGAAAATAGCCTAACCATAAGCTCCAAAATAGATGATAAAATATCATCAAATATCAACAATATAAATAGCCTTAGTGATCTATTTGTATTTGCGCTAAAAGTAGGGATAAAATCCCAAGATATAAAAGGCATAGCAAAAATCTTCATACCTCAAAACAACAATAGCTCCTTAAATCTCAAAGCCAACAATGCCGACATCATATCAGACGCTAAAATAAATAGTTTAAATTTAAATATCAATAACGGTGACATCACAATAAAAAACAGCATAAATGATCTAGACGCAAAATCCAATAATTGTGATTTCAATATACAAGGCGATACAAAAAATCTAAAAATAGATTCTAATAACGGAAATATCGACATCACAAGCGATATAGAAAATTTAGATATAAAATCAAATAACTCCAATATATCATTAACAGGAAACAACAAAATCAATAATTGGATAATAAAAATGAATAACGGCACCATAAAAATCAATAAAAAAGATTTCGATGGAACCATTTACCACAAAGAAAATATCATAAATAGTGGTAGCGGCCAAGGTATCATAAAGATAATTGGCAGCAACATTATCGAAATTAAATAAATTTATGAAAGGAGAGAAGATGAAAATAGATCAAAGCTTGACATACCTAGCAGTTGCTGGATCAATATCTAGCGTTTTGGGTAATACAGTATGCCGTTGCAGTCCCAATTTAGGATGCTATTAATAAATAAATTTTTTGGAGGAAAAAATGAAAATAGATGTAAGTATTAACACAATGGCAAACAATCATAATATTTTGTCAAAGAGCGGGGATTTGGGTTGCGGCGTCACCGCAAATATCCCTTGCAGATAAATATAATTTAAATAAAATTATATTTAATATAGCTTGACTACGAGATAAACTTGCCTAGTCAAGCTATCAATGCGTCTATCTATCCAAGCTTGCTTGGTCTTTTGAAAATATAATCTTAACTTCTTCACAACCAAATATACTCGAATTCAAAAATATAAATATTTTATATCCCAACTAAACCCATCATCTAATATTTAAAAATCACACCATTTAAGATGGATCAATGTAGCAAATATATTGAATTTGTATTTCGTTTGCGTTTTATTACTATTAAAAACTCTTTTAAGTTTTTAATAAATTAGTTAAATCCGTGGCGTAAGCCACCCATTGAAAGGCTTTTACAAAATTTTCACAATAGCAAAATAACCTTAAATGATTATTTTGTGGCAAAAATTTAGAATGTTAAAAATGGGGTACCCCACGAAGTGGGGCTTTAGGTGGGTCAAGGGAGTGTAACTCCCTGTCGCAAAGCTGGGCTTAGCTCAGCTGCGAAGTAAAAAATAAAATCGAAGCCAGAGTGTTGCTATCTTTCGTAGCGTCGCAAACGATGATTTGCATCGTTTTGCTATCACGCTACTCATCTGCCAAAAAAGCGCTCCCCTTCCCACTTAAAAAAGAAAAATTTTTAATATTTCAATTTCACTAATAAATTTGATTTATCACCTTAAATCCACCATTTCCTAGCCATATACCCTATAAACATCATAATCAATATCCAGACCATTAAATATGGCGTTAAAACGCCAAGAAACCAAAATATCAAAACAAAACCAGATATCCCCAAGATAGTATCCTTATGAGCTATGATCTTGCGCAACACCGATAGATAAAATATAAGCAACAAAAAACACAAAATATAAAACACCGATCACTCCTGAATTTGTAAATCATATTATACAATTTATGATATCTAATTTATAAAAATATCAATAAAAATTTAAAATCTAAATACAATTTAAATTTTTATTATCCGTAAAATTATTTTTATTAAAGCTCGAAGAGTTTTAATAAAAATGGTGTAAATCTGTGCGAAGCGCAACAACTTTGAAAGGCTTTTACAAAATTTTCGCAATAGCAAAATAACCTTAAATGATTATTCTGTGGCGAAAATTTGGAATGTTAAAAATGGGGGTACCCTAAAAAGTGGGGCTTTAGGTGGGCTGGGGGAGTGTAACTCCTTGCCCGCAAAGCTGGGCTTAGCTCAGCTGCGAAATTAAAATATTTTATGAGCCAATTACGCCGCCATCTTTTTTACGGATTTGGACTATTGTGCTTCGTGGAGTTGAGTTGCCGCCATTTGGATAGTGGCTATTTGCTAGATTTTCGCCTGGATGTTGGATTCCTACAAACATAGTTGTATAATCTTCATTAAAGGCAATTCCCGTAATCTCACAAGCGACTGGTCCAGTCAAAAATCTTCTAACCTCGCCGGTGATAGGATTAGCACATAGCATTTGATTGTTTCCCATCCCTTCGTAATCGCCTTTATTTGAGTATTTGCCATCGGTTTGTATCCAAAGTCTGCCAAATCTGTCAAATTTCAATCCATCTGGGCTATTAAACATATTTTCTACATTGATATTGCTAGTTCCTTTTCTTAAATCATTTGGATATTTTAAAGGATTTCCCGCAAGTAAAAATATATCCCATTTAAAGCCACTATCAGCGTGATTACCGCCTTTTGGGGACCATCTTAGGATGTGGCCATAGATATTATTGGCTCTTGGATTTGACTCGCTCACTTCTGTTCTTTTGGTGTTGTTGGTTAGGGTTACATATAGGTATTTTCCATCTGGGTCTGCTGCTATCCACTCAGGTCTATCCATAGGTGTAGCACCAACTATGCTAGCTGCTAATCTAGCATTTATCAAGACATCGCCTTGATTATGAAAGCCATTTTTCTCATCTAAGCCATTTTTGCCATATTCTAAGGCCACCCACTCGCCTACGCCTTTGAAATCGGCGGTATCTTTTAGTTTGGCTACATATAGTGTGCCTTCATTTAAAATATCTTTATTTGGTTTATTTGGATTGTATTTGGCTTTGCTAACAAATTTATACATAAACTCATTAGCCTCATGATAAATTATGACGAAATTATAAAATCAGCTTGTAAAATTTTTATGATATTTTGGTTAAAAATATGTAAAATTTAGCCTTAAAATTTTAAAATACAAATTTAGAATATCCAAAGGAAGTAAGATGAGTAAAAAAATATTTATTTTAGGTACTGGGACTGATGTGGGCAAGAGCTATATAAGTGCCTTAATAGTCAAAAAAATGCGTGAATTTGGATTAAATATAGGATATTTCAAGCCTGTTTCGAGTGGGAATTTGGTAGGTGATGATGGGGATATAATCCCACTTGATGTGAAGTTTGTGCGTGAGTTTTCTAAGATTGAGCTTAGCTACTCTCAAATGAGTGAGTATAACTTTCTTAAGCCTTATTCTCCGCATTTATCAGCTATAAATGAGAAAAAACAAGTAAATTTAGATAAAATTCTAGCTAAATTTAAAATCCTAGATGAGATTTGTGATTTTTTGGTGATTGAGGGTGCTGGCGGAGCGATCTGCCCTTTTAGATATGATGGAGCAAAATTAATGCTACTTGATATAGTAAAGGTTATAAATTCAAGCGTTATAATAGTCTCAGACGCAACTCTAGGAGCGATAAATCAAGTGGGATTAACTAGCTTTTATCTAAGGCAAAATGGGATTGATATAAAGGGGGTAATATTAAATAATTTTGATGAGAATTGCCCAATTTGTGTTGATAATAAAAAGATGATAAAAGAGCTTTTTAGCTTAAAAATTCTCTCTTGCGTTAAAAGAGATGAGCTAAGCTTAAATATTAATAAAAATGATATTTTAAATATATTTAATTAAGGATAAAATATGCTTTTGGATATAGCAAAGATGGATTTGGAGCTAATCTGGCATCCGTGTTCGCAAATGTATGATTATAAGGAGCTACCACCGATTGTGATAAAGCGTGGTAAGGGCGTAAAAATCTATGATGAAAATGATAAAGAGTATATAGATATTATTAGCTCTTGGTGGTGTAATCTACTAGGCCACTCAAATGAGTATATCAATCAAGCTATCACAAATCAGCTTAACAATATAGAGCATGTGATATTTGCCAATTTTACTCACGAAGGCGCTGTGAGATTGGCTAGTAGATTAAGGCAAATTCTCCCACCTAAGCTAGATAAATTCAACTTTTCAGATAATGGTAGCTCGGCTGTGGAGAGTGCGCTTAAAATGGCGTTTCAATATCAGCACCAAGTAGGCAACACACATAAGAATAAATTTATCTGCCTTAGCAATGCTTATCACGGCGAAACTATCGGTGCTTTGAGCGTTGGGGCGCTTGATTTGTATGCTAAAATTTATGAGCCAATGCTCTTAAAAGCCATCCGCATAAAAGCCCCTAATATGTATAGAAGTGAATTTGAAGGTGATAGCGATGAGATAGCTAGAAAATATTTTGAGCATTATGCGGTGCCAATTTTTGAAAAATATGGCAAAGAGAGTGTGGCCTTGATAGTTGAGCCTATACTTCAAGCTGCAGCTGGGATGATGATATATCCGCCTTTGTATCTTAAAAAACTACGCCAAATTTGCGATGAATATGGGGTATTACTAATAGCTGATGAGATAGCTACTGGATTTGGGCGGACTGGGCGGATGTTTGCTTGTGAGCATGCTGGTATTAGCCCTGACATCATAACACTCTCAAAGGGTCTAACTGGCGGATATATGCCTATGTCTATCGTGGCTACAACTAATGAAATTTACAACGCCTTTTACGCTCCATACTCGCAAGGCAAGGCCTTTATGCACTCTCATACTTATAGCGGAAATCCACTTGGATGTGCTGCGGCAAATGCGGTTTTGGATATATTTGAGAGTCAAAATATCTTAAATTTAGCTCAACAAAACGCAATTTATCTAAATAATGAGATAAACTCCGCTCTAAACTCGCATAAAAATGTAGGTCAAATTCGCTCCATCGGACTCATAAACGCAATAGAGCTAGTAGAGCAAAAAGATAGCAAAAAAGCCTTTAATAAAGATCTAAGAATCGGATATCAAATTTACAAAAAAGCTCTAAAAAATGGTCTTATATTAAGGCCACTTGGTGATGTGATTTACTTCAATCCACCGCTAAATATCCAAAAAGATGAGATGGATGAAGCGATAAAAGGGTGCGTAAAAAGCATTGATGAGATTCTTGGGGGATTTTAGTTTTTTAAGATTAAAATTGCGAATTTATAACTTAGGCTAAAATCATCATTAAAGTGCGAATTTAAGGCTTCATAAGAGCTTTTTGTAAGCTTAAATTCGCCCTTAATATTATTAACTCCAGTATGTTTAAGGTGAGTTAAAAGCTCTTTTAAATTGCCAAATTTTAGCTTTATTTCTTGCTCTTTTATTGTGAGAATTTCAAATTTTTTACCAAAAATCGCTTTTAACTGGGCTAAATTTTTATACTCCAATCCTTGATTTGTAAAGCTAGAAAGCTCCCTTAAAGTCCCATCAATAAATATACTAAAAGCCAAAATTCCGCCACTTTTTAAGCTAAATTTGAGCCTATCAGCCAAATTTTCAAGGGCATTAATCCATTGAAAAACAGAGCTTGAGATGATTAGATCTTGTCTATTTTGAATTTGTAAATTTGAAATATCCCCTATTTGAGTGCGGAATTTACTCATAAATTCACTCTCATAAAGGTCATTTAAAATCAAATTTTCATAACTCAAATTATCTATAATCAACCTTGTCAAAACTCCGCTTCCAGCGCCAATTTCATAGATATCTTTGAAATTTTGCTTATAATCTTTAAGAGCTTGTATCAAAGCATTCGCCGCATCAATCTGCGGTTTGGCATAAAGGTCATAAAATTTCGCACTTTTAAATTTCAACTATCTCTCCAAAGCTTTTAAAATTAAAAAATGCAAAATGCGGAGCGTTTATAATCCTAGCTTTATCCTTAAAATATTCTAAAACTGCCCTATTATCAAAGACCAAATCACGCTTACTCACATAAGCCCTATCCCACGAAATAGCGTTATCACAAGGTAAAATAGCGTTTTTATAAAGATTTATAAGCTCTATTTTGGCATTTGGATTAAATGTAAAATCTTTCCATTTTTTCTCATTAATACCTAAAAAACAGAGCCTTTTAAAGCCCTCAAAATCAAACTCGCTTATACTTTTATAAAAGATATCTTTTTTAATCCCATATTTTTCATCTATTCCAAAAGGGGTGCCATTTATAGCGACTGCGACCTTTAAGGGGGTGTTTTTCAGCACCAAATTCGCAGCCCAAACGCCCATTGACCACGCTATTAAATATATATCTTTATTGGCTAGAATTTCCTTATCAAAGCCCAAATCGCTATAATCACTAACCACCAAAAGCCCATAATCCCCAAGCTCTAAGTGGCTAATGCTACTTTTATCAAATCCATAACCTAAAAATAACATAATAAGCTTTTTGCTATCTTTAATGAGATCCATTTTCATCTAAAATCCTTTTTAAGTTCACCAAATCATCAATTTCTAAATCCGCCCTTAAACTAATCCTAAGCCTAGCCTTACCCTCTGGCACCGTAGGTGGCCTAATGGCTGGTATGAAATATCCAAGACTTTTTAAGCTATTTGAAAGCTTTAAAGTCTTAGCATTATCTCCTACGATAAAAGGCGAAATATGAGTGGAATTTAGCCCCAAAAAATTGATTAAATTCCTTAAATTTTCACGCTCTTTTGTGTAGTCTTTGCTTAGCACAAAGTTACTCCAAGCTACATTTATAGGTGGTAAGGCGGTCGAATATATAAGGCTTCTAGCACTATTTATGAAGATATCTTTAAACTCATTTGAGCTTAAAATCACAGCCCCGCTGCTACCTAGCGCCTTGCCAAGAGTAATAAGCATAAAATCAATATCGCAACTCAATCTAGCACTAATCCCAAGCTCATCTAGAGCAAAAAATGAATGCGCTAGGTCGATATAGAGCATCACGCCATCATATCGCTTTTTTAAAGATAGCATAAAATCTATATCCGCTCTATCGCCATCCATACTAAAAATCGCCTCGCTTAATATGATAATATGCTTAAATTTATCACAATTTTGCTTAACCAAACTCTCTAATGCTTCATTGTCATTATGGGCGTAGCGTTTAAATTTCGCATTTGAGAGTTTCAATGCATCTATCATACTAGCATGAATTAATTTATCAGCTATAAAGAGTGTATCATTGCTATTTAAGGCGCTGATACAGCTTAAATTCGCACAATACCCAGAGTTGAAAATCACCGCACTTTTATGAAATTTAGCCTCAAACCAACTCTCCAAACGATCAAACTCATCACTTGAAGTATATACCAATCTACTAGCCCCAGAGCCAAAATACCACTCACTACCCAAACAAATTTGCAAAAATTCATCTCTTAATGCCCTATTGCTAGCTATCCCAAGATAGTCATTACTACCTAAATTCAAGAGATTTTTACCATCTAAACTTAGAAATTTTGAGCTTATCTTAGAGTGTTTTAACTCCCTAAAACTGCTATTTTGCTTTGCTTTTTCTATATCAAACATTATAACTCGCTTAAATTTGCCTTTTAAAAAGTTATAATTATATCAAAATGTAGCTATGTATTTTTAAATTTTCAATATTTTTCTAAAAGTATTGGCTTAGAATTTGCGACTTTACCAAAGATTGTATCGGAATTATAGATTTTTGGGGTGGATTAGCATTGAGTTAAGTGCTGATTAGATAGTTGGTATTTTATATCGCATAATTTGGCTATATCTTTATCGTGCGTTACTAAGACCAAAGCGGCGTTATTGGTTTTGACATAGTCAAAGATTACGCTCATGACCTCTTTAGCAGTAGTTTGATCTAAATTACCAGTTGGCTCATCAGCAAAAATAATTTTAGGATTTTTGGCTAGTACTCTAGCGATACTAACTCTTTGCTGTTGGCCGCCGCTAAGTTCGCCAATTTTTTGATTTATTACATTGTCGATTTTTAATGCTTTAAGGAGGTTTAAATTAATTTTTTGACCGCTTAATATAGTGGCGAGTTCGATATTTTCAAAGCCATTAAATCCTTTAAAAAGATAATGTGCTTGAAAAATAATCCCAAAATCATATCGGCGAATTTTTAAAAGTTCATCACTACTTAGCTTATAAAGTGATTTACCATTATATATAACTTCGCCATCAGTAGGCGATAAAAGTGTAGATAAAATGTGTAAAATTGTGGATTTTCCGCTACCACTAACACCCATAATAGCAGTAGTAGTAGCGGGTCTGATATCTAAATTTATATCGTTAAAGAGCAAATAGTCAAATTTATGAGATAAATTTAACGCCTTTAACATTATTAAGCCATTTGAGCAGCTACTTCAGCAGCAAAATCCTCAGTCTTTTTCTCTAAGCCTTCGCCAACTTCGAATCTTACATAGCTTACAATTTCTATTTCGCCACCAAGTTTTTTAGCCTCTTCAGCTATTACTTGCTCGATAGTTTTTTTGTCATCCATTACATAGAATTGCCCTAAAAGAGTAAGTCGCTGGTCAAGTTGAGTATTGTCAGCTATGTATCTTTCTATTTGACCTGGAAGGATTTTATCCCATATAGCTTCAGGTTTGCCTTGTTTTCTTAGCTCCTCTTTTAATCTTTCAGTTGCTTTGGCTATCACTTCATCGCTTAATTGCGCTCTACTAGCAAATTCAGGTATTTTGTGAAGTGGTTTTTTAAGGCGGACTAGCTCTTCATTCTCTTTTTCAAGCTCACCTTTAAGAGCTAGATACTCTTTTTCTACAAAATCCGGGCTAAACTCTTTATAGCTTATAACTTGAGGTTTCATAGCCGCTGCATGCATACAAAGATTTCTTAAAAAATCGCCAATTTTGCTAGCTGTCGCTTCAGAGTCGCAAGCAGCGCCTATTAAGACACCAACACGGCTATTTGAGTGGATATATCCAGCTACAATTCCATTTTTGCTAGCTTTAATGGTTTCAAATCTTCTTACAACTAAATTTTCACCAATAGTAGCGATTTGGCTTTGGAAAAACTCTTCAAATTTAACCCCGCCAATGCTAGACTCTTTAAGTTCATCAATTGTGGTGATTGCGTTAGTTTGGACATGTAGAGTTGTATTTTTAACCAAATCAACAAATGTAGCATTTTTAGCCACAAAATCAGTTTCAGAGTTAATTTCTGTTATAGTAGCTGTTTTATTATCACTGCTTACAACTACGCTTACAAGACCTTCACTAGCTAAGCGGTCAGCTTTTTTAGCAGCTTTGCCAAGACCTTTTTCTCTTAGTATATCAACTGCTTTTTGCATATCTCCATTAGCTTCTTGAAGAGCCTTTTTACAATCCATCATTCCAGCTCCAGTGCTTTCACGGAGCTCTTTTACCATATTTGCGCTAATTTCCATTACTCTTCCTCGCCTTCAGCCATAGCTTCTTCTAATATTTCATCTTTTTCTTCTTGAGTTGGAGCTTCTATCTCTTCGCTGATTTCGCCATCTTGATCTCTTAAAGCTTTGCCCTCATTGATCGCTTCAGCCATCTCTTGGCAGAATAGCTGAACGCTTCTGATAGCGTCATCATTGCCTGGAATTGGGTAGTCAATGATATCTGGATCACAGTTTGTATCTATAGGAGCTACTACTGGTATTTTAAGTTTGTTAGCTTCTGCTACTGCGATTCTCTCTTTTACTGTGTCAATTACAAATATCATATCAGGGAGTGTTTTTATATTTCTGATACCGCCTAGAGTTGCTATTAACTTCTCTTTTTTGCGTCTTAGCATTAAAGCTTCTTTTTTGGTAAGTAAATTTATAGAGCCATCTTCTTCCATAGCTTCTATAACTTCAAGTTTTCTAATTGATTGTCTAATAGTCCCAAAATTCGTCATCATACCGCCAAGCCATCTGTGATTTACATATGGCATACCGCATTTTTCTGCGTATTCTTTGATAGCTACGCCGGCTTGTTTTTTAGTACCGACAAATAGTATTGTTTTGCCTTCAGCTGCTGCGTCTCTTACTATATTATAAGTATATCTGAAATATCTAATAGTTTTTTGTAAATCTATTATATAAATGCCTTTTCTCTCGCCAAAAATGAATTTTTTCATCTTTGGATTCCAGCGTCTTGTTTGGTGACCAAAATGCACACCACACTCTAGTAAATCTCTCATAGTAACCATGAGTTTCTCCTTAAAAAAATTTGATTAGTTTATTCCTCTATGCTCCTTAACAGCGACATTAACTGCAACTAAACAAGGATTAGCACATGTGAAATGAAGTGCGAATTGTAGCTAAATTTAACTTATTTTTTGCTTTATTTGCTAAGTTGAAATTTCTCTTTAATACTTTGAAGTGAAGAGAAAATTTCTGCGATTTTTTCTAGGTCGCTACTTTCTATTTCAAATTTTTTTGGGCGAAAAAATAGCTCCAAAAGTGTCAAATTCTCTCCAAATTCCAATCCATAATTCCTAGCATTTTGTGAGATTTTTAAAAGCTCGATATCGGTGAATTTCTCATACATAATTTATCCTTTTAACATTATAAAACCAGCAAATCTACCAGTTAAACCGCTCTTGCGATATGAGTAAAATCTATCATCACAGTGGCTGCAAATATCGCTAAATTCATAATCTTTGACACCGATACCATCAAGCTCAAATCGCAAAGCCCCATCTAAATCAAATTTAAAACCATCTTTAAATTTGTTAAATTCCACCAAATCCAAATCCCCAATTTCATAGCAATCTTTTTTGATATTTGGGCCAATTATAGTCTTGATATTTTTAGGATTTGAGCCCATTTTAGCTATTGTTTTGGTTATGATTTTTGAGATGGCTCCAGCTCTTCCAGCATGGATAGCTGAGATTAAATTTAGCTTTTTATCATATAAAAGCACAGGCGAACAATCAGCCACCATAACACATAGCCCAACTTGGGCTAAATTAGTAAAAATCGCATCGCAAGGCTCTAAAATTTGGTTAATACCGCTTAAATTTTGGACTATATCAGAGTGAATTTGCTCCATGAAAATTAATTTTTTGGCTTTAATTTTGTGAGCTAAAATCTCTCTATTTTGCTCTACTTTTAGCTTATCATCACCCACATGATAGGCTAAATTCAAACTCTCATAAACGCCCTTACTCACACCACCAAATTTGGTTGTAAAACCGGCAATAACCTTATCATTATCAATAGATACTAGCATAAAAATCAGCCTGTTGCCAAGTGAGAGTTTGGTTTTTTGAGTTTAAAATTCTATCAATATAACGAGCTAAAATATCGCTTTCTATATGGACTCTTCTACCTATTTGAAACTCACCAAATAGCGTATCTTTCATACTTATAGGTATCAAGGTTAGACGCATTAAATTTGAGTTGATATCATTGATTGTTAGGCTCACGCCCTCAACTGCGATAGCACCTTTTTTGGCTATTAGATGTAAAATTTCATTTGGTAATTCTATGATAAAATCCACCCCACTTGATAGTCTCTTAATACCTCTAATAACCCCAATAGCATCTATATGCCCTTGAATCAAATGCCCATCTATCCTATCGCCAATTTTCATAGCTGGTTCTATATGGACTCTGTTTTTGTAATTTTCTAAAGCCAATATATTAGCGCTTTCGCTGCTTAATTCTACTATAAATCCATCTTTATCAATCTTTGTTACGCTCAAACAAGCCCCATTTACCGCTATGCTATCACCTAAATTTGGTTTATGAGTAGCCTTGATACTTAGATTTTTACCATCAAAACTACGCACAACACCAATCTCACGAATTAGTCCATTAAACATAATCACCTCAAATTCGAATTGAGAAATTATAATCTAAATTTATAAATCTTTTACTATAAATTAGATAAAATCGCCCCTAAAAATCACAAGGCAAATTATGGAATATGATGTTATCGTAGTTGGTGGCGGACATGCCGGGATCGAGGCCTCACTCGCAGCAGCTAAAATGGGAGCTAAAACTCTATTAATCACAATTTTAGCCGAGCAAATCGGTGCAGCTAGCTGTAATCCCGCAATTGGCGGATTGGCCAAGGGACATTTAGTCAAAGAGATTGATGCTTTAGGTGGTCAAATGGGGCTTACGACTGATGAGTGCGGGATACAATTTCGCCTCTTAAATGAGAGTAAAGGTCCAGCAGTGCGTGGTAGTAGGGCTCAAATAGATATGGATAGATATCGAATTTATATGCGAAATTTGCTTTTAAACACACCAAATTTACAGATCACCCAAGAGATCGCTACTGAAATTTTAACGCAAAATAACAAAATAATAGGGGTAAAAACCCATTTAGACAACACCTATCACACGCAAAAACTCATCATAACAACAGGCACATTTCTCAATGGCTTAATCCATGTAGGAACCAATAAGCTAGAAGCTGGTCGTGTAGGCGAGTTAAGCTCAAAAGAGTTACCAGATTCTCTAAGATCTCTTGGCCTTGAAATGGGAAGATTAAAAACTGGAACATGCCCAAGAGTACTGGCAAGCTCAATTGATTTTAGTGTTTTAGAAATTCAAGATGGAGATACAGAGCCAGTGCCATTTAGTTTTAGAACTAAAAACTGGACTCCAAATCAACTTCCTTGCTACATAGCATACACAAATACAGACACACACGATATAATTAGGTCAAATTTCGATAGAGCGCCGCTATTTACAGGTCAGATAGAAGGAGTAGGGCCAAGGTATTGTCCAAGCATCGAAGATAAGATAAATCGCTTTGGAGATAGGGAGCGCCATCATCTATTTATAGAGCCTCAAACCTTAGAAGCGACTGAATACTATATAAATGGATTTTCAACTTCACTGCCTTATGATGCGCAAGTAGCAATGCTAAGGTCTATTAAGGGTTTTGAAAATGCGATTATTGTGCGCCATGGATATGCTATAGAGTATGATTATGTCAATCCAACTGAGCTTAAACACACCTTAGAGACTAAAAAGATTAGTGGGCTATATCTAGCAGGGCAGATAAATGGCACCACAGGATATGAAGAGGCCGCCGCTCAAGGGTTGATGGCTGGTATAAATGCTGCGTTGAATTTACAAAATAAAGAGCCTTTGATTTTACGCAGAGATGAGAGCTATATAGGGGTTTTGATCGATGATCTAGTCACAAAAGGGACAAAAGAGCCTTATAGAATGTTTACTAGCAGGGCGGAATTTAGATTACTTTTAAGAGAGGATAATGCGAATTTAAGGCTTAGTAAATATGGATTTGAGATAGGTTTGCTTGAAAAAGAGGCTTATGATGAGGTTGAGGCTTTAAGAGATGAATTACAAAAAGCTATGGAAATTCTGCTTACAAAAGAGATAACGCCTAATAAAGAAACTTTGGAATTTTTAGCCGCCATCGGTGAAGAGCCAATAAGTGAGAAGATAGCGCTACAAAAATTGGTCGCTAGAAAGAGCTTTGATGAAAATAAGCTTAGAAAGCTTGAGCCGTTTTTTGAGAATTTAAGCAAAAATTCAATAAATCAAATTCTCACAGAAGCGAAGTATTATCACTACATCGCACAACAGCATATAGAAGTTGAGAAGATGAAGGGGCTTTTAAATATCAAAATTCCAAATGATTTGGATTTTAAGACAATTAGTGGCTTGAGCAATGAAGTCATAGAGAAGTTAATCAAATTTGCTCCACCGACTTTAGCGGCCGCTTCAAATATCAGCGGAATCACTCCAGCGGCGATAGATATCCTTCATATCGCTATTAAAAGGCACAAATCTACACTTAGCTAAGCCAATGAGCTTGGCTACTTTTGTTTATAAAAACAATTCTAATTAAATAAAATTTTAACTTTAAAATGGTAGAATTAAAGTTTAGTTTCACTTTTATATTATAAAAGTTAGCTTAATTTCAATGCTAATAATTAAATCAATAGAAAGGAAAGAAATGTCTGTTCAAAAGCAAGAAAGACGAGATTTCATCGGAATGGCATTTGGCGCTGTCGCAGCTGTGGGTGGTGCTTTTGCTTTAGTTGGAATGAAAAAGTCTTGGGATCCACTTCCTAGCGTTAAAGCAGCAGGTTTTACCACAGTAGATCTAAGCCCTATGCAGCCTGGCGAATTTCGCCAAGTAGAGTGGCGTAAAAAGCCTATTTTTATCATTAAAAAAGATGAGAATATGAAGGCTAACCCTTCAAGAGATGTAGTGGTAGGTAATGAGAATTATATAGTTACAATCGGTCTTTGTACGCACCTTGGATGCATACCTAGCTGGAGTGCTAGTGATAAGATGTTTAAGTGTGCCTGTCATGGTGGAGAGTTTGATTCTGATGGTATGAATGTATTTGGTCCGCCACCACGCCCACTAGATATTCCACCATTTAAAATTGATGGGACTAAACTTGTGCTAGGCGAAGAAGGCCCTGAGTACAAAAAATTAGTCGCTACAGCGTAAGGGAGAATTTATGGCACATATTACAAAAGCTACAAGCGTAAGAGATTGGTTCGATCAGCGTATAGCTCTTACAAAGTTATGGAATGTCCTAGCAGGGCAATACTGGATACCTAAAAATATCAATTTTCTTTGGGCAATGGGTGTAGTTTTAACTGTACTTTTTACCCTACTTTTTATAAGCGGTTTATTATTGCTAATGTACTATAAACCAGATGCAAATTTAGCCTTTGATAGTGTGAATTACACTATTATGAAAGAGGTTGAGTATGGTTGGTTATGGCGTCATATTCACGCAGTTGCAGCCTCTGTTATATTTTTAATCATCTATATTCATGCATTTGTAGGTATTTACTACGGTTCATATAAAAAAGGTCGTGAGATGATTTGGATTAGTGGTATGCTACTTTTCTTAATATTCTCTGCTGAAGCATTTAGTGGATATATGCTACCATGGGGACAGATGAGCTACTGGGCAGCGCAAGTTATCACACAACTATTTGGTGGAATTCCATTTATTGGCGGTGCTCTTGTAGAGTGGATTAGAGGCGATTATGCAGTTAGCGATCCTACACTTACAAGATTCTTTATGCTTCATGTTTGCTTATTACCAATTGTTATCATAATGGTTATAGGTGTTCACTTCTATACTTTACGTATCCCTCATGTTAATAACCTTGAAGGTGAAGAGATTGATTTTGAACTAGAAGCTGAAAAATATCTAAAAGGCGATACTGTAAATTCAAAAGTTATTCCATTTTGGCCAGGATTTTTAAGTAAAGATTTCTTCTATGTATCTTTATTTATGATTTTCTTCTTCTATTTAGTAAGTTTCCATTTCAATTTTGCTATGGATCCAATCAACTTCGATCCTGCAAATGCTGCTAAAACTCCAACTCATATCTATCCTGAGTGGTATTTCTTATGGCAATATGAAATTTTACGCGGTTTCTTCTTTGATATTGGACCTTTAAAAGCAGCTGATATTGGTGCTTTAGCTATGGCGTTTGCTGGTATTTCGCTATTCTTTATGCCTCTATATGATAGAAGCGATGTAGTAGCTCCAGCTCATAAAAGAAAAGGTTTCTTTATATGGTTCTGGTTACTTATTATCGATTTAATTATCCTAACAGTGTATGGCAAACTTCCTCCAACAGGATTTAATGCTTGGATAGGATTCTTCTCTTCAGTTGGCTTCCTTGCGTTGCTACTTGTAGTACTTCCTATCATCACAATCAAGGAAAGAAAGGCAAATAAATGAAAGAATTAAAAGCGTTTTTAATTGTCGTCCTTGTTACAGGCGCTATTTATTGGGGTGTTGAGCCTTACGCACATTCAATTTTACACCCACACGTTGAACCAGCTAATTTTGACTTTGCCAAAGAGGATACAACTCTAGCAAAAACAAATGTAGAAAAAGCAGAAGCTGCTTTAAAAGCCGCTCAAACTAGCGGTGATAAAAGCATTATTGATGGTGCTACAAAAACTCTAGAAAATGCAAAAGCTGAACTAGAAAAATATAGTACATTTTGGGCAGACATCGAAAGTATAGACCTTGCAAAAGGCGATGCAGCTTCAGGTGCAAATTTAGTAGCAGCTGCTGGATGTACAGCATGCCACAGCATTAAATCAGCTGGTTTTGAACCGGCAATGGATGATAAAAGTGCTAGCGAGGCTTATGGTGTTGCTCCTCCGGATCTTAGCAATATCGGATATCTTTATGATGGCAAATTTCTAGCTGCCCTTATTAAAGATCCAGCTATGGCGTTAAAAGTTACTCATAAATTTAATGATACAAACCCATTTCCTATGACAGCTTTCTATGGTGCTGGCGGTGATTTAAATCAAGAAATAGCAGACTTAGTAGCATATTTCAAAAGCATAGCACCAAAAGAGATGAGTGATAGAGATGTATTTATAGAGTCTTGTGCTAGATGCCATGATATGAAATATGTAAATGTATTTGCTAATGGCAACAAACAAAGCATAGCAAATTATCTAGGTATGACGCCTCCTGATCTATCTATGTATATTAGATCTAGAAGTGAACTATATCTAAATAATTTCATCAATGATACCCAAAAAATGCTTCCAGGCACATCTATGCCGCGTGTAGGCTTAAATGAAAAAGCTCAAAAGCAAGTTATTGAGTATATGAGAGAAGCCGGTGATAGCAAAAAAGAAGAAAGAGAGACAACAGGTATCTATATCATGATTTATTTTGCTATTCTTAGTGTATTTGCTTGGGCATGGAAACGCAAAATCTGGTCTAAACTACACTAAAATTTAAATTTATTCAAGACTTAGAGCAAATTATTGCTTTAAGTCTTGACAAATATCAAAAAATATTGTATAATTACAACTCATTTTTAGATTGGGGTATCGCCAAGCGGTAAGGCAACAGGTTTTGGTCCTGTCATTCAGAGGTTCGAATCCTCTTACCCCATCCACCTCTTATGACGCGAGATGGAGCAGTGGTAGCTCATCGGGCTCATAACCCGAGGGTCGGGGGTTCAAGTCCCTCTCTCGCAACCAATCATCTTTAACACACACCTACACCAATTCCATCTCTTATATCATCAATATTTAGATGGACATACTTCAAACTACTCTGTATATTTTTATGTCCCAAATACTGCATCAGCCTATAAGCTGAAAACTTCTTTAGGCTAACCAAACGACTTGCTACAGTATGTCTTAAGGCATATTGGTTATACTCTTTAGCGTTTATTCGCTTATCAAAACCTAAAGCCTTATTCATATCTTTCCACCTTGATACACATATGCTGTGTGTCAAATTATTTATCTTACAATTCTTATAATTTTCTCTATCTAATCCTTTGTAACGACCTCTAGCTATTGAGTAATAAACTCCCTTCAGATATCCTTCAGGTTCCTTCAGGTATAACTCCATAGCTTTTGACCTTTCTAAAGATAAAGCTAAATTAACCCTATCGCATATATCACTTAAAAGTTTTAAGGTTATGCCACCTAAGGGTAAGGTTCTACTATTAGCGTTCTTAGTAGTCCCTACTTTTAATGTAGTAGAGTGTGTTTTTAAAGCTCTACTGATGGTAATAGTCTTGTTTTCTAAGTCTATATCACCTACCATAAGTTCATAGTATTCAGCTGGTCTTAGTCCTAGATTAGAGTTAATTACAAAATACTCATACATCTCTCTATCTACTAGGCTACCTGTCTTATCACTGATACTCTTAAAGTATTCAGCAATATCATTTATCTCAACATCGCTATAGCATACTATCTTAGTCTCTCTTATACTAGCTGCTAGCTTTTTAAAATTAGGTTTATTCTTAAACTCATAAACCCCAGTTCGCTCTAGCGTCTCAAAGGTTGTCCTAAGAGTGCTTAACAGGTGATTAAAGGTTCTCTCTTTGTACCGCTTACCATTTACACCACTGATTAACATAGTTCTTTTTAAGTTCATCAGTAGCTCTGTGGTAATAAGAGATAGGTCTAAATCACCAACCATTTTTATTAGAGTGTTAATCCTAGATGGTGGATTTTTATTGTCCTCCAAGTATTGCCACACGCTTTCTATCATATAGTCCCTAGCTTCACTAAGTAAGAAGGATTTGGTTTCTTTAGGTGGTTCTAATAACCACTCTAGATTATTAAAGCCTAATTGCCTAGGTGTTAATAGGGCTGCTTGTAGGCTAACCCTTAAATCCTTTTCGCATTTTTGTGCCACTTCTATATCAGTGGTGTTCCAAGTTCTTTGGTATCTTTTACCATTTATATAAAAGTCGCTTTTGTAGCGACCATCTTTTAATTTAAACATACCTTATCGCCTTTGCTTATATTATAAGACCCTCTTATAATTTTGCTTAACTTCTCTCCTTTCTTAATAAGTTTTCTATAAACTCCCTTCCTTTTGGCGTTATAAATAACTTTCTAGCTAAGTTTCTCGTATCTCTATCATCATAGGCTTTACCTATAAAACCATTATCATAGAGATATCTAGCGTGAATGCTGGTATTAGCCTTATTCCAGCCTAGTAACTCAGCATAGAAAGCCTGTGTTTCTCCTTCGTGTTTTGCTATTGTAAATAACAATATAAAAAGCTTTATAGAATAACTTTTTACAGCATTACCATTACCATTAGTAGGTGGTCTAAACTCATCTAATCTATTTAAAAGCGTTAGAGCTTCACTGACCCTATCTAAATATATGTTTTGCATTCTGTTCTCCTTTATATTAACTTTGCTTTAATTGCTTTATCTAATGCTTTATCATCTTCTAATGCTCTATAAACATCAGGATTAAACCTTTCATCAACTAATTCTACTATCTCCCAATCTTCTACCGTTTTCTCTAGCCTATAATTACTATCACCAGTTTTAGGGTGGATTGTTATATATAGCTTTCTAAAAGCCTGTGGTTTTTTCACAATCCCTAACTCCCCCTTATGTCTCTCATAAAGAGTATAAAAACTTATCGATGAATTATTAAACACAGTCTTAGAGCTAAAGAGTTTATTAAAAGACCTACCGTCCATCTCGGTATTATGCACAAAACGCCCAATACCTTGTACATATTTTTCATATTTCTTTAGCTTTGCTATCTCTATAACTATCCTTCTATCTTTCGTAGTTACTTCTATAGTTCTAACTCTATCAACAAGTTTAAAACATATCTTAGCATTTGACCAGTTATGATATCTACTTAAATGTATTTTCTCATAGGTTATAGGATACCTATACATAGTATGCCCCTTTAGTATCCTACACTCAGCTTCAGCCTTCTCCTTTAGCTCCTTTGGTATTAAGCTCAAACCCATTAGCTGCAACTGAGCTATGTAGGTAACATCACTATCACTATCATATCTAAACCCATTATTCCTAGCTGTTAGCCATAATGAACGCCCTGAGTTATGCCCTGATAATACCCCAGTAGCCCCTATACAGAATATAAACCCAATTACAATAACTGCTATAAACCAAGGGTTATATCCATAGGCTATACAAGCAAGCAAGGCTATACCCCACACAGCCCATATTCTTAATAGCAATTCGTTAGCTTTTGCTATTTCTTCATCAGATTTCTTTGGTAGTTCGCCTGTTCTAAGCAACTCTATATCGTTCTTAAAATGTTCCCTAACCCATATAGGGTCAGCGTGATGGGCTTCTATTATCCCACCTTGAGCTTTTATAATTGCCATTTATATTCCTTTCACTATCTTAAAACTCAATACTATGTTTCATATCATATAGAGCGTCTTTAAAACCATTGATATAAGCTATATACCAATCTTCAGCTCCCTTTAGGTTCTCTTTAGATAGTTCAGCTTTGGATACTTCATAACCTTGCTCCATAGCTTTATTATATCCTTCGATATATCATTGCTCTAGTTCTTTACTACTGTTATTATCCCAATAAGAATAATATAATTCACTCTTAGACAACGCCTTATAAAGCGTATCATCATCTACAAAAAATGGCTTAGATGATAGCTCATCAACCATTAGGTATATAGATATAGCCTAAAGGGTCTTTAGCGATTTATGAGCCGTTTAGATAGCTTTATGAGCCTATATAACTTTAGCGTATCTCTTTTTATTTGAGTACTTAATATTATTGATATCTTTCATATACTCATTTAAGAATTCTTCATCTACACGACGCTAGTAATCCTCTCTCGCAACCAATAATACTTTTTATATAATTCATCTTATTTTGTATAAATCTATTTAAATCTCAATATTGTAATTTTGATATGATTAATGTAAAATAATTTTTAGTATTTTAAGGAGTATTGTTACTCTTAGGAGTATTTTACACTAATCAAGGATATAAAATGAGCAGAGCATCAAATACAAATTTACAAGATAAAGACATAAGAAAATTACAAATATTAGACTAAAAGATAAGTAGAATAGTTGGTAAATTATATACTTAGCATTTATGCTATTTGAGCTACTATTTACAACTCTAGTAATATAATCAACAGTAGTTTTTCCTACACCCACCGCCTTTTTCGTTGATAATTGCAATAGTCATTTTATCTCTTTGATATAATAATTATTATATAAATATATATATTGATTATATTCCTTAGCATTATGGCGCAAATTAAACCCTAGTGTTTCATTATCTTTTTAACTATAGTCACTTTGGGATTAGCTTAGATCAGTTATTTTGCAATTTAAATAATTACCCTTGTCAAATCCTTAACTTTACCACTAGCTATAATGGATCAAAGCTCTCTATTTTAATCATAGTAGAATACACCATTGGCAAATCAATCCCCTCTTGGTCAATTTGGATCAAAGCTCTCTATTTTAATCATAGTAGAATACCTTTTAACTGCTCTGATAATGGTCTATATACTAAAACTTAACAAAAAACAATCAAGCATAGTCTTGACTTCACCACTCTTATTATCTACTTTATAAAGTGTGATTTAAATAAAATAATTCCATACTTTTTAGCTAATATTTATTAAATTTGGATAAAATATTGAGCAGATTTTTCAAGGAAAAAGATGGAAGATAATATTTTTAACTCAAATCAAGATGTAACAACCATAGATGTAGAGGACTCGATAAAAGCTAGCTATCTAGACTATTCGATGAGCGTTATTATTGGTAGAGCTTTGCCTGATGCTAGAGATGGGCTAAAGCCAGTACATAGAAGAATCCTATATGCTATGAATGACTTAGGCGTAGGTAGTCGCAGCCCATACAAAAAGTCCGCTCGTATCGTAGGTGATGTAATTGGTAAATACCATCCACACGGCGATACAGCTGTATATGATGCGTTAGTTAGAATGGCTCAGAGCTTCTCTATGAGAATTCCAGCTGTAGATGGCCAAGGAAACTTCGGCTCAGTAGATGGTGATAACGCAGCTGCGATGCGTTATACTGAAGCTAGAATGACGGTTTTAGCTGAAGAGTTATTAAAAGATTTAGATAAAGATACTGTTGATTTTATTCCAAACTATGATGATAGCATGGTTGAGCCAGATGTACTTCCAGCTAGAGTGCCAAATTTACTCTTAAATGGCTCAAGCGGTATTGCAGTAGGTATGGCAACAAATATTCCGCCACATAGCCTTGATGAGCTTGTAGATGGGCTTTTGGTATTACTTGATGACAAGGATGCCACACTAGAAGATATAATGGCTCATATCAAAGGTCCAGACTTTCCAACTGGCGGTATAATCTTTGGTAAAAAAGGGATAATAGAAGCTTATCGCACCGGTAGAGGTAGGATTAAGCTGCGAGCCAAAACTCATATAGAAAAAAAGCAAAATAAAGATGTAATAGTAGTAGATGAACTACCATATCAAGTAAATAAAAGCAAACTACACTCTGATATTGCTGAATTAGTAAAAGAGAAGCAAATAGAAGGTATTAGCGAGGTGCGTGATGAGAGCGATAGAGATGGAATTCGTCTTGTTATCGAGCTTAAGCGTGATGCTATGAGTGATATTGTCTTAAATAATCTATTTAAATCAACTCAAATGGAAGTAACATTTGGGGTAATTATGCTAGCTATAAATAATAAAGAACCAAAGATATTTTCACTAATTGAGCTTTTAAGACTATTCTTAAACCATAGAAAAACAGTAATTATTAGAAGAACTATCTTTGATTTACAAAAAGCTAGAGCTAGAGCGCACATTTTAGAAGGGCTAAAAATCGCTTTAGATAATATAGATGATGTGATAGCTTTGATTAAGACAAGTGCTGATACAAATATCGCTAGAGATGGATTGATGGCTAAATTCGGTCTAAGCGAGCTGCAAAGTAATGCAATATTGGATATGAGATTAAGCAAACTCACTGGATTAGAGCGTGAAAAACTAGAGGCTGAGCTAAAAGAGATCTTAGAATTAATTAATAAGCTTGATGCGATCTTAAAAAGCGAGGAGCTAATTGAAGCCATTATAAAAGATGAGCTTTTAGAGATCAAATCTAAATTTAAATGTCCAAGAATTACTGAAATTATCGATGATTATGACGATATTGACGTAGAAGACCTAATCCCTAATGAAAATATGGTAGTAACCATCACTCATAGGGGTTATATCAAGCGTGTACCAAGTAAAAGTTATGAAAAACAAAAACGTGGCGGTAAAGGCAAAGTCGCAGTAACTACATATGATGATGATTTTATAGAGAGTTTCTTTACTTGTATGAGTCATGATACGCTGATGTTTGTAACTGATCGTGGGCAACTATATTGGCTAAAAGTATATAAAATCCCAGAAGGCAGTCGCACCGCTAAAGGAAAAGCTGTAGTAAATTTAATCAATCTTCAACCAGATGAAAAGATTAAAGCAATTATCCCGACTACTGATTTTTCTAAAAATAAATCTTTAGCATTCTTTACTAAAAATGGTCTTGTAAAAAGAACAAATTTAAGCGAATATCAAAACATCAGAAGTATCGGTGTTAAAGCTATAAATTTAGATGAAAACGATGAATTAGTAACAGTAGTTATAGCCACAAGTGACTATGATGAAAAAGTAGTAGATGACCCAGATATAATAGTAGAAAATGAGCTTGAAGAGAGTGGATTTGATGCTCTTGAAGAGGTTATTGATAGCGAAATAGAAGCAATATCCGAACTTGAAGAGAGCGAGATAGAACATATTCTTGAAAGTATTGATGAGCTTCCAGAATCTAGTGATGAAAAGATGTTATTTGTCGTAACTAAAAAAGGTATGTGTATTAAATTTCCACTAAGCAAAGTTAGACAAATTGGCCGTGTGGCTCGTGGAGTAACCGCTATTAGATTTAAAGAAGAAGGCGATGAAGTAGTAGGTGCTGTCGTTATAGAGAACGATACGCAAGAAATTCTAAGCGTTAGCCAAAAAGGTATAGGCAAACGTACAACTGCTGATGAGTACAGACTTCAAAGTCGTGGCGGTAAAGGTGTTATTTGTATGAAACTAACATCAAAAACCAAAGACCTAGTCGGTGTAGTTATGGTAGATGAAAGCATGGATTTAATGGCTCTTACAAGCAGCGGTAAGATGATTAGAGTAGATATGCAAACAATCAGAAAAGCTGGTCGCAACACAAGTGGCGTAATCGTTGTAAATGTCGGTAGCGATGAAGTTGTCAGCATTGCAAGATGCCCTAAAGAAGAGAGCGATGATCAAGATATGGATATCATCGATGATGATTTTATAGCTGAACAAATGGCTAAAATTGAAGAAGTGGAATAATATTTGCTTTATAAAATTTAAATTCAAATTTAAAAGGTTGTAAGGTATGAAAAGAGTTTTATACACACTGGTTGCAGGTTTAGCATTAGCAGGTTGTGCAAATGCATCTGGTTCTAATCAACAACCAGCTGAAGTAATTGTCCAAAAAGTCGATAAAGAGGATATTAGAGAGATCATTCAAAATGAAAAAATGATCCCAGCTATGAATGCTGATAATGAGGTAGCATTTAGTGCTATTGGCGAGGGAATTCCGCCGCTTGATACTGTGAGTCCGGCTCAGGCTCGTGCATTAGCTAAACGTTCAGCAATTACAGATGGTCATAGACAGCTAGCAGCTAAACTTTATGGTGTTAAAATTAATGCTAAAGATACAGTAAAAGATGCAATGTTGCAAAGTTCAGTTATTGAAGGTAGAGTTTTAGGCCTTATCAAAAATGCTTCAGTAATCAACCAAGACTTTAAAGATGGTTTATATAGAGTTGAAATGGAGCTAAAAATAGATAGAGAAAAGTGGCTAGAACTTTTTGCTTATTAATATTTGCACTAAATAACCTATTTGGCGGTGATGAGTTTATCTTTTGGGCTAGATTAATTACCGTCAATGGGATACTTAGTAGCGATGAGATCACTATATCTAGATCGATGGTTAAAGGATATAAAAGTAGTCAAATTATATGCTCTATCCCAATCTCAAAACCGACAGATTTAACTACTTATGAGTATTTAAATTTACACAAAAATGAACTATTTGACTGCTTTGTTTCAGAAGAAGTAAGAATTCTAGATAACTCAACTACATATCCAAACTCAGCTCTTTTTACCACAGAATTAACTATCGCCCCTATCCGCTTTATAGTGGAATTTAAGCCCCAAGGTGCTACAATAAGCAAAATTATAAGGTAAATCATGAATGTTGTAATTGTAGAAGATGATATAAATATGCGTAAATCCCTGGAGATCGCTTTAGGTGATTATAATGAGTTTAGTGTAAAATCTTATAAAAGTGCTACTGAAGCACTTAAAAAATTAAGTAATGATACTGATGTCATAGTAACTGATATAAACATGCCTGGAATGGATGGACTAGAGTTTATAAAAGAACTTGGTGGCAAATACGATGTAATTATTATGACAGGAAATGCTACACTAAATAGGGCTATTGAGAGTGTTCGCCTTGGGGTGAAGGATTTTTTGACCAAGCCATTTGATATTGATACTTTAGCTACAGCAATTAAACGAACTAGCGCAATAACTCAAAAAACTAAAACTAAAACACCAGATACCACCACAGAGATAAAAAGTAGTAATTTTTTAGCCGCTTCTGCAAATTTAGACAAAACTCTAAATATTGCCAAAAAGGCAGCCCAAACTGATGTAAGCGTGATGATAATGGGAGAGAGTGGCGTAGGTAAAGAGCTTTTTAGCAGATATATCCATGAAAATTCAAAGCGAAAAAATTCAGCATTAATGGCTATTAATATGGCTGCAATACCTGAAAATTTACTTGAAAGTGAACTATATGGATATGAAAAGGGTGCTTTTACCGATGCTACAGCAACTAAAAAAGGGCTTTTTGAACTAGCAAATGGTGGAACTCTATTTTTAGATGAGATTGGAGAGATGCCACTAAATTTACAACCTAAGCTTTTGCGTGCGATTCAAGAGCGTGAGATCGTTCGTGTAGGAGCTAGCAAACCAATTAAAATAGATGTAAGAATCGTAAGCGCAACCAATGCGAATTTAGAACAAAAAGTTGCAAATGGTGAGTTTAGAGAGGATCTATTTTATCGTTTAAATACTGTTCCGCTTAAAATCCCACCACTTAGAGAACGCAAAGATGAGATTGTAGATATCGCAAATGCTACACTTAAGCGAGTTTGTGTTGAGTATGAATTAGGTCAAAAAGAGTTTAGTCAAGAGGCTATTGATGAGCTTTTAAATTATGATTATCCAGGTAATATTAGGGAGCTTATTAGTATTGTTGAGCGCGCTGCTATACTAAGTGAAGGTAGTAGTATTAGTAAAGAGGATCTGTTTATTTACGCTAAAAAGTAATTTAAATTCAAATTTGACTTATATTAAGCTAAATTTAGATAAAATAGCGACCTAAATTTAAATCTAAGGCGTAGTATGAGAAAGTATAGTATAGCAGTAGTTGGAGCTACTGGAGCTGTAGGCGAAGAGATTTTTCGTGTTTTAGAAGAGATGGATTTTCCAGTTGGCGATGTGTTGCCGCTTGCAAGTGCAAAGAGTGTTGGGAAAGAGATTGAATTTAAAGGCAAAAATTATCCAATTGTAGAGCTTACTGATACTGTATTTGACGAGCATGAAGTAGATATTGCATTTTTTAGTGCTGGCGGTAGCATATCGGCTCATTTTGTACCATTTGCAGCAGCAAGCGGAGCAATAGTTATAGATAATACTAGCCATTTTAGAATGGATCCAGAAGTGCCATTAGTAGTGCCTGAGTGTAATCCAGAAGACATTGCTCAATGGCAAAATAAAGGCATAATAGCAAATCCAAACTGCTCTACAATCCAGATGGTGCAAGTGTTAAAACCTCTTGATGATGCTTTTGGTATCCAAAGAGTAGATGTAAGCACATATCAAGCTACAAGTGGTGCGGGTAAAAAAGGAATGGAAGAGTTGGTTATGCAGATGCAAAAATTCTTTGAATTTAAGCTTGATGAGTGTGAGCCAAGTGCATTTAAACACCAAATAGCACTAAATGTAATTCCACATATTGATGTGTTCTTAGATAATGATTACACAAAAGAAGAGATGAAAATGGTTAAAGAGACCCAAAAAATCCTTCACAAAGATATACAAGTGAGTGCAACTTGTGTGCGTGTGCCAGTTCTTAGAAGTCATAGCGAGAGCATAACTATTAAATTTAAAACTCCAATTGATGCACAAAAAGCAACTCAAATTCTAAAAAATGCTCCAAGCGTTGTAGTTCAAGATAGTCCAAAAGATAATCTTTATCCAATGCCAATTCACGCAAGTGATACAAATGAGACATATGTAGGCAGAATCAGAAAAGATAATTATGATGATAGCATATTACATTTATGGTGTGTGGCTGATCAGATTAGAGTTGGTGCAGCGACAAATGCGGTTAGAATCGCACAAAAATGGATAGAGATGCAAGAGCAGAATGGATAATATTAAAAACAAGATAGAAAGGCTATTTGAAGGGCTTTTGTGGAAGTCTAGAATGGTAACCTTGCTTCCAGTGATCTTTGGATTGCTAGGAGCTTTTGTGATGTTTATTGTTGCTAGTTATGATATTGTTAAGGTAATAGTTTATGCATGGAATTACCTAATTCTAGGCGACCATAGTGTAGATCTGCATAGCGATGGCGTAGCTCTTATTATTGGGGCTATAGATCTGTATTTGATGGCATTGGTCTTTTTTATCTTTAGTTTTGGGATTTATGAGCTTTTTATTAGTGAAATTGATACAACTAAGAGTTCTAGACAGGCTAGAGTGCTTGAAGTGCATAGTTTAGACCAGCTAAAAGATAAGATAGGTAAAGTCATTGTGATGGTTTTAGTGGTTAATTTCTTTCAGCGTGTTTTGCACGCTAAATTTACTACACCTCTTGAGATGGTCTATCTAGCGTTATCTATTTTAGCTCTTTGTTTAGGCTTATATTTCTTGCATAAGAGTTCACATCATTAGGATTAAAGGATATTTATGATTTTTATAGATGCATGTTTAGGCAAAAAAACTCCTTATACTCCAGTTTGGATGATGCGTCAAGCTGGTAGATATCTGCCTGAGTATATGAGAGTTAGAGCTGAGGCTGGGGATTTTTTATCACTTTGTAAGGATTATGAAAAAGCTAGCGAGGTTACACTTCAACCAGTTGATATTTTAGGCGTAGATGCAGCAATTTTATTTAGCGATATATTAGTAGTACCTATGGAGATGGGTATGGAGCTTAAATTTGTAAAAGGCGAAGGCCCGGTATTTCCTAAGCCAATTGCTACAATGGAGGACTTAGATAGACTAAGTAGCGATAAAGCAATTAAAAATCTAAGCTATGTCTATGATACAATTAAATTAACTAGAGATAAGCTAGCCAAAGATAAAGCTTTAATAGGATTTTGTGGTGCTCCATGGACGATTGCTACATATATGATAGAAGGAGGCAGCACAAAAACATATAATATCTGTAAAAAGATGGTATATGATAATCCTCAATTCCTTCATGCTATTCTTCGCAAGGTAACAAATGCTCTTAAGTTATATCTAGCTGAGCAGATAAAATCTGGAGTAAATGCTGTTCAGATTTTTGATAGTTGGGCTGGAGCATTAGAAAAAAGTGCTTATATGGAATTTGGATTTAGCTATATTAATGAGATTGTTGATTATCTAAAAGCAAACTTCCCAGATACTCCTATAATAGTATTTCCTAAAGGAATTAGCGGATTTTTAGATGATATTAGTGGTAATTTTGATGTATTTGGTGTGGATTGGAGCACCCCGCTTGCTAATGCTAAAAAATCTTTAGGTGCTAAATATATTTTACAAGGCAATATGGAGCCTACAAGATTGTATAACAAAGATGCGATTGATGAAGGCGTAGATGAAATTCTATCTATAATGGGCGGCAAAAGACATATATTTAATCTTGGTCATGGTATTTTACCAGATATTCCAGTTGAACATGCTAAATATTTTATCAAATCTGTCCAAGAAAAATCTGCAAAATATGCAAAATAATGGGATATAAATTTATATTTGGTCCAGTGAGTAGCCGCCGCTTTGGCAGCTCTCTTGGGATTGACCTTAGTCCAGATCAAAAAAGCTGTAATTTTGATTGCTTATATTGTGAGTTAAAAAAAGCTAAAACCATCAGAGCTATAAAAAATGAACCAAATTCCAAAGTTATAATAAATGAGCTTAAAAATGCTCTTAATGAGTTTAAAGATATCGATGTTATCACGCTTACGGCTAATGGCGAGCCAAGTCTATATAGCGATTTATCAAATTTAATTACTCAGATAAATACTCTTAAAACCACGCAAAAATCACTAATTCTTAGCAATGGTAGTGCTGTTTTAAATCCTAATGCTATTGAGGCTCTTTTAAACCTTGATATTGTGAAGTTTAGCCTTGATAGTGCAAATCAAAAGACATTTCGCAAAATTGATAGAAGTATTGATAATATAGATGTAGATAAGTTAGTAGGGCTTATGTCGCAATTTAGATCTAAATTTAAAGGCGAGCTTATTATGGAGGTTTTGGTTGTAGCTGGATATAATGATAACGATGATGAGTTTATGGCTTTAAATAGAGCTTTTAAAAAGATTTTACCTAATAGAATAGATATCAGCACTATAGATCGCCCACCAGCTCATAATGTTAGAGGCGTTAGTAGTGAAACATTACACTATTTAGCAACTTTTATAGATGCTGCACCAGTTAGTATAGCCTCTAGAACCCCTTTAAAATCTAAATTTGATTATAGTAAAGATGAACTTGAAAAGCTTTTAAAACTTCGCCCTCAAAGTTTATATGATATAGAAAACAACTTTACTACAAATGCAAAGATAAATTTAGAAACGCTGATAAATGAAGGCAAGGTTATAGAATGCGATTTAGCTGGGATGAAATTTTATAGAATTTGAAAAAAATTTCTAATTTAAGCTAAATTTAATTGACAAATAGCTAATTATTAGCTATAATTCCAACTCATTTATACGATATTCCGGATTAGCTCAGCGGTAGAGTAGTCGGCTGTTAACCGATTGGTCGCTGGTTCGAATCCAGCATCCGGAGCCACTTATCTCTTGAATATCCATATATTAATCAATTATCAGTTTTAATAAATATCAATTAACTAATATATAGCTTTAATTAATTCTATACAATGACTAAACAAGATACACTTTGCTATTTGATAATATTAATTTTTTAGAGTTTATAAATTTTATATAGATAGGATTTATAAACTCCTTTTAGCAATAAGCTATGCTTCATTTGACTAAAGTATTTAATTTAGATTTTGTATGCAATATTTTCTTTAGCTTTTCGTTCAATACAAAACACTATTCTTCTGTTGTACTCATATTCTTGGAATTTATCATATCTATAGTTTTAATATTTTATGCTCTTTAATTATTAATTGGCTCACTATTTTAATTAAGCTAATATACTAATGATTCATAAATCTAAAAATCAAAGTATATATCAATAACAAAAATTCTCACCAGATGAATAACATTCATAGCTATCTATTGCCTCTTGAATCTTATTACGAGATTCACTTACTACACACTTTGTATATCTCTCTAAATCTTTAATATAATCTTCTACATCATCTCTACAGGAATTTTTAAATGTTTTAAAAGATGTCGATGAACCAATACATATAGGTTTCATTGGCTCTCTACAATAACTATATAAAGTAGATACTAAAACTAAAGAAACAAAAATATATCTAAACATATTACGCTCCAAAATAAACATATAATAAAATAAAAAATAGATTCTACAATAAAAGAACTTATATAGAAATTACCTCTTAGGCTAAATCAAAAGTTAAAGGATAAGCTAAACATAAGAGTTCTTATTATTTTACATAGTTATAAACTATGTAATAATCCTTTGCATTGCTTTAATTAGCACAGTTTACTTTATTAATATTATTTTTTAACTAATCTAATCGTTTTATTGCTTATATTTACTTAATTTTTATCTATTTTATATCCTTAGCAAATGTGATAATAAACTCACTTCCTATATCTTTTTGGCTTTTTAGCTTTACTTTGGCGTGGTGTATATTTAAAACTGATTTAACTATTGATAGTCCTAATCCTGTGCCACCTACTTTTTTGCTATAACTTTTATCCACGCAATAAAATCTCTCAAATATCCGCTCTTGTGAGCTTGGCTCAATTCCTATGCCACTATCTTTTATACTAAGCTCTACACAATCTTTTAAATTTTTTATCTTGATTTTGACATATCCGCCTGGGTGATTGTATTTAATAGCGTTATCGCATAGATTGAAAATAGCGTGTTCTAATAGCTCTTTTGAGCCGTGTATATAGGCCTCTTCAAGCTCAAATTTAAACTCAATATCATATTTTTTAGCTACGCTTTTTAAGTTAGAATAGACTTTTAAGAGTAGATTTTTAAGCTCTACTTTGCCAAATGGGATATTCTTAGTGCTAGATTCATCTAAAAATGATAATTTCAAAATATCTTCTATTAGGTGTAATAATCTTTTAGATTCATTATAAATTGTATCTATAAAATGCGGGATATCATCACTTTTTACAAGATTATTTCTAATCATCTCGGCATTTCCCATTATAGAAGTTAGCGGAGTTTTAAGCTCGTGAGTTACATTAGCGCTAAATTCTTTGCTTAAATTTTGGTTTCGCTTAAACTCTGTAATATCGCAAATAACGATAATTAGCCCTTTAAATTTGCCTTTTTGCGAAAAAATCGGCGAAAAGACAATTTCGCACTCCACTAAAGTCTCTTGCATAAACACTATCTGCTCCCTTATCTCGCAAGATATCTTACCATCTTTAAAATCTCTTAAATTTTGTAATAAAAGCTTTAAAAATAGATCATTTTGAATTTGAGATATATTAGTATGTTTGGCTAAATTAGCAAAGTATTTTTGAGCGCTTGGATTTATGCTTAATATCTCTCCGGAGCGATTGATGATGATAAGGCCATCTTTCATACCTTTGGTTAGGGATTGTAGCTCTTGTCTTTTTTGTTTTAGATGCTTAAATTGGCTTTTGATAATTTTGTTTTGTTTTTTGAGAGTTTCTATCAAAACTCTAAGCTCTGGATATGGTAAATTCTCATCTAAATTCTTTAAATCTATATTGTAAATCGGGCGTAAAATTATATGCGTAAGGTATTTAGCTAATAAAAATGAAAATATCAGCACCGATATAATCTCAGCAACAATATAAGGTATAAAGCTCATAAATATCGCATATAGATAGTCTTGTTCTTTTGAAATTCTTAAAACAAATTCCCCTTTTTCATTAGAGATTTTAAGCCCATAATATAAATTTCGCTTTAAAAGTGTATTAGAATAGCGTATATTTGTGGATTCTCCATTTTTTATCACATCTTTAAACTCGGCTCTATTGCTGTGATTATCCAAATTTAGATTATTGGCAAAATTATCATATATCACAACTCCATTTTGGTCAATTATGCTAATTCTATAAGTCTCATCTAGGTCTTTTAAGCTTTGTATAGAGCCATTTTGGATAGATGATAAAACCTCGCTTTTAATGCTATAAGCATAATTTTTCAATCTATCAAAAAGCTCATTTTTAAGCACAGATTCTATAGAAAATATCAAAAATATATTTATAAATAAAGCTAGTGCTAATGTAGAAAAAATAATGAAATAAAATACCCTTTTTTGCATCCTACTCTCTTACTAACTTATAGCCAACTCCGTGAATTGTCCTAATCATATCTGACATATTACCAAGCTTTTTTCTTAATGTTTTAATATGCATATCTATCGTTCTACTCTCTTTATCATAGCTATAGCCCCATATCATCTCCAAAAGCATATCACGGCTAAAAACTTGATTTGGATTTTGTAATAAAAATCCAAGTAATTCAAATTCTTTTAAGGTTAATTCCAAAGGCTTGCCATCAACCTTAACAATATGATTTTTATATGAAAACTCCAATCCATCAAAGCTTATATCGCTATTTGGCTCTTCTTTGGCTTTGCGTCTAGAAATCACCCTAATACGAGCCAAAAGCTCCATCACTCCAAAAGGCTTTGCGATATAGTCATCCGCACCTAGATCAAGGCCTTTGACCTTATTTATCTCACTATCAAGAGCTGTAAGCATCAAAACGCAAATATCTTTATATTTAGCACTATTTTTAAGATCTTTTAAAATCTCAAATCCATCGCCATCTGGGAGCATAACATCCAAAACCAAAATTTGAGGGATTTCATCTTTTAAGGCTTTATAAAAATCCTTAGCTAGGCTAAAGCCTTTTACTGGGATATTTTGGGATTTTAAAGCATAGCAAATAAGATCTAAAATCGCCCCTTCATCTTCTAAGACATAGATCACTTAATTCCTTTAAATTTGCCAAATTATAGCAAACTTACCCAAATTTCCCCATAACATAATCTTGAGTTTTTTTGTTTTTTGGTTTGTTAAATATCTTTTTTGTATCATCATATTCGATCACTTCGCCCATCAAGAAAAACGCCGTTTTATCCGAAATTCTGTGAGCTTGTTGCATATTATGAGTTACTATTATGATTGTATAATCTTTTTTGAGCTTTAAGACTAACTCCTCTATTTTGGCCGTGGATATAGGATCAAGTGCGCTAGTTGGCTCATCCATTAAGATAACTTCTGGATCTACAGCTAAGGTTCTAGCGATACATAATCTTTGTTGCTGGCCGCCACTAAGCCCTAAAGCCGAGCTATATAATCTATCTTTTAAATCATCCCACAAAGCAGCGTCTTTTAAGCTCTTTTCTACTATGCTATCTAGGGTATCTTTGTCTTTTACGCCATGAGTCTTAGGGCCAAATGTGATATTATCATATATACTCATAGCAAATGGATTTGGCTTTTGAAATACCATACCTACACGCTTTCTAAGTAAATTTATATCATAATCTTTGCTATAAATATCCCTATCATGAAACAAAATCTCCCCTTCAATCTTACAACCTTCTACTAAATCATTCATACGATTAAGGGTTTTTATAAATGTAGATTTACCACATCCGCTAGGACCGATAAAGGCCGTAACTTCGCCTTTGGTAATCTCCATATTGATATTTTTTAATGCGTGAAATGCCCCATAATGTAAATTTAGTTTATTAATATCAAAGCACTTTTTCATTTACTATCCTTTAAAATCTTTTTAGCTACAAAATTTGAGATAAAATTCATAAAAAATACAATAACAATAAGCACCATCGCCGTGCTATAAGCTTCATTTATGTGAAGGCCTTCGCTAGATATAGCATACATATGAACGCTTAGAGTCCGCCCAGAATCTAATGCTCCAGCGATTTGTGCTACACTTCCAGAGGTATAAAGTAGCGCCGCACTCTCACCAACTATCCTACCAATACTTAGGATAACACCGGCTAATATCCCAGCTGTGGCACTAGGCAAGATGATAGCAAATATAGTGCGAAGTTTGCTAGCTCCAAGAGCCAAAGATGCCTCTTTATAACCTATTGGAACAGATTTTAGAGCCTCTTCGCTACTTCTTAAAATCAAAGGCAAAATCATAATACTAAGAGTCAAAACCCCCGCTATAAAGCTAGTTTTAAATCCAAAATATATAACAAAAGCAAGATAACCAAACAACCCATACACAATACTTGGAATTCCCACCAAAGTATCAGAAGTAACCCTTATGAGATTTAGAATTTTGCTATCTTTTTTGCTATATTCATTTAGATAAATCGCCCCAAAAATCCCAAGTGGCATAGCAATAGCCAAAGAGCAAATAACCATATTTATAGTATTTATAAGTGCTGGCATTAAAGAGACATTTGTGCTATTATACTCCCACTCAAAGAGGCTTGGCGAGATATAGATAATACCTTTAATAAAGATAAAAAGCGTAATCCCAAAAAATACAAACAACACGCTAAAAATAGAAAATTTAAGTAAAAATGATAAAAATATAGATAGATAATCCCTACTCACTTTTTACCCCTTTTTAAAGCGCTAAAACTAATATTTATAATCAAAATAAAGACAAAAAGCACAACCGCATTAGCTATCAATACATCTTTATGCAGATCTGCTGCATAACCCATCTCAAGCACGATATTTGTAGTTAGAGTTCTTACTCCATCACTTAGTGAGTGTGGGATTTGGACTTGGTTTCCTGCTACCATGATAACAGCCATCGCCTCGCCAATAGCTCTACCAACGCCTAAAATCACAGAGGCCAAAATACCGCTTTTAGCTGCTGGGACTATAGCGAAAAAGACAGCTCTTTCAGGTGATGCCCCAAGGGCCAAAGCTCCTTCATAATAGCTCTTTGGCAAAGCCTCAATCGCTGCTTTTGATACTAAGATAATTGTAGGTAAAACCATAATTGCCAAGATCAAAGAAGCTGCCAAAATACTCTTACCTGAAACACCATCAAAGATATTAGATACCAAAGGCACCACTATCACAAGTCCGAAAAATCCATAAACAACAGATGGAATCGCACCTAATAGCTCAACGGCTGGCATGATAATCTTTTTTAACCCTTTTGGGCAAAAATAGGCCAAATACACAGCACTCAAAACCCCAATAGGCACGCCCAAAACTATAGCCAAAGCCGTTACATATATACTTCCAATAATCATAGGAAATATACCAAAAATCTCCTCATCAGGATACCAATCCATACCAAAAATAAACTCCAAAAAGCCTATTTGTGATATAGTTGCAAAAGCGTTAAAAAACAAAAATAGAGCTATAGCGCCAACAGCAAAGATAGAAAAGCCGGCGCTAAGGGCAAAAAGCCCTTGAAAAAATCTCTCTTTAAGCATTATTTTACTTTTTCCCAAGTGGTAATATCGCCTGTAAAGATCTTTTTAACACTATCTTTGCTTAGCGAGTCAATTGGATTTGCTTTATTTACTATTACAGCTAGTCCATCTAGGGCTAAAACTTGAGTTTTTAAGCCGTTTTTTAACTCACTAGCTTTAAATTCTCTTGATACCATTGCGATATCGGCTATTTTTTCTATAGCTGAGTTAATCCCTGTTGTAGAGTCGCTTTGTTGGATCTCTATAGTTGCGTTTGGATTTAGTGATTTATAGCTCTCTTTTAATTTTTCCATTAATGGAGTAATTGAGCTAGACCCAGCAACTACGATCTTGCCGCTAGGTTTTTTTGAGCTAAATTCATTATTATATAGTGCGATATAGCCAGCTTTTTGGATTATGCTTTTAGCTTGATTTGAGCTAGTGTAACCTAAAAAGTCATTTACTAACTCATTATCACTACTTATAGCTAGATTAAATGGGCGAAAAACTGTGTAAGTTTTGTTATTGATATTTTCTACACTTGGTGCTACGCCATCTATTTTAACAGCTTTTACTGAATCATTTAAAGAGCCAAGCGAGATATAGCCAATAGCGTTTTTTGAGTTTGCAACTGTGGTTATCATAACGCCTGTTGAGTTTGTAACTTCAGCTTTTTTAGAAGTTGCGTCGATTTTTTTCTTACCGACTTGCTCTTTAACATCAAATATATCCACAAATGCGCCCCTTGTACCAGAGCCCATCTCACGAGATATAGGATAGATATTTTCAGCTAATAAATAGCTATTAAGACCAAATAGCACAAATAGTGCAACGAGATATTTTTTAAACATTTTAACTCCTTGAATTTTAAGTTGCGAAATTATAAATAATAGTTGTAAAGTCAAAATGTAAAAAATGTAAATTTATCGTAAAGTTTTTTACAAAATAAATTTAAAAGAGTTTAATATTAATTATGATAAAATTACTCTTTTTTAAATTTAAGGATTTTTTGTATGATAAGATCAGTTTTGCCGCTTGGATTTATCGCAGCTTCTAGGTTTTTTGGGCTTTTTATTATTTTACCTGTTCTTAGTCTTTATGCGCTTGAGCTTGATGGGGCTAATGAGTTTTTAGCTGGGCTTACTATCGGTGCTTATGCTATTACTCAGATGATTTTTCAACTCCCTTTTGGTAGCTTAAGTGATAGATTTGGGCGTAAATTTATGATATTTGTAGGGCTAATTATATTTATAATCGGCTCATTAATTTGTGCTATTTCAACTGATATTTATACAATGCTATTTGGTAGATTGCTCCAAGGTTGCGGTGCTGTGGGTGCTGTAGCAACTGCTATGATAAGCGATCTAGTTAGCGAAGATAAACGCTCCAAAGCTATGGCTATGATGGGCGGGATGATTGGGATTGCTTTTGCTATTTCTATGATTCTTAGTCCGCTTTTAAGCCGTGAATTTGGGCTTTCTAGTCTATTTTATCTATCTATTATAGTAACTATTTTTTGTATATTTTTACTCTTTAGCGCTGTGCCAAAAGAGCCAAAAATTCATCATCACGACCCCAAAATTCCACTTACTAAACTACTTAAACAAAAAGATCTAGCCATAATGAATTTAACAAATCTAATGCAAAAAATGCTTATGAGCTGTGCCTTTGTAGCTATCCCGATAGTTTTAGTAAAATCCTTAGAATATAGCGGAGATGACTTATGGATTGTATATTTAATCTCTATGATTTTTGGATTTTTGGCTATGGGAATGGCAGGATTTTTAGGTGATGGCAAAGGGCATAGCAAGAAGCTTTTATTGATTGGTGTGGTGCTATTTATCATCTCATTTATAGGCTTTGGCGTGGCAAATTCAGCTGTGAGCTTCATCATATTTGTAGTTATATTTTTCATAGGATTTAATATCCATGAGCCAATCATGCAAAGCTGTGCTAGCAAATTCGCCAAATCAAACCAAAGAGGCTCGGCACTTGGTATATTTAACTCATTTGGCTATTTAGGTAGCTTTCTTGGTGGGGCAGTGGGCGGATATCTATTACATAGCTATAATATCACGGCTTTAGCTGCTGTTTTAGCTGTGGCCTCAGCTATTTGGCTTTTAATCTTATTTCAATTAAGCGACCCAAGAATATTTCAAATCATACGCCTTAAAAATGCCGATATATCAATATTAGATAGCGTTAATGGTATAGTGGATCGCTACAAACAAAATGGATATAGTATAGTGAAATTCAACTCTAATATAATAAGCCGTGATGAGGTTATCTCTATTTTAGGAGTAAGCAATGAAGAGCTACAATGAAAATCTCCAAAATTTACTAAATCTCGCCCCAAAATGGGACTTTATAGAGAGAGTTTCGCTTGATAGGGCGCTTGGGAGAATTTTAGCAGATGATATAGTAGCCAAAAGCCCATATCCGGCCTATCCAACTTCAAGTATGGACGGCTATGCCATTAAATTTACAAATCAAAATAACAAAATTAAAGTAATAAACATAGCCCCCGCCGGAAATAGCGATGATATCACTATATCTGAAAATGAGTGTGTCAAGACTCTTACAGGTGCCTTAGTATGCGATGGAGCCGATACTATCGTGCCTATAGAAAATGTCAAATTAAGTGGTGAGTATATAGAGATTACTAGGCCTGTATCGCAAGGATTTGCTATTAGAGAAGTTGGTGAGAGCTATAAAGAATCAGAGCTACTACTAAGCTCTCGCACCAAACTTGGATATTGTGAGCTAGCTCTTTTGGCTGAATTAGGATATAGCTATATCAATGTCTTAGCCCGACCTAGAGTTGCGATATTAAGCACTGGTAGTGAAGTTTTGGATATAGGCCAAACAAAAGAGCATAAAGCTCAAATTTATAGCTCAAATAGTATATCTATCTCATCTTTGCTCAAAGATATGGGATGCGAGCCAATCATCATGCCAATCATCAAAGATGATAAACAAGCGATCCAAACCGCACTCCAAAACGCCCTAATCTCAGCTGATTTCATCATCACCACAGGTGGTGTTAGCGTGGGGGATTTTGACTTTATGCGTGATATCACAAGAGAGTCGAAAATCATCATAGATGGTGCTAGCATCAAGCCTGGTAGGCATATCAAAGTAGCTAAAATCAATGATAAATTTATATTTGCCTTGCCTGGATTTGCCTATTCGGCGATGGTGACTTGTGTGCTGTTTTTTAAAGAATTTATAGAGCATATCTTTGGGTTAAATAAAAAAAATAGATTTAAAGCGATTTTAAAAGATGACTATACCAAAAAATCACCATTTGAAGAGTTCGGTGCTGCTAGTATAACCAACGAAAACGGCACCATCAAAATCACCACCGCAACCAAAAAATCCGGTAGCTCAGCCATCGTAGGAAATCTCATAAATAGCGGCGTTTTATTAATCTGCCCAAGCCATAAAGATGGTTTAAAAGCTGGTGAAATAGTAGAATATATAGAAATTTAGCCAACCAAAGGGCTAAATTTCAAAACTTCAAAACCATATTTTGCCCCTTCAAAGCCTAAAAATCCTATGGTTCCTTTGATAGATTTATCTATTGAAAGTTTAGCTTTTATATCTTTTTGTCTTAAATGTATATTGATCTCATCACCATCTTTTAACTTAGCAGCGATACCAAAGTAATTTCCCGCCCTAAACTCATCGCAATGCGGATGGGTAAATACCACGGCACTATCATAATTCGGGATCTCTTCAAGCTCTACTAACTCGCCATTTAATTCTACCTCATCGCCATTTAAATTTACTATTTTAAAGCCAAATTTGCTCTTAAACAGCAACAAAATCGCCTTTACACTACTCTCATTACTCTCAAAAATCTCATCACTAATAACGCAAATATCACAATTTTTGATAAATTCGCAAATACACGGCAACTCCTCTTCGCCTATATTTGACTCACCACTTAACTCACCACAATCAAGCTCATCCCAAAACTCCCCACCAAAGCCAAACTCCAAGCCTATAAGAGCCAAAGCGTAGCTTATAGCACCGATTTCACACTTGATAAAATTCGCTTTTATACTATCATCAAGCGGACTAATCACCATAATTTCATCATTTTTAAACTTATCAACAAGCTTAGGAGATTGTAAAGATAGCTTACTAGCAAGGCTTAAAATTTTCATCTATGATCCTTTAAAATTTGATTAATTATATCAAATTTGGATTAAGTAGGGCTTTAATTTTCTCACTTAAAAAGCCTTGATTTTAGCTCTTAAAGGCAATTATTATTCTAAATTCTTATAAATTTCAATCTTATTTTAATCGCAGCTGATTTTATAATAACAAAATCTAAATTTAATCTTAATAAATTATAATATTTGGATATTATCAAAATATATATGATAATGATTTTATAAATATAGTTAAGAAAATTGCGAATTTATCAAATTTTCTTATTAAAATATACTAAATTTATTGATTTAATGATATGAAAATCAATATCAATATATGAAAATTTAAGTTAAGATTTATAATCATTTATATATAATTTTGTCAAATTTAATATCAAAATTGAGTAATTTTATGGATATAAATAGCCAAATTTCACTAAATAATTTAGAGATAAAACCAAGCGATTTAGAGCTTTTGGGTGATTATTTTAGCATTATTCATCACACACCTGGTAGAATTAGACTACGAGCTAGTCTAAAGCTTAAAAATCTAGCCCAACAAAGCAAAATAGAAGCTAAAGAATTAATAGATAAACTAAATCAAATTCCACTAATCAAAGAGATTAAATTTAATAAATTAATCGGCTCTTTAACCTTGCATTATGATAAAGATATGCTTGAGCCAAGTCTATGGGAGGATGCTATAAATGGGCGCAATCTAGATAAAATTGCTATGATAATAAATAAAAATCTAAAGGATATAAAATGAGCATAGATAATCTTTTAAAAGCGTTAGATGATGAGTATAAAGCTTATAGCTTCTACTTTAGCGCTAGTGAATTTGGAGCACCATTTACTAATCTTTTAGAGGCTGAGGCAAATCATATAAATGCTATTATTTTCCATCTAAATGAGCTTGGTGCGCAAATACCGGCAAATCCTTATAGTTTTGCAACCCCTAAAAGCTTTGAAGAAGCAGCTGTTATAGCACTACAAAACGAACAAGCAAATGTAGAACTCTACAATACTCTAGTAACAAACGAGAACGATGCACAAATAATAGATACATTTTACAGGCTTCAAGCAGCTAGCTATAATAATCACATTCCATCCTTGCAAAATGCTCTAAATTTAAATCAAAATAACAATCTTTTAGAACAATTAAATCAAGGTAAAACCTTAATAAATGAGACTGCTATAATGGTGAATAAATTAAAAGATGGCTCACTAGGCCAGGATGAATTAGAGGGATTTTTAGGTAAATTAAATTACAGCTTAGTTGGAGGTGCGATTATTGGCGCTTTTAGCGTGATTATCGTAAATGAATTACTAAATAAAAATAAGGAGTAAAATATGGCATTACCATTTATCGCAGGTATCGCACTAGGTGCTGGAATCGCATTTGCATTTACTAAAAGAGATCAGATAGCAAAATCGCTTGGAAACTTAAATTTAGACAAAAAATTCCAAGATGGCATAACTGCTAGCAAAGCTACTATAACAAACATTAAAGAAAAAGTTCAAGACAAACCAGCAAGAAAAAAACCAGGCCGCAAACCAAAAGCAAAAATAGAAACTCAAGAGACTCCAAACTCTCAAGATGAGTCAAACCTAAAATCAGCTACCAATCTAAATTTAGAAAATAGCAATCCAAGGATTAATCAATGATAAACACAGGTGCGCCTCGTTCAGTGAGCGGACACGCAGTTAGTGGAGCAATTTTGGCACTTATGGCAAGCGGTGCATACCAATATGCTAAGTTAAAAGATGGTCAAATCACTCAAGATGAAGCTATTAAAACTACAATAAAATCAACACTTGAAGGTGCTGCAATTGGAGCATGTGCTATTGCCGCATCAAACACCATTGGCAATCCAAATAAAAGCACCTCAACTAAAATAGTAGAAGCTGCTACATATATTGCAATTGGTGGAGCCTTTGTCTATGGCGTCCAAAATGCATTTAAACCAAAAGAGTGTAAAATATTAAAAAATCAACAAAAAAGGTTAAATAATGATAAATAATAATCCTTATATTAAAAATGTAAATTCAAGCTCAAATCAGTCAAATTTAAATTTTCAAAATACACAAAATAATCAAAATACTCAAAATGGATTTTTAGATGGTATTTTTGGCGCTGGAAATAGTGGCGATTTCTTAAAAGGAGCATTAATTGGCGCAGCTGCTACATATATTTTAACAAATGAAAATGCTCAAAGAGCAATTTTTAAGGGATTTGCTAAAATTTCAACACTATTTGAATGTGGCTTAGAAGAGCTAAAAGAGCGTTATGAAGATGCAAAAGCTGAAGCTAGCGAGTAAGATATGCCTATAAAACTTCTGCACAAAACCAAATCTAGAGCTAGATTTGGCTATGAAGGTAGTGTAGATCCTCTCTTGCTTAGAGTTGCTGTAGACTCTTTGCCAAATGTGATAGATGTACGCATAAATGGGATAATCAAAAGTATAATTATAAGCTATGAAGGCTCATTAGATCAAATTCAAAATCAAATTTCAGATATTTTAAAATCTAATGAAATCAAAAGCCAAAGCAAGAGCAAAAAAGATAGCTACATCGCACTAAGAAGCGAAATCCCAAGCTCATCTGAAGTGGTACGTGCTGCTAGTGCTTTAACTATAGCTCCATTTCTTAGAAGTCCAGGGCTTAGTCTTAGTTTTAGCCTTTTAGCCTCCTTTCCATTGCTAAAAAGCGGATTAAAAGAGACATTTAGCGAAGGCATCACATCTCGTAGCCTTGAAGCTGCAGCCGTAGCAATTTCACTATATTTAAAAGACTATAAGGCAGCAAATTCAACCAATTTTATGCTGACTTTGGGTGAATATATAGAAGAGCTTACAATGTATAAAAGCGATGATCTTATCAAAGAACTAGCTAAGCAAAAAGGTGGTATGGCGTGGGTTGAGAGTATAACTGATAGCAAAGTAACACTGCGTCAAATTCCAAGTGATGATATACAAATTGGCGATATTGTAGTAGTAGGTGCTGGCGATACTATATATATAGATGGTCACATCATCGATGGAGAAGCTTTAATAAATCAAATTTCAATGACAGGAGAAGCTACTCCAGCTAGTAAAAGTAGAGGCGATAGAGTGCTAAGTGGTACAATAGTTCAAGAAGGTAAGATTAAAATATGGGCTGAAGCTGTAGGCGATCACACTGCTACTAATCGCATAAAATCATATATCCAGTCCACACTAGATGAACGCTCAAACCAAGAATTAACTGCTTCAAAAATGGCAGACTCTTTAGTGCCAATTACTCTTAGTCTTGCTGGACTAAGCTATGCTATGACTGGCGAACTAGTGCGTGCTGCTAGCGTACTTCAAGCTGATTATTCTTGTGCTTTAAAACTCACTACTCCAGTAGCATTTAAATCAGCTATATCAAGTGCTGCTAAAGAGGGGATCATCGTAAAGGGTGCTAAAAGTTTAGAGAGTCTTCAGCTAAGTGAAATATTTGTCTTTGATAAAACTGGAACGCTAACAAATGGCGATCTAGAAGTATTAAAAGTGCACTCATTTCATCAAGACTGGGATGCTAATCAAGTATTAAATTTAGCAGCAAGTATTGAAGAACACTACTTTCATCCAGTAGCACAAGCTGTAGTAAGAGCAGCTAAAGAGAATAATTTTGACCATTTTCATCATGATGAGGTAACATTTATAGTAGCTCATGGTGTAAAAAGTGAAGTAGGTAAAAAAAGCGTAGTAATTGGCTCGAGACATTTCTTAGAAGATGATGAGTGTATAAGCTTTAAAGAGCACTCTAAAGAGATAGATGAAATATTAAAAAATGGAGATACGCCTTTATTTATCGGATTTGATGGTAAACTATTAGGAGTTATACTGCTTAAAGATACTATTAGACCAAATTCCAAAGAGGCTCTAAAAAGACTTAAAAAAAGCGGTGTAAAAGAATTTATAATGCTTACTGGAGATAGTAAAAGTAAGGCAAAAGCCATTGCTAAAGAGCTTGGTATAGCAAATTATTATGCAGAGCTACTACCGACTGACAAAGCTAAAATTCTAGATGAGATTATGCTAAAAGCAGCCAAACATGGTCAAAAAGTTGCTTTTGTAGGTGATGGAATAAATGATGCTCCAGCACTAGTACGAGCCGATATAGGTATTGGAATGCACAAAGGTGCTGACATAGCCAAAGCTAGCGCAGATGTAGTATTATTAAGAGATGATATAGAAGCTGTAGCAGACGCTAGAGATCTTGCTATATCTTGTCTATCAAAGGTTAATAATAGCTTTAAGGTCACAGTGGGGGTAAATTCACTCATATTGATACTAGCAAGTTTAGGCAAACTCTCACCTATACAAACTGCCATAGCGCATAACGGTACAACAATAGCTTTATTGCTTAACGCACTTAGGCGAATTCGTATCAAGAGGGATGGATAATGCCAATTTTAATTGCTATAGGAGTGATTGGTAGCCTAGTATTGAGCGTGCAAACTAATCTAAGAGCATATAAAAAAATCAAAAATAGGAAAAGAAATGAACGCAGTAAAAGAGCTTAAAAAACCAAAAATTAGCCTAGAGACTAAAAGAGAAATAGCAAAGATTGGTATGAGTAGTAGCCTGCTTTTAACCGCTAGTACGGCACTATTTATGAAAAATAAAACCGCCAAAGCTGTACATATTGTAAGCGGTGTAGCGCTAGTAGGATTTTGCCTATATCACACATCGCTTTATCCTAAAGGGAAATAAAAATTATCACTAAGTATGAAAGTGTAGTAATATAAAAATTATAACTATGCTTTCATAATACATATAAAATAGCATTATCTTATATTGCCGCTTTGCTTAAACTCAAAAATTAATCTGGCGGTCTATAACCCCTATCTTTATCACGCTTTTTCATTAGATCCTTTTTACGATTTTCTAAATTTATAGCATCATTTAATGCATCTTCACTATCAAATTTAGTACCATCTAAAAATTTTGAATAATCATCAAATTGTCTAGTTTTTACTCCCCACAAAAGTCCAAAAAGCGCAGCAGCACCAAGCAAAGTAGAGATCCCTAGCATTATAGCTATTACACCACTCATTTTTATCCTTTTAATTTGATTTTTGTAGAGTTTAATACCACTATAATGGAGCTAAGCGACATCGATATTGCCGCAAATAGCGGGATAATAAACCCAGCCATAGCTAGTGGAATAGTAAGGGCATTGTATATTAAAGTAAAACCTAAATTTTGCTTAATAGTTTTAAATGTCAATCTTGAAAGATTAAGCGCTTTTACAAGTGAGTTTAAATTATCATCTAGCAGTACTACATCGCTTCTTTCAACGCTAATTTGCGCTCCACTACCCATACAAATACCCACACTAGCCATACTTAGTGCAACCACATCATTAACCCCATCTCCTACCATAACTACTGGAGTTTTTGCGTTTAATTCCTTAATTATTTGCGATTTTTGCAATGGATCTTTACTAGCATAAAACTCGCTAATTCCTAATCTTTTAGCTATCTTACTAGCAGTAATTTCATTATCTCCGGTTAGCATCACAACTTTATATCCACTATTTTGTAAAGACTTAATCACATCTGCAGATTCATCCCTTAATTCATCTTCAAGTTCAAATTTAGCCACAACCTCGCCATCTATAGCAAAATAATAATTAAGTCCATTATCCTCAAACTCCCCAAATCCTAACTTGCTCATAAATCGCGAACTACCACCATAAATAGTTAAATCGCCATATTTTGCACTCATTCCTAGACCGCTATAGCTTGTTATATCGCTCAAATTTAGCTGTTGATTAATACTAAAATCCCTAATAGCCACACTTACTGGATGAGTAGAAGCAAGAGTTAAAGAGTATAATAAAGATGAATTATACTCTTTTAGTTTTATTGCTTTAATTACACTTAGTTTTGATTTTGATAAAGTACCAGTCTTATCAAAAACTACACAATCACACTTTGCTAAACTCTCAATTACCTTAGCCTCTTTAAAGATTATTCCACCACGCATTGCGCTACCTAAAGCTATTAAAGTAGCTACTGGAGTAGCAAGACTTAAAGCACACGGACAAGCGATGATAATCACACTAATAGCTACTATAATTGCTGTGCTAATCTGTTCAGAATTAAATAGCCATACCCCAAATGTCCCAAGTCCTAAAAGCAAAATCACTAAAGAGAATTTGGCCGAAATTTGATTAGCTAAAAGCTCTATTTTTGGTTTTTTAAAGCTTGCTTTATTTAAAAGATCTATAATCTTACTAAGAACTGAACTTTTAAAAAGCTCAGTTGCTTCATACTCTATACTTCCATCTATGCACATAGCCCCGCTTATAATCTTCTTACCAGGACCAATCAACACTGGCAAGCTCTCTCCAGTAATGCTACTTAAATCAAAGCTACCAGCCCCACTAACTACACTACCATCAATCATTACACGCTCACCGCTACGCACTTTGATGATATCTCCTAATTTTACATCATTGACATCTTTTAACTCAAATTTATCATTAGATTTTACATAAATTTGATTTACCAAAAGAGAGCCAAGCAGATCAAGAGTATCTATTGATTTTTTCTTGCTAATAACCTCAAGAAATTTACCAACAAATACAAAAGTAATAATCATCGCTACAGAGTCAAAATATACCTCGCCATTTCTACTAAGCATCGCATAAACTGAGTAAAAATAGGCTATACTTGCTCCAGCAGCAATACTTAAATCCATATTGGCTTGGCGATTTTTAATAGCATAATATGCCCCTTTAAAAAACTCACTACCAGTATAAAAAAGTACCGGCGAGGCCAAAATAAACTCTGCAAAATGTAAGATATCTTTTATATCCTTACTCATTCCACTAAAGTATCCGCCATATAAGGCTACAGCCACCCACATAATATTCATCGTACAAAATATCCCTACAAGCATCTTAGCATAAAACTCTCTACGCTTTTGACTTGCTCTTGCATCGGCTTTTTGTGGATCATATGGGATTGGAGTATAGCCAATAGAGCTGATTTTATGCAAAATTTGATCTAATGTGATAATGCTATCATCCCATTTTATATGCGCTTTTTGACTGGCTGAATTTAGCGATACTTCTATAATTCCATCGCTTGAGATTAATACTTTTTCATTTAACCATACACAAGCCGAGCAATGAATTCCTTCTATAATTATATAAATTTCACAAAATCCATCGCTATTTTTGACATAATTTTTATAAAATGTCTCAGTATCAATTTTAGTTAAATTTGGTGCTTTGAAATGTTTTTGATTGCCTAATTTATCGTAGAATTCAGATAGATTATGAGAATTTAAAAACCCATATACATTCATACATCCATTACAGCAAAACTCATGTCCGCTATCATCTTTTATAGCAACACTTTGATCAAACTCACCCTTACAATGTAAACAGATAAAATTTCCCATACTAGCCCTAAATTTTTATAAGATTTTATAATAAATTTACTTACATATCGCTCATAAACTCAAATTTAGCCTACAAAATCCATCTAATTTTTAAGCAAATTTAGGCTAAAATTAACCCTATACTTCCAAAAAGGGCAAAAATGCGTGGATATAAGATTTTTTCTGGGACAGCAAATGTAGAGTTTTCAAAAATGGTGGCTAAATATCTTGGAATTCCACTTAGCGAAGCTAGTATAAAGAGATTTAGCGATGGAGAGATTAGCGTACAAATAGGCGAAAGTGTGCGGGGTAAAGATGTTTTTATCATTCAGCCAACCTGTGCTCCAGCCAATATAAACCTAATGGAGCTACTAATCCTAACTGATGCTCTAAAACGCTCAAGTGCAAGCTCTATAACAGCAGTGGTGCCATACTTTGGCTATGCTAGACAAGATAGAAAAGCTGCTCCAAGAGTGCCGATAACAGCTAAATTAGTAGCAAATATGATGCAAACCGCTGGCATAGATAGAGTAGTTACTATGGATCTTCACGCTGGGCAAATTCAAGGATTTTTTGATATTCCAGTAGATAATCTTTATGGAACTATTGTATTTTTAGACTATGTAAAGAGTAAAAATCTTAAAAATCCTATTGTGGCAAGCCCTGATGTAGGCGGCGTAGCTCGTGCTAGAAGCCTAGCTAAAAGCTTAAATCTAGATATGGTAATAGTAGATAAACGCCGTGAAAAGGCCAATGAAAGCGAAGTTATGAATATCATAGGCGATGTAAATGGCAAGGATGTAATCTTAATCGATGATATGATCGATACAGCAGGCACAATAGTCAAAGCCGCTGAAGTATTTAAGAAAAATGGCGCCACAAGCGTCATGGCCTTTTGTACTCATCCGGTTTTAAGCGGGCCTGCGTATGATAGGATAAATAGCGGAGTCTTAGATGAGCTAGTCACGACTGATACCATCCCACTCAAAGAGCAAAGCCCATATATTAAGGTTTTAACCACAGCGCCACTATTTGGCGAGGTAATCCGCAGAGTATATCATGATGAAAGCGTAAATAGCCTATTTTCGTAAAAGATTATGGATTTTAATGCAAAAGTCTATCTTTTATCATTTAATTAAATAAAATAGTTTTACTCATTATGATTTAAAATGTATTAGCCTTAAATAAAATATTCAAGGCTAATACATAAAGTATAAGTTAAATAAATCAATACAACCAAGAACCACTAGAGAGTTCCCAAAGTGGCATAAAAATTCCAAGCCCCAAAAGTAGTACTGCCCCAGCTATTGCTATTAGTAAAACTGGCTCTAAACTCCCATTTAACCCATCGATAAGCGTGTCATATTTTTGCTTATAAAACTTTGATACATGAGCAAACATCTCATCAATTACTCCGCTTGTTTGTCCAGCCTTTATAATCTGGATAGCTATTTTCTCATATACATGAGCACCTTCAAAAGCCTTGCTAAGCGTCTGCCCGCTATGGATATCCATTGCTACAAAAGCGATTTTACTGCTTATATAACTATTTTCTACAACACCATTTGCGATATTAATAGCCTTATCAATTGACATTCCAGCACTTATCAATCGTGATAAAATCAGACTAAATTTAGTCAATGAACCATATAAAATCAACCCCTTAAGCAATGGAATTTTAAGCAAAAAATTATCAAATTTTATCCTAAATTTAGAGTTAAATCTATAAAAATACCAAATCAAAAATCCAATAAAAATTATCCCAAATAATGCCAAAAATCCATAACCAGCAATAAAACTCTCAAGCCCTAAAAGTATTCTAGTAGCCAGCGGAAGCTCTCCGCCTATAGATGCAAATACTCCAGCAAATGATGGTACTACCATCACAATTAATAGATTAAACGCTATTATCAAAGAGAGTAAAACTATCATAGGATAACGAAGCGCTCTTTTAAATTTTGCCTTATTTTCTGCCATCTCGTTGAGCATATCACTAAGCATAAAAAGCGCCTCAGGCAACCGTCCGCTATTTTGTCCCAGAGCAAACATCGCTACGCTAACTGCTCCTAGTTCACTTTTAAACCCGCTAAGAGCTTGCTCAAGACTCAGACCAGAGTGCAAATCTGAGCTAATATCATCTAAAATTTTCCTAAGTATAGGGTTATGACACCCTTGCGCCACGCTAGAAAAAGCCTCAAGAACACTTACTCCAGCCTCCATTAAGGTTCCAATCTGCCTAATATAAATAGCTAAAACTCCGCTATCAATCCGCCTAAATTTTGCTCCAAGCCCAACTTTACTCTCCTCACTAATAGCAATAATCTCGCCGCTTGAAGATAAAATCTCTTTAGCATTTTCTAAATTTGATGCAGTAATAGTACGAGTTATTGTAGCATTATTGGTAATAATTTTAGCATTATATCGTCTCATTGTCTTAACTGATTAAATCAGGCTTAATATCTCTTCAAGACTAGTAACTCCACTATCTACTAGCTCCATAGCGCTTACTTCCATAGGGATAAAACCTTCACGCTTAGCCTCTGCTAGAATAATCCCACTAGACTCGCCACGAGCCATAAGCGAAGCTAAATTCGCACTAATTTCTAAAACCTCACTAATGACAACTCTACCACTATATCCAGTTCCTACACAGTTAGGGCAACCATGAGCCTTATATCGTCCATTCTCAACCATCTCTTTGCAATACAAGCAAAGCTTTCTAGCCAAACGCTGTGCCATAATCGCTATAATAGCACCACTAATAAGATAACGCTCCAACCCCATATCCATCATTCTATCTATAGCACTAATAGCATTATTAGTATGTAATGTACTAAGTACCAAATGGCCAGTAAGAGCTGCGCCCACAGCTGTACGCAAACTTTGATAATCCCTAATCTCACCTATCATTATAATATCTGGATCTTGTCGAAGCGCTGAACGCAACGCCTCTTCAAAACTAATTGCGCTTCTATGCCCAACAGCAACTTGCTGAAGATAGCTCATTTGATACTCTACTGGCTCTTCTATGGTAATAATCTTTTTAGTTGGCCCTTTTAGCTCATTAAGTGCTGAGTAAATAGTAGTAGTTTTACCGCTTCCTGTTGGACCAGTAACTAAAATCATTCCATAGTTTTTATAAATCGCACGCTTTAAAGTGCTAAAATTCAACTCATTTAATCCTAAATTTTGCAAATTTACAATCATCTTATGACTATCAAGAATCCTAAGCACTACACTTTGCCCATCAATAATAGGCAAAACTGAAATTCTAAAATCAATACTTCTGCCATTTATATCATATGAAAATCTACCATCTTGTGCTTTTTTATGTTCAGCAATATCTAAATTTGCAAGCAGCTTTAACCTACCAATTAACCCAGCATATATATCACTATCAAATTCAAATAACTCGCATAAAACCCCATCAATACGCACTCTAATCACACAACCAAAACTAGTTGGCTCAATGTGAATATCGCTAGAGTTTAGATCTATAGCACTATTTAGCACCCTATCAATAAGCCGTAAAACTGCGCTATCATCATTAGATCCTTTGGAATTTATTTGCACTTTTACCTGTGAAATTATGGCATTTAAACCATAATGAAGCGGAAGTTTAGCAAGTATTCTATCTAGCTTAGCTGGTTGGATGATTAGAGGTTTTATGATTTTATCTTTATAGATATTGCGAAGCCTTAAAAGTGCACTTGTATTAAATGGATTTTTCATAGCAACACTAATGATATTAGCCTCAAATTTAATAGGTAAAATCTCAAATTTAACCATTATATCTAATGGCAAACTATCAGCCAAAGTGTAATCTACCACACTTATATCAGCTATCTCATAGCCAAATTGTTCACTTATAAGCTCACAAATCTCATCTTCGCTTATAGCTAGTTCTTTAGCTGCAGCAGATAGAGTTATGCTAGAGTTTTGCAGCTTTTTTAACATCTCGTTCATAGCGCTCTCTTTAGTTTGAGCTTATTTAGTGTTATTGGCTCATTAGTTAAAAATAAAATTATAAATTTAAGGTTTGATTATATCGATATATACTTTAAACAAATTTAAATTTAGACAACTTTTATTAGGATATTTGTTATGTTTCATTTTTAAAATAATACATATCATAATTAAAATACAATACAAGTATTTAATACTACAAGCTAATCAAAGAATATCTGCTATTATATAAGGCTATGTCTAAGCCCAGTTGAATTTATCATTTGTTTCAAGCCTTATAGTAACCTCGCAAAAAATGCAAAAACTATTGTAACATAATCTAAAATCTCTATAAGCTCAATCGTCTCTTTTAAAATTTCCATCAATACTCCTTAAATCTAATATATTTAAATATGGAAATTTTTTGATTACTCCATCTTAAATTAGCCCTTTAGAGCCTTTATCCTAAACAAACAGCATAAGATGTTATTAAATATTGTGTTAAAAAGAATTTAAAATAAAATTATATGGGTAATGTTATTTTTATTAAAAACTATTCATTATAACGATAAATTATTCCATAAATTAGATCAAATAATTTGTAATTTTATATATTCTAGATATCGTTTTAAATTTGACTTTTGACTACGACTCAATGCAATGAAGCTATCATTTAATGTAATTTTTTTAGCATAATTTAACGGTTTAAGCGTACTAAGTGAGAGCATAATCCCGCCACTTTGATGCAATAAAAAATCACCCGCAGCCGTATCCCAAATATGCGAACCATAAAATCTTATAAAAACTCCAACTTCTTGGCTTGCTAGTTTGCTAAATTTAATCGCTGAACCAAGCGTAGCTAAATTTAAATTAAACTCTTTAGCAAAATTTTCAATCTGCGTCATATCAGCTGAACGACCGCTAATTAAAATATTTGAACCATCTAAATTCAAAGTATTATTTGCTAGATTTAGACTTTGTAAATTTTCCTTATATTCCCCTATTTGCTCAAAATTTTTAAATACTGGCGCACCTACAAAGCTACTATAAATCTCTTTGCTAAGTGGAGTATATATAACTCCTAAAATGGGCCTAGAATGCCAAATTAAAGCTATACAAACGCAGAACTCTCCATTTCTAGCAATAAATTCCTTTGTTCCATCAAGCGGATCAACAAGCCAAAAAAGCGCATCTTCATTTCGCATATGAAAAGGCAAAATACTCTCTTCAGAACATATAGGAATTTGTGTCGATTGCAAGTGGGTAAATATCGCTTGATTTGCTACTAAATCAGCAGTAGTTAAGGGTGAGCTATCACTTTTTAAAGATAGCTCAAATTTATCATAAACAGCTAAAATAGCCTCTCCTGCAGCCAAAGCTGCAGAGATGGCAATGTCGTGAAGCTTACTCAGGTTGAGATGCTGGTCCAACATATAGCTGTCTTGGGCGAACAATTTTGATATTGTCTTGAGATTTTAGCTCCATCCATTGGCTTAGCCATCCTGGAACTCTACCCATTACAAATATAGCCGCAAACATCTCATTTGGAATTCCCAAAGCTTTTAGGATTACGCCACTATGGAAGTCCACATTTGGATATAGATTTCTAGATACGAAATACTCATCATTTAGAGCTATCTCTTCGATTCTAGTAGCGACTTTAATTAGATTGCTATCTATACCGATTTCATCGATTAGTTTATCTCTTAAGCCTTTTAATACTTTGGCTCTTGGGTCAAAGTTTTTATAAACTCTATGTCCAAAGCCCATTAGGCGGAATGGATCATTTTTGTCTTTTGCTTTTTTGATGAATTCATCAACTCTATCTGGAGTACCGATCATCTCAAGCTGTCTTATAACGCCCTCATTAGCACCACCATGAGCATGACCCCAAAGCGCACCTATACCAGCGCTTATGCATGAGTATGGATGAGCGTGAGTAGAGCCAACTGTCCTAACAGTCGTAGTAGAGGCGTTTTGCTCGTGGTCAGCGTGAAGCATTAAGATCGTATCAAAGGCTTTAACTTCGATTGGTTTTAGATCTACTCTATTGTGCGGGAATGCTCTTAACATATATAAGAAATTCTCTGTAAATCCACGATCAAGATCTGGATATACAGTTGGGAAGCCACGAACATGACGATAATAAAATGCTATCATAGTAGGAATTTTAGCTACCATTCTTTTAGCTAATTCCATATAATCTTTCATATCATCAAAGTTCATATCTCTTTTATAGTAAGCACTCATAGTAGCTACACTTGCTTGTAAAACCGCCATCGGATGAGCCTTATCAGGGAAACAATCAAATAGTTTTATCATCTTTTCATTTAGATAGCTTCTCTCTTTTAGCTCTTGGCGAAATGCGTCTAGCTCCTCTTGGCTTGGGAGTTTGCTATTAAATAATAGATATACCAAATCTAAATATCTTTTATTTTCAGCAAGCCACGCTATATCATAGCCTCTATGCATCAAAGTCCCAGCCTCACCATCAATATATGTGATAGCTGAACGACACATTGCGGTGCTAGTATAGCCCCTATCAAATGTAAACATACCAGTATCTTTGTACAGAGTAGATATATCTATAACGCTAGGCCCTAAAGTACCATCAAGAATAGGAAATTCATAGCTTTTTCCATTTCTATTGTCGGTTAATGTTACTGTGTTACTCATTTTTATCCTTTGATTAAAATTTTTTATATCTTATCTAAATTTTATTTAAATTAAATTGGCCTTAAATATCTAACTTAATTATTTAAGGCGAAATTTAAGATAATTTGTAAATTTTATTAATATCATAGACAAAATCACCTCAAAAATACTAGCGATAATAAAAGCAAAATATAGCTCTTTTGCTATATTTCCAGCATTATAAGCTACCGTAGCCACCGCTACTAAAAGCGTAAGTGGCATTGAGAGTGATAAGCCAAAAAGAATACTATCATATAATCCAAAACGCTTTACAAATATCATTGAAGATATCACTCGCACAATAATCATAAATATCATCAATTTCACAGCATTATCAAGCACCCCAGGAACCAAAAGATATTCAAGCTCCACGGTTGTACCAATATAGACAAAAAATATCGGCACCAAGAATCCAAACCCAAAGCTACCAAGCTTATGTGGAAGATCTTTTTTGTGACTAAAAAATGTAGCGATAAAGCTCCCAGCGATAAAAGCCCCAAGGACAATCTCTAAATTCAGATATATCATCACCGCTACAGTACTAAAAAATAGCGCCATAGATAGGCGAATATCCTTTTCACTCTTATCATCGTGAGGCATTAGTAGAATTTTGAGATTTGGATACCACCAAAATAGCACTTCAAGCCCCTTAAATCCAAGCACACAAAGCACAATAAATAGTATAAGATAGTATATACTACTAAATAACTCAATAGAATTACCAAATTCAATATAAGCTGACATAAGGGTTAAAAGAGCGATACTAAGTACCTCGCCTATGCCACCAGCGATCATAGCGGTATTTAGCCAAGGCTCGTTTTTACCATACTCTTTAAATAGGGTAGATAAAATTCCAACCGACATAAGTGGCACCACCACAATAACCAAAAACGCCGGCGATATAAACGCACTAAAAACCCCAGCCACAATATACAAAATAGTTAGATAAGCAAGAGCTAGCTTTATAATGCTTTTTTCTATTTTAAAAAAAGATTTCAGATCTATCTCAGTCCCAGCCAGAAACATTAGATAAAAAAACCCAACTTCAGCTACTATCTTAAATGGCTCACTATGCGGTATAAACCCAAAAAACCCAAAGATTATCCCCATCATAATCTCTATAGGGGCGATTGGGATTTTAGAAATTTTAGAAAAATATGGCGATATAAAGATTATAAACGCCAAAACAAGTAAAATAGAAAGCTCATTAATGGCACTGTGTTGCAAACTCAAAGCCTCGTTTTTTAAGCTCTTCTATATCCTTACTAGCAGCCTCACCACTAGTAGTGAGATAATCCCCCACGACAATAGCGCTAGCTCCATTTTCTAATATCTCATATTGCCTATCGCCAAGGATTACCTCTCTACCGCCAGCTACCATTATTCTAGTATTAGGCAGAGCTTTAGCGCTATCTCTTAATATCTCTAAGGCTTCATCGGCACTAAGCTTTGGCTCTTTGATTTTCAAAGCGGGATTTGGGATAAAGAAATTTATCGGACTAGTAAATGGATTTAGCTCTTTTAGTGAGTTTCTAAAGCTTATTCTATCTTCATTGCTCTCTCCAAGACCATAAATCCCACCACAGCAAAGCTCAAGCCCAGCTCTTTTGGCATTTAAATTCGTCTCAAATCTCTCATCCCAGCTATGAGTAGAACAGATTTTAGGAAAGTATTCACGGCTTGTTTCAAGATTGTGATTATAGCTGAAAATTCCAGCATTTTTAAGCTCTTTTAAGCTCTCATAACTTGCACTTCCATTACATGCTATCAGCAGTAGCTCAGGCATCTCTTTTTGTAATGTTTTGGCAGTTTGGCAGATAAACTCAAGCTTTTTATCATCAAGCCCCCTACCGCTAGTAACTAAGCAAAAGCCAAGAGCTTTATTTGCCTTAGCCATTTTAGCTTCTTTTAAAATTTGCTCTATGCTTTTTTGTTTATATCTATTTATATCAGCTTTTACATGAGCACTTTGAGTACAATACGCACAATCTTCAGGGCAGTTGCCGCTACTAACATTACATATCGCACATAGCATTACTACTTTATTCATTATTGCTTACCTCTTCTTTAAATTTACATTGTGGGCACTCTTTGAAATTCCCTTTTTTAAGCTCTTTTAAGACCATTAGCGTATTACATTTTGGGCATTTGTCTATAATTGGTTTATATTTACTTAGAAAATTACATTTTGGATAGTTGGCGCAGCCATAGAATTTACCTTTTTTACCAATTCTCTCGACCAATTCTCCACCGCAATCAGGGCATTGAATACCGATTTTAGATGGCTCTTTCTTCTCAAATTTATTAGAGTTAGCTAGGTTTTTGGTATATTTACATTTTGGGAAATTTAAACAGGCTATAAACTCGCCAAATCTACCCTTTCTCTTAACTAACTCACCACCGCAATCAGGGCATTTCTCACCTATTGGCTCGGCTACTTTTTGGCTTTTTATATTTGTTTTTCCTTCATCAATCTGTTTGATAAAAGGGTGGTAAAAATTGGATAAAACCTCTTGCCAATCGGCTTTATTTTCGGCTATATCATCAAGCTTTTCTTCCATTTTAGAAGTAAATTCGCTATCTACAATATCTTTAAAATTCTCTTCTAATACTGAAGTTATAGTAAATGCTATATCATTTGGGATTAATTGCTTTTTTTCTACTTTGACATAATCACGGCTAGTTAAAAGCGAAATAGTAGGCGCATAGGTGCTAGGTCTGCCAATTCCAAGGCTCTCTAGCTTTTTGACAAGTCCAGCCTCAGAGTAGCGACTAGGTGGCTCGGTTTCGTGTTTGGTGCTTTTGATGCTTTGGATACTCATATTATCATCGATTTTTAAAGGTGGGAGAATTTTATCTTTATCCATATCGCCATAAACTCTATAAAATCCATCGAAAGAAACCTTCTTGCCTAAGAGTTTAAACTCGCAATTTTCGCCCTTTATAATGATATTTTGAATTTCGCATACGCTAGGGCTCATCTGTGAAGCCAAAAATCTATTATAAATCAATGTGTATAGCCTTAGCATATCTTTATCTAAATATTGCGAGGCAATTTGTGGTGTAAAACTCAAATTTGTAGGTCTGATCGCCTCGTGAGCCTCTTGGGCGCCTTTGGATTTTGTGGTGTAGATATTGGCAGTTTTTGGCAGATATTTTGATCCAAATTCACTCTTTATAAGCTCCCTAGCAGCGTTTAAAGCTTCTTTGGCTATATTTAGGCTATCTGTTCTCATATAGGTTATAGCACCCATAAAACCGCTATTTGTCTGGACGCCTTCATATAAACTTTGGGCTAACATCATGGTTTTTTTAGGGCTAAAGCCAAGTCTATTTGACGCACTTTGTTGTAGAGTTGAGGTCATAAAAGGTGGTTGGGGATTAGTTTTACGCTCTTTGGATTCTATGCTTTTGACTTTGAATTTATCATCTTTTATATTATCTAAGATATATTTGGCTCTTTGGGCGTTTGTGATGGTGAGCTTTTCTATCTTTGAGCCTTGAAATTCGATTAACTCAACTTCTAAATCATCTTTAAATTTAGTATCAATGCTAAAATACTCAATAGGCTTAAATTCTCTAATCTCACGCTCTCGATCGACTAGAATTTTAAGCGCTGAGCTTTGGACTCGCCCAGCACTTAAACCTCTTTGAATTTTGATATTTAAAAGCGGACTAAGCTTATAGCCAACAATCCTATCTAATAGCCTTCTTGCTTGTTGAGCATTTACGCTATTCATATCTAATTTTCTAGGATTTGCCAAAGCCGCCTCGATAGCGCCCTTTGTGATTTCGTGAAATACTATTCTAGGTAGGGTTTCGGGCTTTTTGCCAATTGCTGTGGCGATATGATAAGCTATAGCCTCACCCTCTCTATCCTCATCGGTCGCTAGATAGATGGTATCGGCACTTTTAGCAAGCTCTTTAATCTCTTTTACGATAGCAGAGTGATCGCTGCTAATCCTATACTCAGGAGTAAAGTTATCCCCATCTATCTTAATCCCAAAGCTAGATTTAGGCAGATCTCTAATATGTCCCTTACTAGCTATAACCTTATACTCAGAACCTAAGAAATTTTTTATAGTTTTAGCTTTAGCTGGAGATTCAACTATTATTAATTTACTCATATTTCGCCCCAAATTCAGTTAGGCGTAATTTTACCAAAAAACTATAAAATTGATATAAAACAACTTCAAATTTACCCCATTATAAGATTAAAATATCCTAAAATTGACCCAGCTCCAACTCCTTCAAGCACGATAAATAAAGTGGCTAAAATGCTTAAAATTCCTATCCAGACAGCTCTACATTTTGGGATTATGATAGCTTGATTTGGTGATTTAAAATATATACTAATAATAATTCTTAGATAATAATATACCGATATAATAGTATTTATAATACCAAAAATCGCCAAATACGCATTACCGCTTTCAAAGGCACTTGAGAATACATAAACCTTACCCAAAAATCCCACCGTATATGGAAATCCTATAAATGAAAGGCAGATAAGAGTAAATGCCAACGCCCCAAGCGGTGAGCTCTTGTAAATTCCAGCAAGAGAGTCGATCTCAACCCTTTGATCTTTAAAAAACGCATTTAAGAGTAAAAATGCAAATCCCGTTGTAATAGCATAAATAGCGATATAATACACCCCAGCAAATAAAGAGCTATCACCATTGAAACTAGCTAAATTTATAAAAATATACCCAGCATGAACTATCCCAGCAGCTATCAAAATCTTTTTAACATCTATCTCTTTAAGGCTCAAAAAGTTACCGATAAACATACTAAATATCGCAATTACGCTAAATATAATCACTAAAATTTCATCCCAGCCGCCGCTATAAAGCAGGGCAAATTTGATCAGTAGCCCAAAACTAGCTAGTTTAAACGCCCCAGCCAAATATCCAGTTATACTAGTGCTAGCTCCATAATACACATCTATACTCCAGCGATAAAAACCAAAAATCGCAATCTTAAAAAATATCATCGCAATCACCATTAACACGCCAATTGTGGTAATCAAAGATGGCGATGAGAGTTTGCTAAGAATCTCATATTTTGTACTTTGAATAGTCCCAAATATCAAAGCCGCCCCAAGCAAGTAAAACGCACTCATAAATGATGAGAGCAAGAAGTATTTAAAGGCTGCTTCAATGCTTTTTGAGCTTGAATTTAATGCTATCATCGCATATATGGATATGGAGGCGATCTCGATGAAAATCAAAGTAGTTATAATTTCGCTTGAGATTATCATCCCCATCATGCCAAAGGCGGCTAAATTTGCTAATGCTATTAGCTCAGATTTAAAATAGCTCTCATCATCGCTAAAATATATCGTAGCTAAAAATATCATCGTAAGAAAGGCTATAATCACACAAAATATAAACTCAAATTGCCCAAGAGATATAAATTCAGCACAAAAAAACGGCAAATCCCCACTAAGAAGCTCAACCCTAAAAACAAAAAACGAGATTAAAATAACAGCCCAAAAGGCTAAATTTATACCTAAAAGCGATATTTTATTGATTTTTGTAACGCTTAAAAATATATTAGCTACAATAGCGGCGATTGATAGTAAAAAAGGTGTTAAAGCTATCATTATTGCCCCTTTAAATTTGATTTTATGTATTTTTCATAGTGGCTTTGGATCGTGCTTTGCGATAGATCCAATATCGGCTTAGGATATAGACCCATTACAAATATCACAATAGCCACCAAACCAAAGGCTATAACCTGAGATTTACTAAGCTCTTTGAATTTATCTGTAACTTCATTTACACTTTGTAAAATCGTCTTGCGATAAACCACAAACATATAAACCGCACCGATGATAATAGAAGTTGTAGCGATAATCCCATAGATTAAATTTGATTTAAATAATCCCACTAAAATCAAAAGCTCAGCCACAAAGCCGATAGTAGTAGGAAGCCCCACGCTTGATAGCATCATAATGCCAAATAGCGTAGCAAAAATCGGAGCCTTAGTAGCTATGCCGCCAAGCTGACTAACCTTGCGAGTGCCTAGTTGATTAGAGATGATACCCACCATCAAAAACATCGCTCCACTAGTTAATGCATGAGCTATAATCTGATATAACGCCCCGCTCATTGCCACACTATCAAGGCTGAAAACCCCGGCTAAGATTAGACCCAAATGTGATGCCGAAGCAAAGGCCAAAAGAGTCTTAAAGTCATCGCACCTAAGAGCAATTATCCCAAAATATATCATAGAAAATATCCCAAGTGCCACAAAATAGCTAGAAAACTCAACAAAGCTAAGCGAAAATATCGGCAACACAAATCTCAAAATCGCAAACACCGCCACCTTAGATGCAATGGCTGAAAGCATAAAGGTAGCCACGCTAGGCGAGTGTGTGTATGCCCCGCTAAGCCACATATGAAATGGAAACAAAGGAAGCTTAATCACAAAAGCTATCATAAAGCTAAAAAATAGTATTCGCTCTACGCTTAGACTTAAATTCAAATTCACCAAATCCGCCAAAGCAAAGCTATAAAATCCAAATTCCAAATAGTGTGCCACGCCAAGATAGATAATCGCCCCAAGCATAATCATCGACCCAAATATCGCATAATACATCATATCTAGCATAGCTTTAGCTCTTTTAACGCTCTTACCATACAAGCCAGTCATTATAAATATCGGCAAGAGCATCATCTCCCATCCAGCATAGAAAAATATCAAATCAAGCGAGCTACAAACAGCCAAAAACCCACTCTCTATAAAGAGCAAATTCGCCCAAAAGCCCTTCTCTTGATATCTAAGCACAAAAAACAAAAAAGGCAAAAATATCGTAATAATCAAAATAAGATAGATATTAATCCCATCTACACCAACCATATATGTAATGCCATAGTTTTTAACTAATGGGACAATATCTACAAACTGCATTCCACCAGCCCCGTCAAAGCCAAGAGCCATAATAATAGCCAAAATAGCGACCAAAACAGATCCGCCAAAGGCTATAATCTTGCCCCAAAAATTATTACAAAATAGAGCTATAAAAAGCCCCAATAAAAATGGTATAAATATAATTAAACTCAAGATACTACTCATAAAATAGCCTTTGAAAATATGATAATAACACAGATGAAAAATAGCATATAAAATGCGTATGAACTAGCTAAACCGCTTTGAGTATATCTAGCATAAATTTGGCTAAATGCCTTAAATATCAAAGCACTAAACTCAACAAGCGGATATAAAATTTTATCATCTATAATCTCACGCAAAAAGTGGCTAATTCGTTTTAAATTCGCCACAAAAGCAAGATCATATATCTCATCTATATAGAATTTATTTGCTACAATGCTCTCAAATTTACCCATATTTTCTTCGCAGTTTTTGTAGTTATAAAATTTCTTATAAGCGATGAAAATCCCAATAATAGATACCGCCATACTCACGACTCCAGCGATTATCTCCACCATTAAAGTTGGATGATCGATATCTAAAAATATCGCCATAAATCCACCACCTAAGGCAAATAGACAAAGGATATAATTTACCCCAAGCATACTAAATGGCACCTTATGTTGCTTTGGTGCGGGATTTTGTGAGTAAAATACCAAGAAAAATAGCCTAAAACAATAATATGCAGTAAGCCCAGCAGTAAATAATAAAATAGCAAATATAGTATAATGCCCAGAAAGAAGCGCCCCAAGTATAATGGCATCTTTGGAGAAAAATCCAGCAAAAGGGAATATCCCACTAATTGCGAGCATACCAAAAAGCATTGGATAATATAGCGATTTATTATCTTTTAAATTCCCCATTTTAAAGATATTTTGCTCATGATGAAGCGCTATAATGATAGCCCCAGCACTCAAAAACAGAAGCGCTTTAAAAAATCCATGAGTAAATAGATGATACATAGCAGCCCCAGAGCTGTAGCTAAGCGCAGCGAACATATATCCTAATTGACTCATAGTAGAGTAGGCTAAAATTTTTTTAATATCAGTAGCCTTTGTAGCGATAATCCCAGCAAAGAGCGCTCCAGCCGCACCAATACCGGCTAAAACTTCTATTGGCAAGCTAAGCCCAGCAAACAAAAACTCAAATCTAACAACCATATAAACCCCAGCTGTAACCATCGTCGCAGCGTGGATCAAGGCTGAAATCGGAGTAGGCCCAGCCATCGCATCAGGTAGCCAAGTGTATAGTGGAATTTGAGCTGATTTAGCTAGCGCTCCAGTAATGAAACAAAATGCTATAAATATCGCTACACTAGGGCTAAAGCTCACTTCATTTAAGCCAATATAATCAAATTTAACCCCGCTACTAGCAAGATACAACGCAATAAGCCCAATCAAAAAGCCAAAATCGCCAATTCTATTTAATATAAAGGCTTTATTACCAGCTTTGACATTATCTTTATCACCAAAATAAAAGGCGATTAATAGATATGAGCATACGCCCACGCCCTCCCAGCCGACAAACATCAAAATCGGATTATTTGCTAAAACTAAAATCAGCATAGAGGCTAAGAATAAATTCATGTAACAAAAAAACTTACCAAAGCCCTCATCACCATCCATATAGCCTATAGAATACAAATGTATAAGCATACCCAAAAACGCCACAAATATCGCCATCACAAGGCTAAGATCATCAAGATAAAATCCCACATTTATGCTAAATCCAGCGATATCAAGCCAGCTAAATATATCCAAATTCAAGCTACTACCATAGCTATTAATAAACAGCACAGCCATAGCTACAAAGCTAACTACAGGCCCAACCATCCCCAAAAATGCGAAAAATCTTTGAGATAAGCCAAGACTCTTTCTAGCAAGATATAAAACCCCAAGCAACAAACTACCAATAATTGGCGCTAAAATTACGATATTAACTAGCATCGCTATCCTTTAACTCTCTAAAGCTATCTATATTTAGGCTCTGTTTTGATTTGTGAAGCAAGGTGATGAGCGCAAGACCAAAGCTCGCCTCAGCAGCAGCTATAGCGATAACTAGCATTACGATCACTTGACCATCTAAATTTAAATTAACCCTAGCAAATATCGCAAAAAGCAAAGCAACCGCATTTAACATAAGTTCAACAGACATAAAAATAGTAAAGATATTTTTACGCAAAATAACACCAAAAATTCCAATCACAAAGAGCAAAATCGCTACAAATATATAATTTTCAACCATTATTTTTGCCTTTTAAAATCGCCACAACCCCTATCAAAGCAGCGGTTAAAAGTAGAGAAATCATCTCAAAGCTAAATCCCCAGTTAAAAAAGAGATACTTTCCAAGTGGTGCGATCTCTCCAAATCCCTCAGGTGCTACCTCGAAGTTACCAGGTATCAAGGCAAGCCAGTAAGCCAAAAAGCCAAAAACGACTAAAGGCAAAGCGGCTTGAATCATCTGTATAAAGCTAAATTTAGCCCATAAGCTATCTGATTTGATATTAAAAAACATCATCACAAAAACCGATAAAACCATAATCGCCCCAGCATATACTACTATTTGGATTAAAAATAGAGTCTTAGCATATAATAAAAGATACAACCCAGCTATAGCCACCAAAGAGACAATCATAGATAAAGCCCCATGGATAGGTGCTTTAAAGCTAATCAAACCCAAAGCTCCCAAAATAGCTAAAAATGAGAAGTTAATAAACAAAAAATTCTCCATCAAAACTCTCCCCTTTTTCTACTACTAAGCTCATTTATATCGCTAATGAAGCTATCTCTACTACCTTCAACCTTTGTAAATATCCCGCTATCCATCCTTATAGCATCCTTAGGACACGCCTCCACGCAAAGCCCGCAAAATACACACTCCAAAAGATCTATATTAAAGACTTTTGGGGCTTTTTCTTTGCTACTAGGGACTTCATAGGCTTCTATAAATATACATTTAGCCGGACAAGCTGTAGCGCACATATCGCACGCAACGCACTTTAATTCGCCATTATCATATTTGGTTAATCTATGAAGACCACGATATCTAGGGCTTATATCATCGGGTTTTTGCTCGGGATATTCTAGGAATTCAATATTTTTGGTATTGAGTAAATTTCTGATAAAATGCTTAAAAGTTCTAGCCATCCCAGCGATGATATAAAATATATAAATTCGCTCTAAAAGTGGCATTTTTTTTCGTTCGATTTTTTTGACTTTAACTGACATAAACCACCACCAATGCTGTAATAATAATATTTAAAATTGCTAAGGGCATGAGCTTTTCCCAGCCTAAGCGTTGAATTTGGTCATATCTAAATCTAGGTAGAGTCCATCTAACCCAGATAAATACAAGTAGCACTATAAAGGTTTTAAGCGCAAATACCACTAAATTCACCGCAGTAGCTACAATCTCAGCACCAAATTCACCTAAATTTCCATAAAAATATAAGCATATAATATCGATTATAGCCACTATCAGAGCTGTTAAGGCGTAATATATGATATTCTCTTTTTTTCTATGGTCTTTACTTATTTTATATCTAGTAACATTATTTTTGCTAACCCACCAGATAAATAATAAACCAAAGATAGTGGCCACGCCAGCTATGCTAAGTAGCACAATCTCATAATTAGCGGCCAAATCAGCCTGTGATAGATAAGGCAATGAGTATCCACCAAAAAATATCGTAACTATAAGCGCACTCATAGCAGTCATTGCGATATATTCAGCCATAAAAAACATAGCAAAGCTCATCGCACTATACTCAAGGTGATATCCAGCTACTATCTCGCTCTCACCTTCAGCTAGGTCAAATGGCGCTCTATTTGTCTCAGCAAAAGCACAGATAATAAATATAATCGCCGCTAATGGTTGAAGAAATATCCCCCACGCAGGAAGGCCTAAAAATGAGCCTTGTTGAGCTATCACAAAGTCATTTAAACTAATAGAGTTATATGTGATAATCATACTTACAACAGCTAGACCTAGTGGAATTTCATAGCTTATAGCCCCACTAGCTGCACGCAAAGAGCCTAAAAGGGAGTATTTATTGTTTGAGCTCCAACCAGCTAGCATAATACCATAGATACTAAGACTAGCAAATCCCAAATACCATAGCATACCGCCATCAAATGGGATTGCTTGCATAAGGTATTTTACCCCGTCAATGCTAAAATATTCACTAAATGGAATCACAGCTATAGTAAGCGTACTCATCAAAAATAGCACCATCGGAGCGATAGTAAATAACGCTTTGGATCTAATAGCTGCTGGAGTAAAATCCTCTTTTATAGCTAGTTTTAAAGCATCAGCCATCGCTTGGATCAATCCGCCGAGCCTTATAGCGGCGATATTAGCTCTATTTGGGCCTGGGCGATCTTGGATAAAAGCTGAAATTTTACGCTCTAATAGCACCAAAACAGGTATCAAAACCAAAATAAAGATCAAAATAAACGCAATCCTAAATATAATTAGCCAAATTTCACTCATGCAAACGCCTTTAATATACTCATATCAAATTCCACCCTGCGACCTATAAATTCAGCGATAATATCGCAAATTTTAGGGCTAAGTGGCTCAAAAGCCCCCTTGCTAAATCGCAATTTTTCATCTATATTTAAGGTATGGCCATCTCTATGATAGCTACTAGCGCAAACTATATCAGCATCGCTATTTGAGCCGATTTTGATGAGGTTATCAAATTCAAATTTATTGATAAATTCAAAATCCCTACCAAGATGAAAAACTATTAAATTTTTAGATTTTTTATCTAAATTTTTATCTATGCCAAGCTTATTTAATCCCACACGATTAGCAGTTTTATTCGGTACTCTAAGCTTTAATCCAATCTCATCTTTAAAGCTCTCATCTCTAAAATCGCTAAATCCATATAAGCCCATATTAAACTCATTAGCCAAAATCTTTAAAGCACTCATCTCTTCAATGCTTAATGAGCTTGAAGCTAAGATATCATATTGATCGCCATTTGTCCTAAGATCTAGAGCCAAAGCGGAGATTTTCGCACTATCATCACGCTTAATTACTTGCTCATCTTTGTAGCTATAACGACCATAATCACAGATGAAATAGCCATTTACGCTACTCTCTCTAGGCCTAAATCTATAAATTTTGCTATCTTGATATTTTGCTTTATTGCTATCGATCCATATAGCGCACCCCCTTTCACAGCCTTGGCAGATTGCGGGGGTCTTTTGTAGGTGCCAAACTCGCTTTTTAAATCTAAAATCAGCCGAAGTCATAGCTCCTACTGGACAGATATCTACTATATTTCCTGCGTATGGATTGTCTATTTTCTTGCCATTCATTAGCATTATGTGGCTATGCTCACCACGACCACCCACGGCTAATTCATTAGTTTGAGTACATATTTGAGTAAATCTCACACACCTTCTACAAAGCACGCACCGCTCTTCATCATGGATTACCAAAGAGCCAAGATCCTCTCTTTTGCCTTTTTTTACCTTCTCGGCTAGACTTACTTTGGACTCTTGTAGATCAAATTTCATATAATAATCTTGTAAATCACACTCACCGGCTTGATCGCATACAGGACAATCAAGCGGATGATTGATAAACTCAAGCTCTAAAATTCCACGCTGGACAGCCCTTGTAAGCTCGCTATTTATCTTGATCTCCATACCCTCTTTTATAGGCGTATCGCATGCGATTTGGGGGCGTTTTTGGCCTACTACTTCTATTAGGCACATTCTACAATTACCACTTACGCCAAGCGCTTCATGATAGCAAAAGTGTGGAATTTCAATATTATGCTTTTTTAGCTCAGTGATTAGATTGCCCTTTTCATTTACGCTAAATTTCTCGCCATCAACTATAATCTCTACCATATTTTAATCCTTACAAAGCGCTAAAAACTCATCTTCAAATTTGGTTATAAAGCCTATGATTACATCTTTTACCGCTGGAGCAAATACACAAATTGTCTTTCCATCAAGCATAAAGCAGATATCTTTTAATATTTGTAGATCTTTTTTGCTTCCTTCGCCTTTACAAATTCGCTCCACAACTCGCATTCCCCAGCCACATCCCTCACGACATGGGGTACATTGCCCGCAGCTCTCTTCTGTGTAAAACTCAAGTAAATTCAAAAGCACCTTAGGCATACTGATCGTATCATCAAAAACCATCATACCGCCAGTACCAAGCGCACTCTTATACTCCCATAAATTCTCATAATCCAAAGTAGCCTTCATAACTTCATCTTTGGTTAATACCGCAGCAGATGATCCGCCAGGGATAACGGCTTTTAGCTCTCTATTTTTCCATACGCCACCGCCAAATTCATTGATAAAATCAATCATTTTAGTCCCAAATGGCATCTCTTTAACGCATGGAGTATTTACACATCCTGTTACGGCAAATAGCAGAGTACCAGGGGATTTTGGGGTTCCTACGCTTCTATATTTTTCCCAGCCATTTTTAACTATGAATGGTACGCTAGCGATGGTTTCGACATTATTTACCACACACGCACTACCAAACAAAAAATCCGGCTCAGCTCTATTATGTGGCTTTAATCTCGGATGCCCCCTTTTGCCTTCAATACTCTCTAAAAGTGCGCTCTTCTCACCGCAAATATAGGCCCCAGCACCTTTACAAACTATAATTTCTAGGCCACGCCTCTCATCTTTGGATTCATTAATGGCTCTTTGGATACTTTGATACTCTCTCTCATATTCGCCCCTAATGTAGATATAGGCTCTACACGCACCAAGAGCGTAAGCTGAGATTATGATACCTTCTATTAATAGATGGGGATCAAGATTGAAAATATACTTATCTTTACAAGTCCCAGGCTCGCTCTCATCGCCATTTACCACCAAATATCGTTTTTGGCTAGGCCAAGCTATCATATTTTTCCATTTAGTTCCACAATGGCCACCGCCACCGCCTTTGCCCCTTAATCCACTTTTGTCAATCGCATCTACTATATCCATTCTTGGCATTTTTAGAATTTCATCTAAATTCGCATATGCCCCATGAGCCTTAGCGACTTCTATTTTATTGGCATTAGGTATATCAAATCTAGCACTAACGACCTTCATTTTCTCTCCTTAGCCTTTCTATTAACTCTGTTATACTCTCTTTAGTCAAATCACCGATTTGCTCTAAATTTGATAACATACATGGCGCCTTCTCACAATATCCTAAGCACTCGCTCTCCCCAAGGCTAAAAAGCCCATCGCTAGTAGTTTCACCCATCTTGATCCCAAGAAGATCGCTAGCGGCTTTTATCACTTCATCGCCGCCTCTTAATTTACAAGTTATGGTTTTACAAAATTTAAGCTCATATTTGCCTTTTTTGCTCTCATTAAACATAGAGTAAAAGCCCATAACTTCAGCAAAGAATATAGCCTTAATTCCAAGAGTTTTTTCTAAATACAATATATCTTCAGAGCTGATAAATCCTTGTCTTCTTTGTAAAATCCAAAGAGCGGGTAATACTAGCGCTCTATCATCATCTACTTTTGTGCGTAGGTTATTTAAGCCTTCTAGCTCATCTTTTGTAAATTCAAAACTCATCTATCTAGCTCCCCAGCAATTATGTTTATACTACCTAAATTCAAGATACTATCAGCGATCAAGCCACCTCTAACCATATCGCTAAATGCGTTTAAAGCATAGAAACAAGGCGGTCTAAGCTTTAAGCGATATGGCATATTACCACCATCACTAACAATGAAAAATCCTAGCTCACCATTGCCACCCTCACTAGCACCATAGAAATGCCCCACAGGGAGCTTAATCCCATCAAAAATGATTTTAAAATGATTTATCAAAGCCTCAATATTGCCATATACTTCGCTTTTTGGTGGGAGAATTATATCTTTGTCTTTGATACAGATATCGCCATTTGGAATTCTCTTAATCGCTTGGCGGATGATAGAGACACTCTCTTTCATCTCATAAAATCTCACAAACATCCTATCATATATATCGCCACAGCTACCAACAGGGATATTAAAATCAAAGCTATCATAATAGTAATATGGCTTATCTTTTCTTAAATCATAATCCACGCCACTAGCTCTTAAATTTGGCCCTGTAAATCCATAGCTTAAAGCGTCTTGAGCGCTTATTTTACAGATATTTTGAACTCTATCTAAGAAAATTCTATTTTTTTCTATGAGAGTTAGAGTATCATCAAGGCCCTTTTCAACCTCTTTTAAATAGCCTAAAAGCTCATCTTCCCAACCATCATAAAAGTCATGCGCCATACCGCCGATTCTAGCAAATGAATTTGTAAATCTAGCACCAGTTAATCTAGATAAGAAGTTATAAATTTTCTCTCTAGGATTATATAAATACCAGTAATTTGTAAGCGCTCCCATATCCACAAACATCGCCCCAAGGCAAACCTCATGATCTATAATGCGAGCCAACTCACCCAAAATCACACGCATAAAAATCGCTCTATCAGGCAAGGTAACACCCAAGATATCCTCTACCGCCTTAGCATATCCGACATTATTTAGCATAGCAGAGCAGTAATTTAGCCTATCTGTATATGGTATGATCTGGGCATAGGTATGAGTCTCACAAGACTTCTCAAATCCCCTATGTAAATAGCCAATTTCAGTTACACAAGCAGCTATTTTCTCACCATCTAAAGCCATAAAATTGCGTATCGTCCCGTGCGTAGCAGGATGTGATGGGCCGATATTTAAAAATGTATATTTGATTTTAAATTCATCATTTTCTTCACTAGCAAGACCAAGATTTAAGAGCTGATCTCTCATCTCATCAACCAAGCTATCACTTTGAGTTAGAATTTGATATTTATCAATAGGATAATCCTTTCTTAATGGATGTCCGATAAATTCTTTATGATTTAATATGCGTCTAAGGTTTGGATGATTGTCAAATTTAACACCATATTGATCATAGCACTCTCTTTCAGCCCAATTAGCGCTTTTGTAAATTTCAGATACGCTTTTTAAGCTTTGATTCTCATCAATATCAGTTTGGATAATAAAATTTGAGCCTTTTAAAGAGCTAAATATATAATACAAACTAAATCTTTTTGGATTGTTTAAATTCAAATTATCCACACAGGCGATATCAGCCAAAATCTCATATTTCATCTCATCACGAGCGAATTTAACCGCTTCAAAAATACGCTCACTAGGGATTATAGCCGTGATAATGCCATTATATTCAGAGATTTTAGAATTAAATTTAGATATAAACGAATTAACCATCTAAAAGCCCCTTAAAATCTCTATGGCGATCTTTGATACTACCGGCTTTTATCTTTTGTTGGATAGCTAAAATCGCATCGATTATCGCTTCAGGCCTTGGCGGACAGCCGCTGATATAGGCATCAACTGGTATTATCTGATCTATCCCTTGAAGTGTGGTATAATTATCATAAAATCCCCCGCTACTAGCACAAGCCCCCATACTTACAACCCATTTTGGCTCACACATTTGATCATATATCTCTTTTAAAATCGGAGCTTGTTTAAATGATATTGTCCCAGCTACTATCATCAAATCCGCTTGCCGAGGCGAAAATCGCATAACTTCAGCGCCAAAACGGCTTAAATCATGCTTTGATGATACAGCACTCATAAACTCAATCGCACAACAGGCCGTCCCAAATATCATCGGCCAAAGCGAGTTGGATCTACCCCAGTTAAAAAGCGCATCTAATCTAGTTAAGATCAGATCATTTTTGACTAAATTTTCTATTCCCATCTTAAAATCTTCTTCTTATAAATATAGTATAATCCCACAAGCAAAATAGCCATAAAGACAAACATCTCAACCAAAGCATAAAGGCCAAGCTCCCTAAGGCTCACCGCCCACGGATACATAAACACAGCTTCAATATCAAATATCACAAAGACAATCGCCACAAGATAGTATTTGACATTTATACTAGAATTTATACCGCCATAGAAATTTACAATTCCGCTCTCATAAATTCGATTTTTTGAGCTATTGCTTTTGCCAGTTGGGCCAATCTTTTTGGTGAAATAAAAAGCCACACAAAGCGCTAAAACGATGAAAACATAGAGATAAAAACTCCATACAAGATTACTCTCCAAAGCCTTTTCCTTGAAATTTACTTTATTGATTTGGATGCAATTGTATCAAAAAGATTACCATTAATTCAATATCATAAAGAAATTAATTTTTTGTTTAAGAATATTATTAATAAATTTTATTATCTATCTAAATTCAGCTATAATTACTAATATTATAAATTCAAATTTAAGATTATAAAGCCTATAAAATCACACTTTAAAAGCTATCTTATTTAAAACTTAAATAAATTTATTAAATTAATTAAATTTGCTTTTATAGCTTTGTATTTAAAATAAATTTACATTATCACTTAAAAAAAGTAAAAATATAAGCCAAAATATTAAATTCCAAATTCAAATTCTAACAAATAGCCCAAATTCACCTATAATTTCTCCTTAATGTGTAAAATCGTAACATAATATAAATTTATATTTCTATTTTATACACTTTAAGGCTAGATTTGATTACAAATATGCTACAATCGCAAAATCAAAATAATTTTAATCCGGAGGTAGCATGAATAAAAAGGTGTTAAGCATAGTTATCTGGGCGGCAGTTGTATTTTTGGCTGTGCTTGGATTTGCTAAACTGACTATAGATAGAGGTGAGACAGTAAATGCTCTATGGTTTGTAGTTGCAGCTGTGTGTATCTACTCAATTGCCTATAGATTTTACGCTAAATACATAGCTCAAAAGGTCTTAGGCCTAGATGACAATAGAGCCACTCCCGCAGTGGTAAAAAACGATGGTCGTGACTTTGTCCCAACTAACAAAATTGTCCTATTTGGCCACCATTTTGCCGCTATTGCTGGTGCTGGGCCGTTAGTAGGGCCGATTTTGGCAGCTCAAATGGGTTATTTGCCAGGTATGATTTGGCTTGTTGTGGGCGTTGTGATTGCCGGTGCGGTGCATGACTTTGTAGTTTTATGGTTATCAACTAGAAGGGATGGTAAAAGCCTTGGCGAGATGATAAAAATGGAGCTAGGCAAGGGTGTTGGAACTATAGCTATGATTGGAATTTTAGGTATTATGATGCTTATTGTGGCTATTTTGGCTTTGGTTGTTGTAAATGCCCTGGCTGAATCTCCATGGGGATTATTTACCATTGCGATGACTCTTCCTATTGCTATTTTAATGGGAATTTGGATGAGATTTATCCGCCCAGGTAGAATAGGCGAGGCCTCTATATTTGGTTTTGTTATGCTTATGTTATCGCTTTGGGGTGGGCATTATGTAGCTGCTGATCCATACTGGGCAGATGTATTTACTATCACTCCAGTAAATTTAGCATTTATTACAATTGGTTATGGTTTTGTAGCAGCAATCTTACCAGTATGGCTACTTTTAGCACCTAGGGATTATCTATCTACCTTCCTTAAAATCGGCGTTATATTTGCTATGGCGGTGATTATAATCTATTTAGGTTTAGGCGATTTTGCAGGTAATCAAAATATCCAAGTAGCAATGCCTATGGTTACTAAATTCACAGATGGCACAGGGCCAGTATTTGCTGGTAAATTATTCCCATTTTTATTCATTACTATCGCTTGTGGTGCTATTAGTGGTTTCCATGCTCTAATCTCTAGTGGAACATCGCCAAAAATGCTAGAAAAAGAGACTCACGCTAAAATGGTAGGCTATGGCTCAATGCTTATGGAGTCAGCTGTTGGTGTAATGGCGTTAATCGCAGCTATCATAATCACTCCAGATCTATACTTTGCTATCAATGTCGCTCCTGCTGGTTTGGGTACAGCTGAAGCTATATCAGCAGCTAGAAGTGCTGGCGAGGTATTTGGGGTATTCCAAGGCGAAGCAAGTCAAAGCTACTTAGCAGGTATTAAAGCTGCTGCTGCTAGTATCAACGCATTTGCTGGAGATATTATCAAAATCACCCCAGAAATGATAGAACAAAATATTCTAGCATTTACTAAAGAGGTTGGCGAGCCAAGCATTCTAAGTAGAACCGGTGGTGCACCTACATTCGCTCTTGGTTTTGCTGTCTTAATCTCTAAAATGCCAAGCTTTGAAGGCACAATGGCGTTTTGGTATCACTTTGCTATCTTATTTGAGGCATTATTTATCCTTACAGCAGTTGATGCTGGTACTAGAGCAGGGAGATTTATGGTACAAGATGTTTTAGGTAACTTCTATAAACCAATGGCAAATATCAGCTCAGTTCCAATGGGTCTAATAGCAACTCTTTTATGTGTAGCTGGTTGGGGATCTATATTATATATGGGTATCACCGATCCAACAGGCGGGGTTAAAGCATTATGGACGCTATTTGGTGTAAGTAATCAACTTCTTGCTGGTATTGCTCTACTTTTAGCAGTAAGTGTTTTATTTAAAATGAAACGTGGAAAACTAGCTTGGGTAGTAGTTGTACCTGTAATTTGGGTTTTAATCTCAACTATGAGTGCAGGCGTGCAAAAGCTACTTCCAGCAAACGGCGAGAGAGTTCATGACTCAGTAAGCCATGTAGCTGCATATCAAAATAATAGCAAAAAAGCAGCTGATCTAATGGCAAAAATAGAGTCTGGAACTCTTGATGATGCACAGCTTGTAGCAGCTGAAAAAGCATATAAAGCAGCTAATCAAGTAGCTAGAAACAACCTAATTAACGCTATTTTATGTGCAGTATTTATGGGTATTACTATAATTGTTCTAATTGCTACTTTAAGAGTCGTCGCTAGGGCAATAAGCGGCAAAGACCCTATAATCCCACTAGCAGAATCACCATATCTCAATGCCAAAGATTATGAGGGCAAAGCCGGTTGTAACGCTCATCACTGCGGATGTGCTCACTAGGGGTTAGTATGCAAATTTGGAGCAAAATATCAGCATTTTATAGAAAAATTGATAGGTTTTCCCACTTATTAGTGGGGATGCCTAGCTATGATAAATATGTAGAATATATGGAGAAATTCCATCCAAATCAAACCCCTAAAAGCCAAAGAGAGTTTTTCAAAGAGGCTTTAGAGAAAAAATATGGCGCCGGCAGCTCAAAATGCTGCTAAGCTAAATTTGAGAAGTAGACTATCTACTTCTCATCTATTAATGTATTTAATCAACTCACTTAAATTCACAAGCCACACTACGCAAATTCAGACAAATTTAATCAATTTACACCCTCAATCAAATATAAAATTTCAATAAAATATAACAAAATTATCGCAAAATTCAAGATAATTAAATTATAAATAAAAGTATAATTAAATTCAAATAGTATTAAATTTAATTATAATATATATTTTATGACATATTTTAAGTTTAAATTCATTTTTTACTTCGCAGCTGAGCTAAGCCCAGCTTTGCGACAAAATTTTCGCAATAGCAAAATAACCTTAAATGGTTATTTTGCGGCAAAAATTTGGGATAATGAACCTTGAAAGGCTTTTACAGGGGGTTAGGGGTTGTTAAAAAAAGGGGGGGGGGAAGCCAAGGCGTTGCTATCTTTCGTAGCGTCGCAAACGATGATTTACATCGTTTTGCTCTCACGCTACTCAGCTGCCAAAAAAGCGCTCCCCTTACCCCTTAAAAGAAATAAGCGAATTCAAGAATTTAATATTTCTCTAAGATTTCAAATTCGCTAATAAATTTGATTTATCTCACTCTAAAGATCCACCTGATAAAAAGAATAACCAATATCCCAATTAATATATATGGTAAATATTCGCCAAATATCATACCTAACAAACCAATAAGCGAAACAATAACCAGTATCGCCAATACAGCAAACAGATAGATAAGAACATTGACATATATCGCCAATATCGCAATTATTATAAAACCCAAAATAAAAAACACTGATCGCTCCTGAATTTGTAAATAACATTATAACAATTTATGGTATCTAACTTATAAAAATATCAATAAAAATTTAAAATCTAAAATGAAATTTAAATTCCAAAACAGGGTAGCTCATTTTGACTTTGCACGGCAACAAGTCGCCGTTTGCGACAGGGAGTTACACTCCCTTGATCCATCTAAAGCCCCACTTCGTGGGGTATCCCATTTTTAACATTCCAAATTTTCGCCACAAAACAACCATTTAAGGTTATTTTGCTATTGCGAAAATTTTATAAAAGTCTTTCAGAGTTGCTGCGCTGGGCGCAGATTTTAATCTTTCTTAAAACTCTTTGAGTTTTAAGAAAAAGTGGCGCTTTTGGAATTTTAAAATTCCAAAAGTCTTGCTCTATTTTAAAGCAAGTGGCTAAGTGATTTATGATGAAATTTTAGTTTGAGTATATTTTTACAAAATCACCAGCTAAAAATACTAGCTATACCGCTGCACATACTTTTTACGCCTCCCCATGCTGCGCTAGCTACCCTTCCTATACCTCTGCCTACGGCCTTTACACCTTCTACTGCTACTTGCGTTACTTTTTTGGCTACTTTTGCGGCGCCTTGGACTACTTTTGAGCCTATGGCTTTTCCAGCAAATTTTCCGATAGTAGCACCGATAGCTGCACCAGCAGCCGTACCAGCAGGGCCAAATATAGTCCCTAATGTTCCACCGATTGTAGACCCTACGGCCATACCTACTTTGCCAGTTGCTTCGCCTACTATTGTTCCAGCTGCGGTGGACGCTGTATTTATGGCCATATTGCCGATCGCTTCTGTAGTGCTGATTTTCCCATCGGCTAATTCGTTTAGGGTCTTGATATTTTCTATACTACTAGATGCTATGCTACCCATTACGCTACCTGTTTTTATAGGCATGCGATCTGTAGGCATCGTTTTTGCCAAAACGCTAAGGGCGCCACCGGTGATGATTTTAAGCTTATCGCTATTATCTGTGCCCTTTATAGTCTCATCTATAATAGCTTTTGCTTCATCTTTGACACCATTAGCTGCGACTTTTAAGATATTAGAAAATTTAAAATCTGAATTTTCTAATATATATTTACTAGCGCTTTGGACGCCGCCTAGGGCTGTTCGTTTCAGGCTCTCCTCTGCAAACTCTTGGACTTTATCCATTATAGGAGAGCTGTTTTCTATCTCTTTTTCTATGATTTCTGGCTCTATGGCCTCTATATCTTCGCCTGAGCGCCTAGCTAACTCTAATGTATCATAGATATTTGCTTTTTTAAGATCTTTTGTCACGGCGCTTAAATCATCAGGATTTATAAATTTCTTAATCCTCTCCATAAGCCAGCTTTTTATGCTTACGCCTTTACTCTTGGCTTTTAAAAGATCTGCTTTTTCCTCGTTTATACATTTGATAATCTCTATTATATCATGCGTTGTAGCTTTGATCTCGTTTATATCTACATTTGGAAGTTCTTTTTGAATTTGGTTTTCTAGCCACTGATCTAGGCTGAATTTGTCTTGGTTTTCAACATAGCTATTTAAAAATCTAGCTAAAGTAGCAGATAGTATCTCTACTTCTTTTTCGTTTAACTGCGTAGAATAAAATTTATCTAAGCTTTGATTTATTTTTGGCATTTTAAATCCTTATTATTAATCTTGCTTATCATCAATACTTGCTTTTTTGATATCCATTTTTGAGATTCTCTCTTTTAGGCTATCGATTTTATCTTTTAGGGTTACAGATATGCTTTTGGTTTCTTTTATTTTTTTAGTGATATTTTCTGTGCTTATATGTTCTCTGTCTTGGATAAAACTTTCTTCAAAGCTCTCTTTTATCACTGATTCTAAGTCCGCACCACTAAAGCCATCAGTAAGCTTAGCTAATTCAAAAACATCAATATCAGCTGTTTTTGTCTTGCTTCTGCGCTCTAAATGTAGCTTTAAAATCTCTTTTCGCTCTGTGAAATTTGGCAAATCGACAAAAAATATCTCATCAAACCTACCCTTACGCAAAAACTCAGGCGGCATACCGCTTAAATCATTTGCCGTCGCTACTACAAATACGGAATTTGACTTCTCTTGTAGCCAGGTCAAAAACTGCCCAAATAGCCTAACTGTCACCTCATGCCCATTGCCATTAGACATACCGGCAAAGGCTTTTTCTATCTCATCTATCCACAAAACACAAGGATTTATCTCTTCACTTAGCTTCAAAGCTCTTTGCATATTTGCTTCTGATTCGCCTATATATTTACCAAGTAGCCTACCCACATCAAGGCGCACAAGCGGAATCCCAAAAAGATTAGCCGTGATCTTAGCGCTTAGGCTTTTACCACAGCCTGGCATACCGACTATCATCACTCCTTTTGGTATATCTACGCCGTATTTGCGCGCTTTATCTAGGTTTCTTATGATATGAGCTTTATCTTTTAGCCATTTTTTTAGCACGCTAAGCCCGCCTAGATTTGCCATAGTTTCTTTGACTTCTATGATTTCTAGCATTCCTGATTTTTTGACAAATTGACTTTTTTGCGAGATGATAAATTCATTATCATCCCCATTTATCTCGCCATTTTGCTGATAAGCTAAGGTTAAAATTCTATCTATTTCAAATTTTGTCAAACCTTTTAAATTTAAAGTAAGCTTATCAAAAAACTCATCTTTGATAGTGATACCATAATCATCTGCGAATTTTTGGATTATATCTTTTATCTCTTTCTCTTTTGGCACTGGAGTTTCAAATATGGTTATGTGATGTTCTAGTTTGGCTGGGATTGTCCTTTTTGTACTTAGCAAAAACACTGTTATATAGTAGTCATCATCATAGATATTTGCACTTGCTATCCTATCTAGCATAGCTATGATTTTTGGATTTTCTAGCTCGTGATCGATGTTTTTTAGCACCAAAAACATAGGCTTTGGTTTACTATTTGCGCTAGCGAGTCTTGCTTGGTCATCCTTTTGTATTAAAAACTCCAAAAGAGCATTTTCCACTGGCAAACCACCACCATTTGGAGATTTGTTATCAAAGTCTATTTGCCCCAACGCTTCATTATACTCAAAGACCTCTCTACCATCATTTTTGGCTATCTCTCTTATCAAATCTTCATTTTGTCTAAAATCTATGCTAGGCATAAGTATAATGCTACAAAGCGACTGTATATATGAGTTTAGCTTTTGTATTACCATTTTATAGCTCCACATATACTATATAAGCGTTATTATTTGAACTTTGAAAATTTAGCCCATTTAAAATAATAAATTGACCATTTATTTCTTCTTCTCCAAGTGCTTCGTTTGTCTCTCCATCTTTTGGGATTCGACTAGCTTTGGCCAAGCTAGATATCCCTAGCACCAAGACCCTTTTATTCCTAGCTACTAAATCTCTCCAAAGCCCATCGGTAGAGCCTTCAAATTTCTTTATCACATCGCCTAATTCACCATAATCAAATATCATCTTATCATAAACAACTTTGCTAATAGCTTCAAAATACCCATAACGAAGGTAATCAATAGACTTTAAGTTGATACTTTTTAAATACTCTTTTGTTTCATCATCTATCTCTTCATCACCAATATAGCAGTATTTATTATGATCCCCAGCTTCTTCTATATTTATATACGCCAAAAGCATTTTGCGGATTTTCTCTGTTCCTAGCCCAAAGATAAGCGCAAGTGGAGCATTAGTTTTAAATACACCAACAAGCGTTTGAAAGTGCAATAAAAATAGATCAAAATAGTCGTTTTCTATGATTTTTAGGTTGCTTTTGATTTTTTCTACATTTTCACTATTTTTTATAATATCCCAAATTATATCGCGGAATTTATCGTGATACTCTCGTAAAAAAGATTTAGCGTTTTTCTCTAGATCTTCGTTGGTTTTTAGCAAATTTTCTTTGTATTCTTTGTAGTTGATATCATTTAGGGTTATTTTAAGAGCGTTTTTATCAAGCTCTTTGTCCATATCAAAGATTTCTAGAATTCCCTGTGCTAAAGCGAAATTATCGCTTTTTTCGCTTAGCTTGCTTATTTCTTTCAGTTCGGTTTCTAGCCCTTGGACTTCTAGCCACCGCATTAGTAAGCCACTTTTGAAATGCTCCAATATATCTTCTATGTTGAAGTTGTTTTGTAGCCCTTCTAGGCTAGATACACTAGCACCATTTACTTGGAGATTAAATTTAATTTTTTTTGCCATTTTTATCCTTTTTATAAAGTTATATATTCATCATCATTGCTGTTTTGCTTTTTGGATAGTTCTATCTTTCTATCTGCTAGGGATTGAGGCGTTTTTGCCATCATCTCTCTGCATCCTATCATTGCATTTAGCAACTCCTGTCGTTTAGCTTTTATTTCATTTTCTTCTGCTTCCACTTGTGCAGAAACTTGTGATATAGCAGTGCCAATAGCCGAAATAATATTACTTTGCATAGATTGCACAGATTGTTGCCTAGTTTGTTCAGCTTGACCAACTTGTTGAAAAATTTTTCCTATAGCCGAATACAATGGCATTTTTACTCCTTTTATATAATTAAAGTATTAGAATTTAGCTTATAATAAGCCAAATTCAATTTTGCTATGAAAATTTATTGCTAATCTTTTGATAAAAAATATTATAATTATACCCCCCCTATAAAACTAAGCTTAATTTGTTAGATTACGGGGCAAATTAAGCTATTTTATTTCCTAAATTTTTAGTAAATTTTGAAATTTATTAAAGACTCAAAAGAGGTTTTTATAAAATGAGTAAATAGATGATATATAGCAGAGCTGCAGCTAAGCGCATCGCAAATCACTACAACAACAAAGACTCAATCTTATTAAATTTAGTTTAATATGCAAACCTTAACTTGCATTTATATATTATTTGATTTTTACTTGCGATTTATTACCACAAAGATACAATGACTCCATAATACAAACGCTATTAGCGGCAATGTATTTGCAAAATTATATTAGTATTTTCATCATTTATTTTAGTATTTTTATGCTAAAAAATCTAAATTTATCTAAATATTAAGCCAAAATTTCGCAAAAACTAAGTATCATAAGCGCCAAATTAATTAGGTGAATTGTGGAATTTGTAAATTATTTAGGGCAGGAAAATGTCGTAACATTCTTTTTGCTTCTTGTGCGGACTGGTGCTTTGATGGTGTTTTTTCCATTTTTTAACCATATGCAAATTCCTATGACAATCAAAGCAACACTCTCATTTATGCTTACATTATATCTATTCCCGCTAGCTACTCCGCCAGCAAATTTAGATGGTATAAATGTTCAGTATCTTATACTTGAAGCACTCTCTGAACTTATGCTTGGGTTATGTGTTGGGGTGCTTTTGATGCTTGTTTTTGGCGCAGTGCAACTAGCAGGTGAGCAGATATCGATGATTATGGGATTTTCAATGGCAACAGTTGTTGACCCACAAAGCGGAATAAATGCCCCGCTAATCTCAAATATCTTAAATTTAATAGTTTTACTGGCATTTTTGTTATTTGATGGGCATCATTTAGTGTTATATTTTTTGGCTTATGGACTTGAATATATCCCACTTGGTGGCTTCTATCCTGAGCAAAATATCTTAAAATACGCTTCCCAAGGTATGGTAAATCTCTTTTTATATGGCTTTATAATCTCATTTCCGATTTTAGCACTTACTCTAATGTCGGATTTGATTTTTGGAATGCTTATGAAGACCATGCCGCAATTTAACCTACTAGTTGTAGGATTTCCAATTAAAATTACTATCGCTTTTGTTGTACTAATGGCGATTTTGGCTGTTATTGTTAAGGTATTTACAACACTAATGATGAGAGTTTTAAACGATTTACCAAGTTTATTTTTCTAAATAAAGCAATACATAATGAAAATTTGCGTAAAATAGTGTAAATTTTTTAAGGGGTAGTCTATGAAGGTGATTTTGCTAAATAATAATCCAGCAGTTTCAAAACTTGTGAGTGTGAGTTTAAATAAACTTGGATATACTTTTGCTGAGATTGATAATTTAGAGTATTTAACTAGCAATGATGCTGATTTAATTATATGTGATAGCGGGCTTTATGATAGTAAAATTAATTACTTAGAATATGCAAAAAATCAGCTATTTTTAATCCCTAGAAATCGAGCTGATGAATATAATCTAGCTAAAAGCCAAACTCTACAAAAGCCATTTTTACCAACTGATTTTATTGATGTAGTAAAAAGAATCTTAGTTGAGATTCCAAAATCAACTAAAATAGTAGAACCTAAACCTAGCGATATCAAAGTAGGGGATGAATTTGGTCAGATTCACACTAATGATAATATAGATGTATTTAGTGATTTAAATAGCGATGAATTGCCTGATGATATCAATAAACTCCAAGATGATTTTGAAAATAGCTCATTCGATGATGAAAATCATGAAGAACAAGAGCTTGAGCAATTTGAGAATTTAATCGAAGTAGCTGAGCCTGAGCTAGCTAAGGATGAATTTGATGATGATTTAGGACTTGATGATGAGTCTGGCAAGATTGAGAGCCTAATGGATAAATCAAAAGATGTTAATAATCTTACTGATGATTTAATGAGCGACAATAAAGAGTTAAATATTGCAACAGATGAGTTTAATCTAGATAACATAGATGATGAACTAGCTAAACTTGATAATTTAGAATATGAGACAGATAATTTAACAGATAAAAACCTCAATAAATCAGTAGATGAATCACAAGCTAAAAGCGTAGATAATCAGTTCAACACAAATAACCAAATTCAAGAATTAGATGATGCTGATTTAAATCTAGATAATCCAGGTATCAAACTTAATGAGATAGATAGTTTAGATGATAAAAAAGAACTTGATACTTTAGATAATAAAGCCAGTGAGATTGAGGCATTAGATGATTTAAGCAACGATGAACAAATAATAGATAATTTAGATAATCAAGCGCAAGAATCAAGTCCAAGCAATAAACTTAACGACAAACAAAAGCAGCAAAATATTAAAGATATAACCAGCGAATATGAGAATATCAAGCTTGATATCTCAGCATTGGATGCGCTTCCTGATGGCGATGGTGAGGTTGATAATGCCGAATTTGACACTACATTTAAAGATGAAATAAAAGATGAATCAGCTATAAAACCAGTTGGCAAACCAGAACTTGAATCTAAATTTCAAGATGACTCTGTGGCAGATTTGGCTGCTATACCACAAGAGATTACAGAATGTGATGAGATAGATAAAGAGTCAATTATCCAGCCTGAAACGGTTGCTAAGTTTGCGACTGATGAATCTGAACAAACTCAACCAGTACAAGAATCAAAGAGCGAATTTGAATTTAAAGATAAATCAATGGATGAATCAACTCAAAAAACTAAGCCAGCATTCTTGGTCGAAGAGATTGGCCGAGATAAATCTGATAATGAGCTAGATGATCTTGAGAGTGAACTAGCAGGTTTTGAGAGCGATCTAGCAAATATTAAAAGTAGCCAAGATAATGAGCCTTTAGATTTTGATGAAAGTCAAGATTTTAATGAGCTAGCCAACGAGAATGACCAAATTAAAGATGTTGAATACACTGAGAATTTAAACAAATTAAGCAGTATGCTTGATGAGATTGATAATATGGATTGTGAGAATAATATGAAAAACCAAGATTTAAGCAATAGTTATGAAGCTAGCACAATTGATGAGATAGAAGAAGCCGCTATAAAAGAAGCCCTTCATGAAGAAAATAACAAAGAAGATAGCCAAACCCAAAACGAACCAAAAGTTAATCAATCAGATAAGATCGCTGTAGAAAACAAAACAGAACCAAGCCAAAATGAACAAAAAGAGATAGCCCAAGTTCTAGCCTCACAAATTGGCGAGGGATTAGGAAGAGCATTTAGCACTAGCGCCTTAAAAGATGTATTAAAAGATATTAATATTAATATTAATATTAGTTTTGAAGGCAGATAATGAGCGGTCAAATTCTAATAATAAGCGGCCCAAGCGGAAGTGGAAAAAGTACGCTATTATCACGCTTAATGGCCGAATTTGACAATCTTTATTTTTCTATTTCTAGTACAACTAGAGAACCACGAGCTGGAGAGAAAAATGGGGTTGATTATAACTTTATTAGTACTGATGAATTTAAACAAGGAATTGAGCAAGGTAAATTTTTAGAGTGGGCAAATGTGCATAAAAATTATTATGGCACTAGCCTAGAACCAGTAGAAAAAGCTCTAAAAGATGATAAAATTGTAATTTTTGATATCGATGTTCAAGGCTTTCATCTAGCAATGAAGCAATATAAGGAGTTAATTACCTCAGTTTTTATAACTACAAAAGATAGACTCGAACTAAAAAAACGACTAATAAAGCGTGGTAGCGATGATGAGCAAACCATTGAAAATAGGTTATTTAACGCAGCTACCGAAATCGCTCACATTGGCGAATATGACTATCTTATCATCAATGATGATTTAGATAGTTCATATGAAAAACTTAAGGCAATTTTTATCTCTATGAGATCAAAAACACAAAGCTTTATCATAAATGATGTGATAGAGAGCTGGAGCGAATGCTCAATTTAACAAATTTAAATTTTAATTAAGGAGAAAATTATGGGTAGTATGAGTATAAGTCACTGGTTGATAGTTTTAGCAATTATTGTTTTGCTTTTTGGTGCTAAAAAAATCCCTGAATTAGCAAAAGGTATGGGTAAAGGAATTAAAAGCTTTAAAAAAGAGATGGAAGATGATACATCATTAGAAAAAATCGAAAAAACTGAGGATACAACTCAAATAAAAAAAGATGAAACTCAAAAGAGTGCCTAATGAGTGCTAAAGATACTCTAAAAAATGAGATAAGCGCTATTTTAGGGCGTGAAGTTGTAATAGAAAAACCAAAGGATAAAACCCTAGCTCACTATGCTACACCACTTGCTTTTGGATTAGCTAAAGAGTTAAAAAAATCCCCAGTAGCTATCGCTTCTCAGATGGCACAGCAATTTAGTTCGCCAAACTACGAAGTAACTGCCGTAAATGGATATATAAATTTCAAACTCAGTGGCGATTTTTTAGATTCTTTGGCTAATGATGCACTTAAAAGTGGAGATAAATTTGGCTCAAAAGAGATTACAAATCCTAAAAATATATTTTTAGAATATATAAGTGCCAACCCAACAGGCCCATTACACATTGGCCATGTAAGAGGCGCAGTCTATGGCGATACATTAGCTAGAGTAGCTAGACATATTGGCGTAGGAGTTCATACTGAGTATTATATCAATGATGCTGGCAATCAAATCGATCTACTAGGCATATCTATTACGCTTAGAGCAAAAGAGATTTTATTTAATGAGACAGTTGAGTATCCTGAGAAATATTACAGGGGTGATTATATTGATGAGCTAGCGCATAAAGCTTACGATAAATTTGGCAAAGAAATTTTTGAGTCAAGTCGTAACTCTGAACTAGCCGAATTTGCCAAAGATGAAGTTTTAAAAATTATCAAAAAAGACCTAGCTGATGCTGGAATATTCATAGATAATTGGGCTAGTGAAAAATCATATTATGATCAATTAGAACAAACTTTAGAGCAATTAGAAAAAAGCGGTCAAGTATATAAAAAAGATGGCACTACCTATATCGCTTCAAGTAAACTTGGCGATGATAGTGACAGGGTAGTAGTACGAAGTGACGGCCGTCCAACATATTTAGCTGGTGATATTATCTATCATAATGTCAAATTTGCTAATGATTTTGATACATATATCAACATTTGGGGTGCAGACCACCATGGATATATCGCTAGATTAAAGGCTGCGATTAATTTTCTAGGTTATGATGAGAACAAACTAGAGGTAATTTTAATGCAGATGGTAAGCTTATTAAAAGATGGTAAGCCATTTAAAATGAGCAAAAGAGCTGGAACATCAGTGTTAATGAGCGATATTTTAGCTGAGATTGGAAGTGATGCGCTTAGATTTATTTTCATATCTAAGGCTGGCAATTCAAGCTTAGAATTTGATATTGATGAGCTTAAAAAACAAGATAGTTCAAATCCAATATTTTATATCAATTACGCTCACGCTAGAGTAAATCAAATCTTTGCCAAAGCTAACAAGACTCCTGCAGATGTAGCTAATGCTTCGCTTACAAATTTAAGCGATGATGGTAAGAATTTATTATTTGAAGCGCTTACCATGCCTGAAGTCTTAGAAGATGCTCTAAACCAAAGAAGTTTACACAAAATTCCTGATTATCTCAAATCGCTTAGTGCAAGTTTTCATAAATTCTATAACGAAAATAGAGTTGTAGGAAGTCAAAATGAAGATGAATTACTAAAGCTTTTTAGCGTTGTAGCACTTAGTATAAAAGTAGCATTAAATTTAATGGGAATAAAAGCTAAGGATATAATGGAAAATTAATCCCAAAGGCCTATATACCCTTGGGGTTTTAGTTTTAATTTATTATGATCAAAAATAATGCCATCTAAGGTTATTGCGCTCTTTTTTAGAAATTAAATATCTTAGTATGGCTTTATCTCTTAATTTTTTAGCCGCAAACCAATTTACTAGTATAAATTTCTAATAATTCATTTAAATTAGCGATAACAAACTTAGCTTCATCATCACTCATCATCTGATGGCACGGCAGACTAAGTTCAGCTCTATAAAAATCCTCAGCACCATCTAATCTCATCTCACCATAT
>NZ_MJKG01000005.1:1103-122552 GCF_002139545.1 Campylobacter sp. P0103 | reverse complement strand
TTTTAAGCATATCTCTTATATAATTCCAGCTCACGAATTGAGAAACACCTTAACCTTCTGAAAAGCTTGGTTAAATCATTTCTCTATCGTTTTTGTTTTTTAATTTTTATAATGTTAAACTATCTTTTATAGTCAATCTTTGAAATCTAAACAAGTGATCGATTGAGCCAGAATCTTATTATATTATAATAGATTCAATACTTATATAACAGATATAAAGTTTTTAGATTAAAACTTCATAATAAATAGTTACTTTACTATTTTGTAAAGTATTTTTATGGAGAGTTTGATCCTGGCTCAGAGTGAACGCTGGCGGCGTGCCTAATACATGCAAGTCGAACGGACAAGTAAGAGCTTGCTCTTATGAGTTAGTGGCGCACGGGTGAGTAATGTATAGTTAATCTGCCCTATGCTGGAGGACAACAGTTAGAAATGACTGCTAATACTCCATACTCCTTCTTAACATAAGTTAAGTCGGGAAAGTTTTTTCGGCATAGGATGAGACTATATTGTATCAGCTAGTTGGTGAGGTAATGGCTCACCAAGGCTATGACGCATAACTGGTCTGAGAGGATGATCAGTCACACTGGAACTGAGACACGGTCCAGACTCCTACGGGAGGCAGCAGTAGGGAATATTGCTCAATGGGGGAAACCCTGAAGCAGCAACGCCGCGTGGAGGATGACACTTTTCGGAGCGTAAACTCCTTTTCTTAGGGAAGAAATTTGACGGTACCTAAGGAATAAGCACCGGCTAACTCCGTGCCAGCAGCCGCGGTAATACGGAGGGTGCAAGCGTTACTCGGAATCACTGGGCGTAAAGGACGCGTAGGCGGATTATCAAGTCTTTTGTGAAATCTAATGGCTCAACCATTAAACTGCTTGAGAAACTGATAATCTAGAGTGAGGGAGAGGCAGATGGAATTGGTGGTGTAGGGGTAAAATCCGTAGAGATCACCAGGAATACCCATTGCGAAGGCGATCTGCTAGAACTCAACTGACGCTAATGCGTGAAAGCGTGGGGAGCAAACAGGATTAGATACCCTGGTAGTCCACGCCCTAAACGATGTATACTAGTTGTTGCTATGCTAGTCATGGCAGTAATGCACCTAACGGATTAAGTATACCGCCTGGGGAGTACGGTCGCAAGATTAAAACTCAAAGGAATAGACGGGGACCCGCACAAGCGGTGGAGCATGTGGTTTAATTCGAAGATACGCGAAGAACCTTACCTGGGCTTGATATCCTAAGAACCTTGTAGAGATACGAGGGTGCTAGCTTGCTAGAACTTAGTGACAGGTGCTGCACGGCTGTCGTCAGCTCGTGTCGTGAGATGTTCGGTTAAGTCCGGCAACGAGCGCAACCCACGTATTTAGTTGCTAACAGTTTGGCTGAGCACTCTAAATATACTGCCTTCGTAAGGAGGAGGAAGGTGTGGACGACGTCAAGTCATCATGGCCCTTATGCCCAGGGCGACACACGTGCTACAATGGCATATACAATGAGATGCAATATCGTGAGATGGAGCAAATCTATAAAATATGTCCCAGTTCGGATTGTTCTCTGCAACTCGAGAGCATGAAGCCGGAATCGCTAGTAATCGTAGATCAGCCATGCTACGGTGAATACGTTCCCGGGTCTTGTACTCACCGCCCGTCACACCATGGGAGTTGATTTCACTCGAAGTCGGAATGCTAAACTAGCTACCGCCCACAGTGGAATCAGCGACTGGGGTGAAGTCGTAACAAGGTAACCGTAGGAGAACCTGCGGTTGGATCACCTCCTTTCTAGAGTACAAAGTGATAATCTCACAATTATCGCTTAAGAGGAGTCTCAATCACACTTGTTTAGGTTTGAGAGATTGACAAGGGGAATTAGCTCAGCTGGGAGAGCGCCTGCTTTGCACGCAGGAGGTCAGCGGTTCGATCCCGCTATTCTCCACCATAGTTTAAATTTAAAAGATAGGAATAATAGAAATTTATTAATCAAAGTCTAATCAGAGAGTTTATATTAAACTTTCTGATTAGACTTTAGTCTAAAGTTACTTAAATTACCATTGTTAAAAGTCACAATCAAGTTTTAATATTTAAAACAATTTTACAGGACTTGTTAGAGCTTTGAATTTAGTTTAATTTCAAATATTCTATATCAAACACTGTTATCCCAATAATATAAAAGATATAGTTTATAAATATTAACTTCACAAGCTATTAAGCTTTAAAACTTACTTAATAGTAGTTAATACTTTCCGTCTTATTAAATTTAAATTCAAATACTATAAATCTAAACAGATTAACAAGAATTAAGTAATTAATTCTTAAATAATTAAATAGTTTATTTTTATATTTATCTATTTAATTTATATCTACTAGACTTTATCTTTAACAAGGAAGTGATGCGAATTAGAATATCAATAATCTAATTAAAAAAGGTAAGCTACTAAGAGCAAATGGTGGATGCCTTGGCTAGTAGAGGCGATGAAAGACGTGCCAGGCTGCGATAAGTCTCGGGGAGCCGTCAAGGGGCTTTGATCCGGGAATTTCTGAATGGGGCAACCCAGTATATAGTGATATATACTACCGCAATGCGGAGCGAACGTTGGGAATTGAAACATCTTAGTACCAACAGGAAAAGAAATCAAACGAGATTACGCTAGTAGCGGCGAGCGAAAGCGTAAGAGGGCAAACCACTAGCTTGCTAGTGGGGTTGTAGGACTGCAATATAGACTTAAACAATCTAATAGAATAAGTTGGAAAGCTTAAGCATAGAGGGTGATACTCCCGTATATGAAAGTGCGTTTATACTTAGCAGTATCCTGAGTAGGGCGGGACACGTGTAATCCTGTCTGAAGCTGGGTAGACCACTATCCAACCCTAAATACTACTACTAGACCGATAGTGCACAAGTACCGTGAGGGAAAGGTGAAAAGAACTGAGGTGATCAGAGTGAAATAGAACCTGAAACCATTTGCTTACAATCATTCAGAGCCCTATGATTTATCAGGGTGATGGACTGCCTTTTGCATAATGAGCCTGCGAGTTGTGGTGTCTGGCGAGGTTAAGGAAACCCGGAGCCGTAGCGAAAGCGAGTCTTAATAGGGCGTATAGTCAGATGCTGCAGACCCGAAACGATGTGATCTATCCATGAGCAGGTTGAAACTGGTGTAAGAGCCAGTGGAGGACCGAACAGACGGCCGTTGAAAAGGCTCCTGATGACTTGTGGATAGGGGTGAAAGGCCAATCAAACATCGTGATAGCTGGTTCTCTCCGAAATATATTTAGGTATAGCGTTGTGTAGTAACTTTGTGAGGTAGAGCACTGAATGGGCTAGGGCATACACCAATGTACCAAACCCTATCAAACTCCGAATGCGCAAAGTGTAATCACAGCAGTCAGGCGGCGAGTGATAAAATCCGTCGTCGAGAGGGGAACAACCCAGACTAACAGCTAAGGTCCCTAAATCTCATTTAAGTGGAAAACGATGTGGAGTTACTGAAACAACCAGGAGGTTGGCTTAGAAGCAGCCATCCTTTAAAGAAAGCGTAATAGCTCACTGGTCTAGTGATTCTGCGCGGAAAATATAACGGGGCTAAAATGAGTACCGAAGCTTTAGACTTGCACTTAATTCTAATTATAAATTTAGCTATGAGCTTTTAAGTTATATTTCTCATAATTTAATTGCATTCGTATAAATTAAATTATGAGAAAATAGTTTAGCTAAATAATTAGAAGTAATTAGAATTAAGTGCAAGTGGTAGGAGAGCGTTCTATTCAGCGTTGAAGGTATACCGGTAAGGAGTGCTGGAGCGGATAGAAGTGAGCATGCAGGCATGAGTAGCGATAAAAGGGGTGAGAATCCCCTTCGCCGTAAACCCAAGGTTTCCTACGCGATGCTCGTCATCGTAGGGTTAGTCGGGTCCTAAGCAAAGTCCGAAAGGGGTATGCGATGGAAAATTGGTTAATATTCCAATACCAATTATTATGTGCGATGGAAGGACGCTTAAAGTTAATGGAGCTAGCGGATGGAAGTGCTAGTCTAAGGGCGTAGGTTGAGTTATAGGCAAATCCGTAACTCTCTATCCGAGACCTCAAAGGCTCTTGACGCTCTTCGGAGTAGATGGAGAATCCATGATACTATCGAGCCAAGAAAAGTTTCTAAGTTTAGTAATAATTGCCCGTACCGTAAACCGACACAGGTGGGTGGGATGAGTATTCTAAGGCGCGTGGAAGAACTCTCTTTAAGGAACTCTGCAAAATAGCACCGTATCTTCGGTATAAGGTGTGCCTAACTTTGTATTAAGATTTACTCCCAAAGCAAAGAAGGTTACAACAAAGAGTCCCTCCCGACTGTTTACCATAAACACAGCACTCTGCTAACTCGTAAGAGGATGTATAGGGTGTGACGCCTGCCCGGTGCTCGAAGGTTAATTGATGGGGTTAGCATTAGCGAAGCTCTTGATCGAAGCCCGAGTAAACGGCGGCCGTAACTATAACGGTCCTAAGGTAGCGAAATTCCTTGTCGGTTAAATACCGACCTGCATGAATGGCGTAACGAGATGGGAGCTGTCTCAAAGAGGGATCCAGTGAAATTGTAGTGGAGGTGAAAATTCCTCCTACCCGCGGCAAGACGGAGAGACCCCGTGGACCTTTACTACAGCTTGACACTGCTATTTGGATAAAGATGCGCAGGATAGGTGGGAGGCTTTGATCCATAGACTCTGGTTTATGGTGAGCCATTGTTGAGATACCACTCTTCTTTATTTGGGTAGCTAACTAGCCTAAGTTATCCTTAGGTAGGACAATGTCTGGTGGGTAGTTTGACTGGGGCGGTCGCCTCCCAAAGTGTAACGGAGGCTTACAAAGGTTGGCTCAGAACGGTTGGAAATCGTTCGTAGAGTATAAAGGCATAAGCCAGCTTAACTGCGAGACGTACATGTCAAGCAGAGACGAAAGTCGGTCTTAGTGATCCGGTGGTTCTGTGTGGAAGGGCCATCGCTCAAAGGATAAAAGGTACCCCGGGGATAACAGGCTGATCTCCCCCAAGAGCTCACATCGACGGGGAGGTTTGGCACCTCGATGTCGGCTCATCGCATCCTGGGGCTGGAGCAGGTCCCAAGGGTATGGCTGTTCGCCATTTAAAGCGGTACGCGAGCTGGGTTCAGAACGTCGTGAGACAGTTCGGTCCCTATCTGCCGTGGGCGTAAGAAGATTGAGGAGAGTTGACCCTAGTACGAGAGGACCGGGTTGAACCAGCCACTGGTGTATCAGTTGTTCTGCCAAGAGCATCGCTGAGTAGCTAAGCTGGGATGTGATAAGAGCTGAAAGCATCTAAGCTCGAAGCCAACTCCAAGATGAATCTTCTTTTAAGAGCTCTAGTAGACTACTAGTTTGATAGGCTGGATGTGTAATGGATGAGAGTCCTTTAGCTGACCAGTACTAATAGCTCGTTTGCTTATCTTATAAGCATCACTTCCTTGTTAAGGATAAAATATAATCCTTTTAGGTTTTTTAAATATTTTTAGATATTAAACTTAGTGATTTTTAGCTTTAATACTCTAAGCAGTGTTAAATAAGATATCATCTTTTCTGATATGATATTTTATTTAACACTGCTCGTGGCTATACATGATTAGGAAACGCCTTGCTCCATCTCGAACCAAGAAGCTAAGCTTTTCATGGCCGATGATACTCTCCCTTACTGGGATGTTGGAAAAGTAGGTTGCTGCGAGCTTTGTTTTTATTCTTTATATCTTATATTTATTAATCTGTAGTTTTAGTATTTATTTGTTTTTACCTTAATAGATGAAATGGTATAAATCGCTTTTTACTTTATATCTTTTAACTAATTTATTAATTCTTGGATATTTTATTATTATAAGTTGTTAAGTTTAGATGTTTTAGTGTTTTTACAAAAATACTGCTATATTTGTAGTATTTTTTGGTAAGTACTTTGCATATGATTTATATGTTTCATTTAAACCTTTATGACCAAGTATTTTGTAGCTGACTCAAAGTGGCTCATCTTTTTAGAAAATATAATGCTTGCAAATGCTGTCTTGTTTTATATAATGCAAATTCAATCCTAATGATAGATACTATGAGACAAGAAGTTACTCTTATGATTGTGATAGTAAAGGATTTATGAGTGGTGAAAGATTTTTTAGAAGCAATGATAATCTTAGAACTTTCCATGTAAAAGAAGAGTATTACTATAAAAAAGTAAAAATACCAAAAACTTGTTGAAGTTATAAGTAAAGCAAGAGTAGTATAAATGATCTAGCCATAGGGGGATTGTATCCCCACTTTCGTGGGGCAAGACTTAATAAGTCTTGACAACAATTATACAAAGTAGTATAATTACGATGAATGCAATTTTTAACATACATGCTCTCCTTTCTATGGAGATATGATATGCCGTAGGGGTGCCACCCTATGGCATATCCCTATAACGCAATTATATCATTATTATTTACTAATTTTTCTTAAACTCTATCTTTTTAATAATTGAAGGATAAATAATATGGATGAAAATGTAAAACAAGATATTAAAAAATTATCACTTGATAGAATTTTAATTAACAATGGATACTATTATGATAAAGAAAAAACATCTCAAAACTACAAAGTAGTCAAAAACGATAATGAAAATAAAATTATCATATCTCAAACTAAAAGCGGCAATTATCTATATTTTAATAAAACTGCTAACAATAACTAACCTACTTTGAATTGTATAAGAAATCTGATAAAATAAATATTATTGATAATAAATTTAATGCTTGTAATTAGAAAAGTATAAAAATAATAATGATTTTTATCAGTATAAAGTTATTTAAAAAGATTGTTTTATTTTTTTATTTGAATGTCAATTCATATAAGTCTTAAATTTAGAGCTACATCAAAAACTGAAATTTACAATAAAATAATTTATATAAATATAATATTAAATAAATAAATTTTTCTAATCTCGTTTTTTTTGATATCCTGCCGATTGCAAATCGAATTTAGGAAATTAATTAAATGAAAAATATCCTTTTACTAGGTGGTAGTAACTCTGTAATGGTAAATGGCTTGCAAAAAGCGTTAAAAGAGTATGCAAATGTGACAAATTTAGCTTGAGGAGGTACAACAAGCCTTCAAAATCTATATGAGATATATAGGCCAAAAAATCAAGAAGCTATCAAAAATGCTGATTTAATAATAACTGAATCTGTAATTAATGAACTTATTAGGCATAATTATTCAAAGGAAAATCTATCTTTAGATATAATATTTAAAAATTTGCAATATTTATATGCAACTCTGTATGAGTTTAAAAAGCCAGTTTGTATATTATTGTTGCCATATAGGAGGACTAAAAATTTTCAAATAGTTATCAATATGCATAGATTTTTGGCTAATTATTATGGGTTGAATATTGTTGATATACAAAACTACTATCAAGATAATGAGATGGTCGAGTTTGGAAATAAATTTGATGCTCATCAGTTAGCCGTAGTAAATAGATATGTTGGCAAAGAGATTGCTAAAAATGTTGATTATTTTAAAGTTTCAAATAAAAATTTAGATATTAATTTACCTGAATTTAAAATAGTAACACCGGAAAATATGCAAAGAAATGGTAATTTTAAAATATTTAATGCTAAGAATTCGGTTTTTGATGAAGTGATTTATAGATTAGATAAAGATAATAGTTTGATTATTGACGGATATAAAGGCTGGCAAATTATTGGAATGCATAGCTGGAATTTAGAAAATAATGGAGAGATTACGAAGCTAAAATGGAATGCCCTTATTACACATTGCGGCTCAATTCATTTAAAAAATATAAATCAAAATATTGTTAAGTCAACTTCAAAATTAAACACGCTTTGCGAAATTCAAGCTGAGCCGCTAATTGATAGCAGTCTTATAATTAAATTTAATGATGAAAATTTGCCAAATACTGAATTCCATGAAGCGGCACAAAGTTGGCTTCCAAATTCAATATCTCTCCCATATTTCGACCTAATTGCCTTTTTCTTATGCAAACCAAACCCAAAGATGAAGCTGTTTGATTTAAGCGTTATCCCGACCGATATAGATATAGAGATTGATAAAGATATAGATCGCTCTTATCTGATACCAAATCTAGTATTTTTTAAAGATTCTATGGAGTTTATAGATGAGTATATTAGTCGTCTTTACCCAAATATTGTTAAACATATCGATAGTGTTCTAACACCACAAATTATTAAAAAAACTGAGGCACAAATCTTATCACAATTAAACAAAAATACGCCACAAATTCAGCCATCTATGCAGCTATCGCTAGAAGTAGAAAATAAAATTCTAAAAGATAAAATCAAAGAGCTAGAAACTAATTACCAAAATATTGTTAAACATATTGATAGTGTTCTAACACCGCAAATTATTAAAAAAACAGAGGCTCAAATCTTATCACAATTAAACAAAAATACGCCACAAATTCAGCCGTCTATGCAGCTATCGCTAGAAGCAGAAAATAAAATTCTAAAAGATAAAATCAAAGAGTTAGAAACTAGCTACCAAAAAGCCATAAAAGTTAAAAATCACCTAATCTATAAACTAGGTCAGGCTCTAATAAAAGCTAATAAAAACTGGTATAAAGGTGGATATATTAAATTTATATTTGAAGCTATGAAAATTAAAAAAGAACATAAAAATAAAGATAAATCTAATATATAAAATAAATTTAGAAAATATGTTTTATCATGCAAGGCTTACAATGACAAATTTGGCGTAGTTTTTATTATTGCAAGCTAAATTTTTAAAAATTTCACCAAATTTGTTCTAAATTTCTATTAACTAAAATCAAATTCACTTAAATCTTTATCGCATATTAAATTTATTTTATGTTTTGTTTTTTTATGTTAGAATGTAAAGATCCAAAATAAATATATTTAAATTGAAAAAAAAAGGGGGGGGTACGATGAATTCTAAAGTTTCAAAAATCATTATTTTAGCATGTACTTGCTCATCTCTATCAGCGAATCAGTTTTGGGCTAGTGGCGTGAGTATAAATAGTGGTTGGAGTGCGTATTTGCAGTATCCAAATCAATGCTGGGGCGCCGTAGCTGGTAACACTCTTGGCTGGTGGCAACAAAATGTAGGCATTGAACTAAATTTAAAAGAAGGCGCACCGCAAGGTAATGAAGCTATCACGGATTGGTTTTATCAGAAATATCCACATATTCAAGGCGGATTACAGCCGTATCGTGGGATGATCTACTATCTTGAAGAGTTTTCGCCAAATATCAAAATCTACGAAAACAACAACAACCCAACATATTTAGAAAGAGAGTATGGTCCAACCAAGATTAGTGGAGCGCCATTTTGGACTGAGAGATATAACTATCAAAGTGAAGGTATCACAAAATCTTTGATAGAAAACTTCCAAACAGGCAAGGTCGTAGCTGCGCTTACTGATGATACTCACACGGTTACGCTTTGGGGGATTGAAGTCGATGAGAAAACTGGCAAGATCAAAAAAGGCTATGTGAGCGACTCTGTCAAAGATAAGGCTGGCCAACTCACTTTAAGAGAGGTTATAGGCAACTACGCCCCTGATAATAAGGGCAATGAAACTTTCCGCTTTCTTTATAGCTATTATGTATCTAGCACTAATACTTATGTCACCGATCTTTATGAGATTTATAGTATTACATATCTAAGCATAGATGAAGCTAGAAATAACGGCACATATGTAGATAGCTCTAATAGAAAAGATTGCTTATTGAGCGTTTTACCTGGTAGTGAGTGGGCTTGCGGAATTTCAACTAATGAAGGCAATCAAGGCTCAAGCAACACCGAAAATTCTGGAAATACTGAAAATTCAGGTAGCCAAAATAACGGCAACCAAAGCAACAGCGGAAATTCAAGCAACACCGAAAATTCAGGAAATTCAAATAATCAAGGCTCTACTGGTAATCAAAACACAAATCAAGGTAATACCGGTAGTGGTAGCACAACTCCAGAAAATGGTAACAACAACACCGGAAATTCAAATAACCAAGGCTCAAATAATAACGGCAATCAAAATTCCAACAATCAAGGCTCAAGCAACACCGAAAATTCTGGAAATACTGAAAATTCAGGTAGCCAAAATAACGGCAATCAAAATTCCAACAATCAAGGCTCAAGCAACACCGAAAATTCTGGAAATACTGAAAATTCAGGTAGCCAAAATAACGGCAACCAAAGCAATAACGGAAATTCAAGCAACACTGGAAATTCAGGAAATTCAAATAATCAAGGCGGTGTCTCTAGCGAAAATACCACAAATTTAATTACTCAATCTGTCCAAAATGAGGTAAATAAACATAGTGAGCTTAATCTAGCCTTAGAAACAATAGGTGATACAACCATATATAAAATCCAAAAAAACGGCAAAGATATAGCCTTATATAACCCAAATTTAAGCACTCCGCTTGTAATGAATAGAGGCTTGGTTAATTACAAAATTACCAAAAATGATAATGGTGGCATAGAGATAACCAAATCTACAAACCAAGCAGCTTTAAAAGAAGCCAACGACGCTTCTAAGCTAAGTATGGATATAAACTACGCCGATATCAATAACCTAAATAAAAGGATGGGTGAGCTAAGAGGCATTAACGCAACTGCTGGTAGCTGGGCTAGGATTTTGGGCGGACAGGGCAGTAGTGATGGATTTGAAAATAAATTTACCCATGTTCAAGCTGGTTTTGATAAACAAAGTCAAATTTCAAGCGGCTCTATTTTTAGCGGTATTACAGTAACTCACACAAGTAGCGATATAGATGGCGATAACGCAAAAGGCGATGTCAAAACAATCGGCGGTGGATTTTATATCTCTGGAGTATTTGATAATGGCTGGTATGTGGATGCCATCGCAAAATACACAAGAAATAACCATAAAATGGATTATAACTTCCCAAATATGAGTTTGAGCTTTTTGGATACAGATTATAATACAAACTCACTTTATCTAGGTGGAGAATTTGGATATAGATTTGATTTTAATAATTTTTATATCGAGCCTCAAGCCGAGTTTGTCTATCTCAACACTAGTGGCGCAACTCTAAATAGCAATGGATTTGAAATGGAGATTAAAGACTCTGATTTGCTAGTTGGTAGGGCTGGATTTAACTTTGCTAGAGAGGTTTGGCTAGGCAAGATTAGGGCTTATGCGCTTGGTGGGCTTAGCTATCAATGGGAGATGGTAAAAAATGCTGAGATTATAATAGATGGCGATAGCGCTAAAAACAATAATAAAGACTCTAGAATGCTTATGAATTTGGGTCTAAATATGGTAGCTAGTGAGAATTTAAGAATTGGCTTAACTTTAGAAAAATCTGCATTTGGTGATTATGATACAGACTTAGCTGTAAACTTAAATGCTAGATATTCATTTTAAGCTGGGTAGAGTGAGATATTTTTAAATTTTTATTTAGTGTTAAATTTATTTTGCTAGACTTATACGCAAATTTAAATTGGAGGAAAAATGAGTCTATATAATAGAAATCTCTCATCGCAACAAAATGAGTTTAGTCGCACTTATGAGAGTGAGCAATCTTTTAGCGCTAGAGCGACTTTTGTCAAGCAAACTTATCAGCTTCTTAGTGCTTCGCTTCTAGCGGCAACTGTGGGTGCATATATCGGCGTTGATTATGTTAAAAGCTTTAGTTGGATGCTTTTAATCCTTGAGCTTGGAATGCTTTTTGGGCTATTTTTTACACGCAAAAATCCAACTCTAGCTCTATTTTTGCTATTTGGATTTACATTTGTAAGCGGTCTTACTCTTGGCCCAGTGCTTAATACCTATATCGGTGCTGGTATGGGGCATATCATCACTCAAGCATTTTTGATGACTACTGTGGCTTTTGGTGGGTTAACAATTTTTGCTTTTAATACTAAGCGTGATTTTTCATCAATGGGTAAAATGCTATTTATCACACTAATTGTAATTGTCGTAGCTGGGCTTTTAAATTTATTTTTTCAAAGCACAATGTTAGCTACTATCATTTCAGCAGTTGGTGCGATACTATTTAGCGCATATATCTTATATGATACTCAGATGATTTTGCGTGGCGGATATGATAGCCCTGTGCTTGCTGCAGTTTCGTTGTATCTTGATATTTTAAATTTATTTATCTCTCTTCTTAATCTTCTTGGTATATTTAACCGAGAATAATCAGAGCCACCGCTGTGGTGGCTTAACTAAATTTTTAACTTTTTTTGCTATAATCACGAGCTAATTACACCAATCAAAGGATACTCGTGAGTTCAATTCTTCTTATTATACAAGTTTTGCTAGCAGTGATTTTGACTATTGTCATATTACTACAAAAGAGTGCTTCTATGGGTCTTGGAGCTTATAGCGGAAGTAATGAGAGTCTATTTGGCGCTAAGGGTCCAGCTGGATTTTTAGCTAAATTTACATTTTTTATGGGGTTTTTGTTTGTTATTAATACCATAGCCCTTGGATATACATATAATCAATCTTTGCGTGATTCTGTAGTTGATAGTGCTAAATTTGACTCAATCCAAGCACCGCAAGCCCCAAATACCAACATAATACCTACAGCACCAGCGGCATCAACAGCTGAAAATAACACAACAGCCAACTAAAAGGATAGATATGCTAAATGAAATTTACAACAACCAAAAACTACACAACGACAAAGCGCTAGAGGCTCTAAAGCGTGATTTTGCAACACTTCGCACAGGTAAGGTAAGTATTAATATCTTAGATCATGTACATGTAGATTACTATGGAAGCTCTACTCCATTAAATCAAGTTGCCACCGTTTTGGCTACTGATGCTAGCACAATTACCATCACTCCATGGGAAAAATCTATGCTAAAAACTATCACTACGGCTATCCAAGCTGCAAATATTGGCGTAAATCCAAATAACGATGGCGAGAGTGTTAAGCTATTTTTCCCCCCTATGACAACTGAAGATCGTCAAAAAAATGCCAAAGAGGCAAAAGCGATGGGCGAAAAAGCAAAAGTAGCTATTAGAAACATTCGCAAAGATGCTAATGATGATATCAAAAAAATAGAAAAAGATAAAACTCTAAGCGAAGATGAGATTAAAAAAGGCTATGATGAGGTACAAAAAATTACCGATAATTATATCACCAAAGTAGATCAAATAGTAAAAGATAAAGAAGCTGAACTTTTAAAGGTTTGATATGAATTTAGAACAAATTTACAAAGATGCTGGAGCATATTTAGAGGGACATTTTTTACTAAGTAGTGGTAACCACTCACAATTTTATCTACAAAGTGCAAAGGTTTTAGAAGATCCGATTTTAACAGGCGTTTTGTGCGATAAGTTATTTGCTAAAATTGCTGAGGCTGGGGTTGAATTTGATAGTGTTTGTTCGCCTGCGCTTGGTGGAATTTTAGCTGGATATGAGCTAGCTAGAGCTGGTAAAAAAAGATTTATTTTTACTGAAAGAGTTGATAGCGTGATGAGCCTTAGACGTGGATTTAGCGTAAAAGAGGGCGAGAGATTTATAATATGCGAAGATATAATAACTACTGGAGGCTCAGCCTTAGAAAGTGCTAAGATTATTGAGAGTTTAGGTGGCGTTGTAGTGGGATTTGCGGCGCTTGCAAATCGTGGATTTTGCTCTGTTAGTGGATTAAATAATGAGAGAAAAGATAGCTGTAAATTGCCAATTGATAAACCGCTTTTTGCTCTTGGTAATTTTGAATTTGAAATTTACTCACCAGAGTCTTGTCCATTGTGTAAAAATGGCTCAAAAGCATTCAAGCCTGGGAGCCGTGGCAACGCATGAGTAAGGCTATAGCCGCAAATATTTTTAGCAGGATAAAGGCATTTATTATGGATATGTTCTTTATCGCTGCCCCTCTTTTGTATATAATGACTTATGTAGTTTTAAGCGGCAAAGATGAATTTCAAAGCAATCAACTAGCTATATTTTTGGTTTGGTTAGTTTTTGGTGTTATTCAGTCTATGTTTTTTGCTTTTAAAGCACAAAGTCCAGGATATAGAGCTCAAGGCATATATTTAGTAGGGTTAAATGGCAAAAAGGCTAATTTGCTTATTTATATTCTTAGATACTTTTTCTTTATAACTACCTTTATTATAGGGGGATCATTTTTTTGCTTTTTTAGAAAGGATAAGCGAAATTTACATGATCTTTTAGCTGGGACAATCGTTGTACAAAAAGGCTAAATTTAGATATTAAGAGTTTATTTATCTTAATTTTGATATTATTGCATTTACAAATTTAATTAAGGATTTAATATGTCAGTAACTTTCAAAGGTACAGCAGTAGAATTAGAAGGAAATGTTGTAAATGTAGGCCAAAAAGCGCCAGAAGTTGAACTAGTAGCTAAAGATCTATCTAGCCTAAAAGTAGGCGGCGCAAGTGGAAAATTCCAAGTCTTAATAGTAGTCCCAAGCCTAGATACAGGAGTTTGTGCGACTGAAGCTAGAACATTTAACCAAAAAGTAGCTAGCAAAAGCAATGTTGAAGCTACGGTTATATCGCTAGATCTTCCATTTGCTATGGGGAGATTTTGCTCAACTGAAGGAATCGAAAATTTAAGAGTGGCTAGTGATTTTAGAGGTGCTAAATTCGGTAAAGAGTATGGTGTTTTGCTAGCTAGTAGCCCGCTTGCTGGATTACTAACTCGTGCTATTTTCGTTATCGATCCAAATGGTGTTGTAGTTTATAAAGAGCTAGTTAGCGAAATCACAACTGAGCCAAACTACGACGCAGCATTGAAAGCTATCGGCGGTGGTTGCGGTTGCGGCTGCTCTCACTAACTAAATTTTAAGCGTTATTATACACGCTTTTTGCGAAATTTGGAGCTATAATCGCTTTTGAATTTCGCTAATTTATACTAATTTCAATCCATTTTCTACTATTTAGCTATTTAAAGATTTTTATTATTGTATAATTTCACTCAACCATCATAGATAGAAGGAAAAATATGAATTTAAGCCTTAAATTTAGACCGACAAAAATCAGCCAAATGGTAGGTCAAGATGATATTAGAGAAATTTTTACGAAATTTATAGAGAATAAAAATATCCCGCATAGCTTGTTTTACGGCACAGCCGGAAGTGGTAAAACTACGATGGCCAAGATCATTGCTAAGGAGATGGATTATGAATTTTTCGAGCTTGATGGGGCTAATTTAAAAAGTGAAGAAGTCCGTAAAATCATATCCAAATTTGACGGCTCACTATATTTGCCACTTATATTTATCGATGAATTTCATCGCCTTAGCAAAACCCAACAAGAGACGCTTTTAATCCCAATGGAAGAGAAAAAATGTATTATAATTGGCGCCACCACCGAAAATCCCAAATTCTCTGTAAGTAGTGGAATCCGCTCTAGGATGATGATATTTGAGTTTAAACCTCTATCTTATATGGATTTGGAGCTTTTATTAGCTGATATTCAAAAGAGTGTATATTTTGAGATTGATGAGAGTGCTAAGGATTATCTCATCAGCTCTAGTGGCGGCGATGCTAGAAGTATGCTAAATTTGCTAGAATACGCTCTAAGTGTGGATAAAAATATAAATTTAAAGATTTTAAAAACCCTAAGATGCTCTAGCTTTAGTGAAGGTAGCAGTAGCAAAGATACTCACTATAATCTAATAAGTGTGATGATAAAGAGCCTAAGGGGCAGCGATATCGATGCGGCGATATACTATCTTGCAAGGCTCATAGCAGCTGAGGAGGAGCCTGAATTTTTGGCTAGAAGGATGGTGATTTTTGCTAGTGAGGATATAGGCAATGCCAATCCAAATGCCCTAAATGTAGCCACAAATACCATGCTAGCAGTATCAAAAATAGGCTATCCAGAAGCTAGAATTATCCTAAGTCAATGCGCCGTATATCTAGCTAGCTCGCCTAAATCCAACTCTAGCTACAAGGCTATAAATTTCGCACTTGATTATATAGCTAAAAACCCAGCCTTACCAGTGCCACCATATCTTATCAATACGGATGAGGCCAAAAAAGATTATCTATATCCGCATGATTTTGGCGGATGGGTGGAGCAAAAATATATGCAAAAAGATATTAAATTCTATCATAGCAACTCTATTGGATTTGAAAAAACTTTAGATGATTGGATAGAAAAAATCAAATTTAAAAACTAGTTTATAGTGAGGCTAATAGGGTATTTTTAATCTTAATTTAAGTATTGATTATGATTAAATTTGCTAGAATAGCCACTTTATAAATTTCATAATTAATAAAATAAAAATAGGGGGGGGGTGTAGTGCGAGAAGTGTTTTATATAGCTGGATTTGATCCTAGAAGCCCAAAATACTACTACTCCATCTTTAAAAACAATATCCATAAAACAAGCGCAATAGAACAAAATGAGCTAAATATAAGCAAATTCCAAATAGATGATTCACCATATTTTAATGTCGATTATAAGGGCGTTAAAACCAAATATAATTTTCTCATTTGGAATGATATAGTAAAAGAGCATTTCTGTAAAAGATTTTTTGAAGTTTTTGGGGCTTTATTTGTGGCGCTCTTTAATTACCCTATATCCGGCGCTGTCTATATGGTAGCTAGATACTCACGCACTCAATTGATTGCTGGATATTATCCTATAGTTTTTATATTGTTGTCATATTTTTTGACGGGATTTTTTTGCTACGGGCTTAGCTATTTTATCCAAAATTATATTTTGTGGATCATTTGTTCTATTTTACTCTTTTATCTAGCTACTAAAGGGATATTCTATCTAGGGATGAATGCGGGGATGTTTTGGCTACTTAGCATTTATAGATTTTGTTATAAATATGCTAGAAGCGAGATTAAAGGCATTAATGAGAGAAATGAGAGCTTTGCTAATGAGATTATAAAAAGCTTAAAAAATAACCAAAATACCAATGACGAAGTGATGATAGTAGCGCATAGCGTTGGGGCGATTATAGCTATTAGTAGCGTGGCAAGAGTGATAGAAAAAAGCAAGATTGAAGGGCTAAATATATCAAATTTAAAGCTTGTTTTAATAGGCGGATGTATCCCGCTTGTATCATTTCATAAATACGCAGATAAATTCAAAAAAGAGCTTGAGATAGTAGCAAATTCTGGCATCACCTGGCTGGATTTTAGCTCTAAGATTGATGGAGCATGCTTTTTTAAGGTAGATTATATCAAGCTTTTAAGGCAAAATGCTAAATCGCCAAAGCTAATATCAGTTGGATTTTTTAAAATTTATGATAAAAAAACATACAAAAATATAAGATATAAGTGGTATCAAGTTCATTTTTTGTATCTTAAAGCAACTCAAATTCGTGGCGGGTATGATTATTTTTATCTAACCATAGACCCCGATAAACTTGAAGATAAGAAATTTTAAGGAGTCAATTATGGGAGTTTGTCCATTTCACCCAAAACCGCATAGTAGCAAAGCCGGGCTAATAACGACATTTTTGCTCAAGCGCAGATCGTGGCTAGATGGTTTATATGAAAAAAGCTATAAGATGAGAGCTGGCAGAGTTAAGATGCCTGGATTTGATCTTTTTGTGGTAAATGATCCTAAAGAAGTTCGTAAAATTATGGTAGATAATGTCAAGGAATTCCCAAAAAGCGATATGCTCCATGAGCTTTTAAAGCCCCTTTTGGGCGTTAGTATTTTTACTACTAATGGCGAGGTGTGGAAAAAGCAAAGAGAGCTTTTGCGACCTAGCTTTGAGATGACTAGGATTAGTAAAGTTTTTGATCTGATGAGTAGTGCGGCTGCTGATATGATGGATAGATTTAGAAAATATTCTGATGGAACTATTGTTGAGGTTGATGAGCATATGACATTTGTAACTGCAGATGTAATATTTCGTACTATTATGAGTTCTAAGCTAGATGAGATAAAAGGCAAAGAGATATTGCATGCATTTGTAACATTTCAAGAAGAGACTGCTAGAACAGCTATTAGAAAGTTTTTTTGTGTGCCACAATGGCTTTCAAATATTCTTGGAGAAAATAAAAGAATGAAAGCTGGAGCTGTAATTAGAAAGAGTCTTTCAGATATCATTAAACCTAGATATGAAAATTATGAGAGCGATACATATTGTGATATTCTCTCATCGCTTTTACATACAGTAGATGCTAGTAGCGGGGAGCGTTTTAGTTTTGAAGAGATTTTAGATCAAGTATCAATGCTATTTTTAGCAGGCCATGAGACAACAGCAAGCTCTCTAACATGGACTCTATACTGTTTAAGCCTTGATCAAGACGCTCAGCAAAAAGCATATAATGAGATAATTAGCATTAATAAAGATGGCAAATTTAGCATTTCAGATATTAAAGAGATGAAGTATTTAACTAATGTCTTTAAAGAAGCTCTAAGACTATATCCGCCAGTTGGATTTTTTGCTCGTCAAAGCAAGGGCGAGGCTAAAATACGAGATAAGGTGCTGCAAAAAGGATCAGGAGTTGTCGTTGCACCATGGCTAATTCATAGGCATGATGATTTTTGGGATGCTCCACATGAGTTTAGACCAGATAGACATAATGAAAATATTCCAAAAGAAAAATATATGCCATTTGGGTTAGGTGAGCGAATTTGTATCGGACAAGGCTTTGCTATGCAAGAGGCGATCATAATTTTAGCTAATATTTTACGCGAATTTAAGTTGGAGCTAAAAGATGGGTTTATCCCTGATGTTGTCGGTAGGCTCACAGTTCGCTCAGCCAATGGAATGATGATTAAGATGAGCAAAAGGTAGCAAGTTTGAGATTTAAAGAGAAGTTAGCTGGGACGGTGCTTTTATGCGTACTTGTCCCACTAGCTGTAGTGGGTTATATCTATATTGCTATTGTAGGGACTTTTGGTAATCCAGCTCGTGCTAGACAGGCAGTTAGAGCGCTTGATCACTTTGTCAATGCAGCTGTATTTAATGGATATGCATGGGAGTCAGTCTCTAGTCACGCATGGAGAATGCGTCATAAAAGATGGGCTAAAATTGTTATTTTCATCACCGATAAATTTCAAAAAAACCACTGCCAAAGAGCCAATAAAAGAGAGCAACCAATTATCGATCTAATGCTCTCAAGAAGGCTAAATGAGCAGACAATAGGTATAAAGAAAAAATAATAAAAATTTAATTTAGATATGTAAATATGTAAAAAGATAATTTTAAGCTCTTTATTACTTGATTTTAAGTAGAATTTAGCACTTAGTATTTGAAATTTGAAAGATTAAAAAATGAAAAAAATATTATCAATTTTGACTATTTTTGCTACTGCAGCAATAGCAATTGTACCTGTTAGTTCTATAAATTCAGTCAATTCAGCTACGGTAAATTCTCAAGCTCAAATTGCAAACTCGCAATCTCAAGCTGCGCTAATCCCACAAGATGCCAATCTCACTATAAGTGCCACAGAGCCAATTCAAATGGTTTTTGGTGAAAATTTATTTAATGGCAACTTTACAATGGTAAGCCAGCATATTTATAATCCTGATTATATTTTGGCTATTGGCGATATTGTAAATGTTAAGTTGTGGGGCGCATATGAGTTTGAACAGCAGCTTACTATCGATTCACAAGGTAATATATTTTTACCAAAAGTTGGGGTTATTAAGCTTCTTGGTGTGAAAAATTCAAATTTAGTAGCAGTTATCTCAAAAAGTGTAAAAAGAGTATTTAAAGAGAATGTGCATGTATATGCTGATATGGGAATTTATCAAAATGTATCTATATTTGTTACTGGTAATGTAAATAAGCCAGGCCTTTATCAAGGGCTTAGTTCAGATTCTCTTATACAGTTTATAGATAAAGCTGGCGGTATAAATCCACAATATGGAAGCTTTCGCAATATTACTGTAGTGCGAAATAACCAGCCATATAAGAGTATAGATCTGTATGATTTTATGGTCGATGGCAAGATTGAGATGTTTGCTTTAAAAAATGGCGATGTGATCTTGGTTGGTAGTGTGGGAGCATATATGAGTGCTAGTGGAGAAGTGCTACGCTCATATAGATTTGAGGCTAAAAATAACTCAATGAGCCTAAAAGAGCTAGCAAGACTAGCAGGAATTAAGCCAGTAGTAACCCAAGCTATAGTAAAAAGCTATAATAATAGCCAAATTCAAATTACTAGTTATCCTTTAACAAAATTTGATTCTGTGAAGTTAAGGGCTGGAGATGCTGTGGAGTTTATGACTGACCATGCTGCAACTGAAGTGCGTATAAATATAGATGGCGAACATAGCGGAGCTCGTGCGATTGTTGTACCTAAAGGGACTACGCTTGGCGAGCTTATGGAAAAGATTGGATTTAATGCGCAGTCTAATGTAGATGCTATTCAGCTTTTTAGAAAAAGTGTAGCAAAAATGCAAAAAAATCTTATAGATTCACATCTAAGGGAGCTAGAGTCTATCGCTCTTACGACATCATCAGCTACTACGCAAGAAGCTCAAATCAGATCTGCTGAAGCTAAATCTATTTTGGAGTTTATAGAGCGTGCTAGGCAGGTTGAACCAAAAGGTCAAGTAGTAATTAGCAATAAAGATGATATAAATCAGATTGTTTTGCAAGAAGATGATACGATATATATCCCAACTAAGGATAATATAGTAATTGTCCAAGGCGAAGTTTCTATGCCAGGGGCGTTTACTCATGTGGCTGATTCTGATATAGAAGATTATATCGAGATGGCAGGAGATCTAAGCGCTAGGGCCGATAGTAGTAGAGTTATACTTGTTGCAGCTAATGGCAAAGCTGGTAAATTTAGAGCTTCAAGTGGCGAGAATGTCTATCCTGGAGATTCAATTTTGGTATTACCAAAGGTAGAAGGCAAAACTCTTCAAGCTACAAGTATCTTAACTCAAATTCTATATCAACTAGCAATCGCTGCTAAGGTTGTGGTAGATTTATAATAGCAATTAGATAAACAGATTTTGTTTATCTAATGCTTAAAGTTATATTCTAACTAATCTATCGACTATTGCTCTCTTAACTTTATAAGCGTATCATTTAAAATTGTAGAACTGGTGCCTTTGGTATATGGAAAATAGACAATCCGAACGTCAACTTCATTAAATTTAGCCTCCATCTCTTTCCAACTTGGAGCATTAAACCAATCATCACCAACAAAAAGAACATCAAAATGTAGCTTCTCCCACATTTTAAACTTATCTAGTTCCTCTTGTGGTATTGCAGCATCTACATATTTTATATTTCTTACTATCTCTATTCTTTCTTCAAATGGTATTACTGAATCGCTTGCACTTTTACCCCAAGCAAATACTCCATGACTTCTTACTAAAACACCTGGAATTGCCATATAATCTATATTAGTAAAGGTTTCTATTATCGCTTTTCCAGTATTTTTCTCATAATTTTCTATTGCTTCTACTTCATTTAAATGACGAGCAATAGGAATGGAGTCATAAAAATAATCAGCATGTGTAGTACTAAAGCTTTTATCTCGCAACCAGCTTGAGCAAATGAGGTGGCATGGCTAGAATGAGTATGTGTAATACCTTTAATATTCGGAAATGCTTTATATAGCTCTAGATGAGTTGGAGTATCAGAAGATGGATTATGTTTTCCTTCAATTTTATTTCCATCTAAATCCAAAATAACCATATCATCAACTTTCATTTTATCATATTCTACGCCAGATGGCTTAATAACAATGCAATCTCCATCTCTGGCTGACACATTGCCCTAAGTAAATATCACAAGATTATATTTAACAAGATCTAGATTCACTCTAAAAACTTGCTCTTTTAGCTCTTTAAAAATCTAATTCCTTTTTTATTTTAAAAGTATTTTCTAAGCCAATATTTATGTCATATAGTGGACTCCATCCTATATTAATTAGCTTTTGAGCTGATAAAACGGAATCTGCTTGTTTAGAATATCCTTTTAGTTCTATCTCATTTGGTAATTCAAATTTAAGATTTACATTGGCTATATTTGTTAAGATTTGAGCATATTGAGCTATTGTTGTTATTTAATTTGGATTGGCTATATTGTAAACTTTAGATTTTACACCATTTAATAATATAAAAAGCAAAGCACTAACTGTGCATCAGCTACATAAGCGATAATATTTAGAAAATATCATAGGATTATCATAAAAATATTTTAGATATTGTTTTAACCTAGATGGGACTAGGCTATTGATTTTACCGCCGTAATTAATAGTGCTATCTTTTCTTATTGTGTAGTTATAGAGCTTTTTAGGCAAGATGCTAATTTTATTAGCCTTAGCAAACAATACAATCCCAAAATAATTATCCTCGCCGTGAATATCTAAAAATCTTAAATTTATATTTTTTAGATAATTAACATCTATCATCACCCAGCAACCACTAGCAAAGCTATGTAAATTCATATTTTGGTTTAATTCTAACCACTCTTTATTTGAGATGATGGTTTTGTCTTGAAGATTATAGTTTTCAATACTAGTTGGAAATATTTATATTAATTATTATGGAATATTATTTTTTATAATAATTTTTTTATATGTATTTAAAATAAATTTCGATATAATTTCAACTTAGTTAATCATTTTTAGGTTTGGTAAGAAATATGAGTGATAAAAGCGTCGGCGTGATAGTGCCTATTTATAATACTAGTCAATACCTAGATAAATGTCTAAATTCTATATCTTCACAAACTTATAAAAATATCAAAATATTTCTTATAGATGATGGTAGCACAGATAAAAATGTAGATAAGATCATCCAATCTTACATCGCAACTGACGCAAGATTTACAACTACTAAAATACCAAATTCCGGTCAAGGTGTAGCTAGAAATTTAGGTATAGAGCATTTTTTAAACATAGATAAAACAGATTATATACTCTTTGTCGATTCTGATGACTATATAGATGAAAATTGCATAGAAGAATTGGTATCAAATGTTGGTGATTCTAACTTTATATGGTTTGATTTTAGATATAAATTTATCAATTCCAAACCACATAATCACTCAACTAGTATTGAAAACTATAATCTACAAAACAAAACCATCATCTCAAATAAAGAGTGGTTAGAATTAAGCCAAAATATGAATTTACATAGCTTTGCTAGTGGTTGCTGGGTGATGATAGATGTTAATTATCTAAAAAATATAAATTTAAGATTTTTAGATATTCACGGCGAGGATAACTATTTTGGGATTATATTGTTCGCTAAGGCTAATAAAATTAGCATCCTGCCTAAAAAGCTCTATAACTACACAATAAGAAAAGATAGCACTATTAATTACGGCGGTAAAATCAATAGCCTAGTCCCATCTAGGTTAAAACAATATCTAAAATATTTTTATGATAATCCTATGATATTTTCTAAATATTATCGCTGTGGTGGTGCTGCTGTTATGCTCTCATCTGCCATTAAGGATTTTAAAAACAATAAAAATACATATAAATTTTTAGAAAAAACCTTTTTAAATCGCTATTGTATGTTAGCTATAAATTTACAAAACTTCCCAAATGATCCGTTAGGATATAAAAGATATCTACCACTTGCACAAAAATATGCCAAAGAGCATAATATCGGAGCCTTCGCTCTTGTGCAATCAAGTGTTTATTACTGGATTGGCTTAATACTAATTAGCTCGAAAATTTCATTTTCACATTTTTTAAAAACCCCATTTTATATCTATCAAATTTTAAAAGACAAAACCTACACTAAAAAATATGAATTTGATATAGATAACTACTGGGATAAAGATTATGCATTAAGAGTGCTAAAACATAAATCTTATAAATTAGGAATTTTGATAAGTAAAATTTATTGATATATTGGAGCATAAATGTCACTACAAAAAAAGATTAATAAGCTAAAAAGAGAGCCAAAGCTATTTTTTAAAGATATGTTTTTAAAAAGATATATTCCATTAAAAAACAAAGTCAAATCCGCAACCCCAAAGAAAAAATATGGATATTGTAAATACGCTATTGTTTCTGCTGTTTATAATGTAGAGAAGTATTTGGATGATTACTTTAAATCGATTATAAATCAAAGATTGGATTTTAAAAATAACATACATATTATATGTATAGATGATGGCTCAATCGATAATAGCGCAAATATCATAAAAAGCTATCAAAAAAAATATCCAAAAAACATAACATATATTTATAAAGAAAATGGCGGCCAAGCAAGTGCTAGAAATTTAGGGCTAAAACTACTCCAAGAAGACCCTAATCTAAAAGATAAATTTACTTGGGTTACATTTACTGATCCAGATGATTTTTTAGATAGAGATTACTTTTATGAAGTAGATGAGTTTTTGGTGAAGAATAGGGATGATAGCATCTCTATGATAGCTTGTAATCTTATTTTTTATTTTGAAAAGCATGAGGCTTATAAAGATACACATCCTCTAAAATTTAAATTTCAAGAAAATATAACTATATTGCCTAATTCAAATTTAAATAAAAACATTCAGCTTTCTGCTGCGACTGCTTTTATAAATTTAAATACCATAAAAAATACAAAACAAATTAAACCAATTTTTAATGAAGAGATTGTAAATTTTGAAGATGCATATTTTTTAAATTTACTATTGATACAAAATTTAAATCAAAAGAGTGCTTTTTTAAAAAATGCAAAATACTATTATAGAAAAAGGGGAGATGGAAGCTCTACGCTAGATAACATAGAAGCCGCTTATAAAAAACAGCTAATCAAAAATGGATATCTACTACTACTACTACTACAAAACGAGGAGTTGCTTCAATCTATCCCGATCTTTACCCAACAAACTATTTTATATGATTTGATTTGGTTTATTAAAGACAATATTAATAAAGATAATTTTAGTTTTTATTCTAATGAAGAAAAAGAAGAATTAATTGCTATTTTAAAACAAATTTATAGCAAGATTGATTCTAAATTAATTTTAGAGTTTAATTTAGGCGGATGTTGGTTTTTTCATAAAGTTGGTATATTAAATTGCTTTAAAGGAGAGTATCCGCCTTCTCAGATTACTTATATCGAAAACTTTAATTGCGCTAAAAGGCAAATTTTATTATATTATTTTACTCCTGATGATAAGGATATCTATTCTATTAGAATCGATGGCAAAGAAATCTATGCAGATTATGAAAAAACAACTCAATATGATTTCCTAACGCATGTTTTTGTTTATCAAAAAAGACTTTGGATTCATATCCCAGAAGACTCCAAAAAGCTAGAAGTTTTCATCAATGATCATAGAGCTAGGATTACCTTTGGTGGTAAACAACATCAAAGCTTAGAGATTAAGCAGCTTGAAAGTAAATTCAAGTTCAATCCAGACTTCTCTTGGCTGCTTATAGATAAAGATATAGCCGCTGATGATAATGCTGAGCATTTTTACAGATATATGATGAAAAATCATCCAACTCAAAATATAGTTTTTGCATTAAGAAAAGACTCTAAAGATTGGAATAGATTAGAAAAAGAAGGATTTAATCTAGTAGATTTTGGCAGTTATGCATTTGAGACTACTCTTAAATCTTGCAGCAAGATAATATCTAGCCATATTGATGGTTATTTGACAGAATACTTTGGCAAGAATACTCTTGATAATAAACAATTTATATTTCTTCAGCATGGAATAACTAAAGACGATATTTCAAATTGGCTAAACGATAAACAGATTGATTGCTTTATAACATCTACTAAGAATGAATACAGCTCCATTGCAGATAATTTTAATCATTATAAATTTAGCAATAAAGAAGTAGTCTTAACAGGCTTTGCTAGACATGACTCTCTACTTGAGAAAAATAAAACAAACACTAAGCAAATTCTTATTATGCCAACATGGAGAAAAAATCTAGTAGAAACAGTTAGCCGTTCAGCTCAAAGAGATTATAAAGATGGATTTAAAGATAGCGAGTACTATATAAAATGGAATGATGTATTAAATAGCAACATGCTAAAAAATATATATGAAAAATATAATTATAAAATAATCTTTAATCCACATCCAATTATGATGCCGTATCTTAATGATTTCACTATTCCTGATTTTATAGATATAGCAGATACTGATGCAAGCTTGCAAGATCTATTTGCTAACTCTAGTATGATGATAACAGATTATTCATCAGTAGCCTTTGAAATGGGATATCTTAAAAAACCAGTAATCTACTATCAATTTGATGAAGATGAGTTTTTTAATAGTCATACATTGACCAAAGGATATTTTGATTATAAAAGAGATGGCTTTGGTCCTGTTGTCACTACTCAAGAAGAGTTTTTAATAGAGTTAAAAAATTTAGTAAAAAATAATTGTCAAGTAGGTGAGCCATATAAATCAAATATGGAAAATACATTTGCTTTTAGAGATGGTAAATGTTGTGAGAGAATTTATCAAGCAATTTTAGAGCTTGATAAACCATATGAATCAAAAATTACAATAGAACAAATAAGGCAAAAAGCTAAAGATGCCTTAGAGCACGAGTGCTTTTATGAAGCATCTTGTAGATATAGATATATTTTGGAAAATTCTGAAAATATAGATATATCTGATGTAGAACAATATCTGTATTGTGCATTAAAGTCAAACAATGGATATGAAGCTAGTACGTTTCTTTTGAATATCCAAGATAAAGCTCAGTTTAATACTCATATCAAAATAGAACTGATAAAAGGAATATTGTCTAAAAATAGTAATTCTAAAGAGGAGATAGAGTGGGTACTAGATACTTTAGAAAATATTCAAATAGATAGCAATGATAAATTAATGCTAACTTGGGCTAAACTTAGAATATATATCTATCTTGAAAAACGAGAAAAAATAAAAGAAGCTATTAATATTCTTAAAAATGAATTTAATATATCAAAAGATGAGATTGATTTAGAATTATATCTTTTAAGAAACAATATTTTAGCAGCCTCTGTGGGGGGGGGCGATAAGGTTCTTCATCTAATGAATTACTATTTAAGAGAGATGGTTGGCAATTATAAGGTGTTTGTTTAAGAAATAATTTATTTATAATGAAAGGAAAATTCAATGTTGCATGAATATAGTGATAATATAGAAAGAATTTTGCCAGTTTTAGAGCAGAATCATGAACATAATATGCAAAAAATGGGGGGGGGAGGTGTAACTAATTTTTTATTATTTAATTATACTATTTTAGGTAGGGTAAATTTAGGAGATTATATTCAAACTATAGCAGTATATAATGCACTTAATGAATTATATGAAAATTATAATGTAGATTTTTTTAATAGAGATACATTAAGTTATTTTTCAATTAATGATAGTAAGTTAAGTAATAATCCTATATGTATAATGCAAGGTTATTTTGCAAATAAAAATTTATGGCTGCCAAATAAGTCAATATTAAGCATCTTTGTAGGTACTCATTTTAATGGATTAGCGATTGATTATTTGCGTCATTTTTTATCTTATAGACCGGCATATTTTATCAATAAAAAAATAGGATGTAGAGATTTGTGGACTTTAGAACATTGTAAAAAATTGGGTTTAGATGCCTATTTATCTAGATGTCTTACATTAACTTTACCAAAGAGAAATACTCAATCTCATTCTAAAGTATTTTTAACAGAAATCCCGGATGCCTGGTTGCAATACATACCATCTGACATAATTAGCAACTCAGAAAGTATTAGACAAAGAACCGTATCATTAAATAGCTGGGATACTGCAGACTATTATAAAGCTGCTGAAAAATTGTTACAAAAATATAAAAACGAGGCAAGTATGGTCATAACAACTGCCTTATATTGTGCGGCACCTTGTGTAGCTATGGGGATTCCTGTTGTTTTAATTGCTGCTAAACCTAAAGAAAATATGTCCAGATTTACAGCTCTTAATAACATTATACCAATTTACACTGCTCAAGATCTCTATGAAGGCAAGATCGATTTTAATCCAAAAGAACCAAATATTGAGGATTTAAAAAAAATGATGTTAGAAAATTTAAAATTTAGCATTTTAGAATCGCTACAGATATTGACCAAATCAGATTCAAAATTATTATCTGAAATTAGAAGGGAAATATTTATATATGATAAATTATAGATTTAATAAAGTATATTTTAGGATATTAATACAAAGACTAAATATACTTTTATTTTTAGTGAATTCCGATAATAGACAAGGCATATGTGCGTTAGATGATTTGAAAAATATATCGAGATTAATTAGGATTAAAAATGGATAAAAAAAGATTGGCAATACAATTTTTTGGTCATTTAAGAACATATAAAGATACTTGTGAAAGTTTTTTTAAACATATAGTTGAACCTAATTTAAAAGATGGCTGGGAAATTGATATATTTATACATACTTGGGATAAGATGAGTGAGCCAGGACGTGGAAAAAGAGAAGGTCTATATGATACAAGGCAAGTTACTCAAGATGATATAAAAAATGTTAATAAGATATATAAACCAAAATGTTTTGATATAGATCATTTTGATGGAGGTGATGGTTTACTTCTAACTAAAACAAAAGGTAATATTTCTAGAAATAATTATTGTCAAAAATATAAAATACATTATGATTATATTTTATATATTAGATTTGATTTGTTGTTTAAAACTGATTTATCAATAAATAAGTGGATAAATTTATATGCAACTTCCCCACACTTAAAAAGCGTAGGTGGTATTCCAAAAAAACATTGTTTTATGGCTATTAATCCTTTTAGTTGGTTAAAGGTTATTGATATGAGACTTGTTAATGAAGGTGATTTATTATATTTCTCCAATTGTTCTTTTGATAATCCAAAACCATGGACACAAAATGATATTTATCCAATACTAATTGATTATTTTTTATCTCATGATTTTTTTATAAGAAGAGGTGAATATGTTCTTGAGGATAAGCGTAATATTTTTTATAATTTTAAGTCTGTCATAAAATCCCAAAAAGAAAATATAGAAAACTTAACAACTCAACTGGATACACTAAACAACCAAATCAACTCCATACCTATCAAAAAACAATCCTTAGAGATTTCAAACTTAGAACAAGATCTAATAAATAAAAAACTCAAAGCACAAATTTTAGAAAAAGACCTAAGATATGATTACAACGCAATCCAAGAAAACAAAGAGTTGAAAGAACAAATCAAAGCTTTACAGCTAATAGGCAAAGAAAATATAAATCAACAAAGTATATATACCGCCAAATCCCGTATCCACAATCAACTAAGCTATAAACTTGGTCAAGCTATGATAGCAAACTCTAAAAGCATATGGGGATATATTAGAATGCCTTATGTATTAAGCTATATAAAAGATATGCATAAAAAAGAACAAATAGCCTATAATGAAAAAGTTAAAGCTAATCCTAATCTAAAACTTCCACCAATAGAGTCATATCCAGATTACAAAGAAGCCTTAAAAGAAAAAGAGTGTCTAACATATAAACTTGGAGAGGCTATGATAGAAGCCGATAAAAGCCCACTAAAATTAGGCTACCTAAGCTTATGGTTTAAGTGTAAAAAGATTAAAAAAGAGTGTTAAGTATATATATCTTTATCACCAACATAAATTTAGTACCAATAAATCTAATATTGTGCTAAATTTATATTTTATATTTAAATTATCTCTATTACAGTTATAAAAATTAAATCTAAATCCATTAATTTAATAATAATTTTCAAGATTATAATATATATAATATTATGGATATATAGGGATTTAACAGCTATTTAGTTAAAAACATAGTAATAATATATATATAATATAAAGTGTTACTAAGTTACAATTTCTCCATATAAATTATCAAATAGTTAATTGCTATATATTTACTATATGATATAGTATATAACTTTTATAAAATTCAATCCAAAGGACCCAAATGTCTAAAATAGCTATTCTTAGCTCTTATATCTTTGTTATTTATATCTTGTAGTGCTATAAACCATATATAATTAGTAGAGATGATGATATTGGATTTGCTGGTACTCCATCGCCATCTTTAATCGCTCCAATCTAATTACAATCTATACCATTTATGCAGTCTAATAGCGATATTAATAGTGGCAATATAAATATGGACTTTAATAATATCAACGAGCCACTATTTTTAAACTCTAATACTCAAATTATCCCACCAAAGCCAAGCTTAAATATAGCTCCCCCATTTATAACAGCAGCTCCAGCTTTTAATGGAGTAGGAGCTCCATCAGCACCACTAACTATAATAAACCCAAAGGGTGGCTCAGCAATAACAGTTTGGGCATTAGCTTCTGGTAATTGGCTATGGGGATATACCTTGGATAACTCTAAAGAGTTTGGTAGAGCTAGGTCGTGGCAAGTTCTAAATCTAGGTAATGATATAGCTTTGATTATAAATTTCCTTACTAACACTTGTATCCATGATGAAGGTGGTGGTATCACTCACAGAGATTGCGATATCAATAACAAATCCCAACAATGGCAACTATCAGCTATGGATAATGGCGCCATTCAGATAAAATCTAGCGCTTCAAACAAGTGCATCACAACAGATCTTGGCTCACTAACTCAAACTGGTAGCTACTATAGTCTTGCTATGAGAGAGTGTAATTTTAAGCCAAATTTTAATCAACAATGGGTATTTATCCCTGAAGCCGCACCAACCTCTCCACTCTTAGGATACCAACAATGAAAAATATATTAATCTTATTATTTAGCTTTATAAGTCTATATGCTAATATAGACGATTTTAAAACAGCCACTTGGAATATGCAAGGCTCAAGTGCTAGTAGTGAGGCTAAATGGAGCATTAGTATAGCTCAAATGTTCTCTGGAGCTAATGGGATAGATGTCTTAGCTATCCAAGAAGCTGGCACCTTACCTGCTACAGCCGAGCCAACAGGAAGGGAGTTTAGAGCATTTGGTACTAGTGTGGTTGTAACTGAACATGTATGGAATATAGGCACCAGACTAAGACCTGATCTAATCTTTATATACTATGCTAGGACAGATTTAGGTGGTAATAGAGTAAATTTAGCCCTAGCTAGTAGAAGACAAGCTGATGAAGTATTCTTACGACCACCTCCAACAACAGCCTCAAGACCAATGCTAGGAATTAGAATTAATAATGATGCATTCTTTAGTATTCACGCATTAGCTAATGGTGGAGCTGATGCTTCAGCAATTGTGCATAATATAGATCTATTCTTTCAAAGCACCCCAACCCTAGCTAATACCAATTGGATTATAATGGGAGATTTTAATAGAAAGCCTGTAGATCTACTTAGCACATTTGAGCTAGAATTAAGACTTAGAACTAGAATAGTTACTAATAACGCAATAACCCAAATAAGCGCTAGAAGAACTCTAGATTATGCTGTAGTAGGTAACTCTAATAGAGCTATCGCACCAGCGCCACTACCTCAAATCTCAGCTAGCACATTCTTTAGTGGATTTAGAACTCACATAGCAAGTGATCACTTCCCTGTAACATTTAGGAGATTTCCATGAAAATAGCTATAAAAATATCTTTAATATCTTTAATCTCTATATTTATCATCGGTTGTAGCGGAGCTAAACCTGATATGAGCTTTTTAAAGCTTGATAGCTCTAAGGGATTTGCAGGAGATATAAGCAAAGCCCCAGATGAGACAAAAGCCCCAGATAGAGCTCCATTATTAAAAGATAAAAAAACACAAACACCAATCTTAACTAGCTCAAATAATCAAGATGGGTTTGATCCATTTACCTTGCCTCTAAGCCTAAGATCTCTTGATACAGGTATGCCTTTGGTGGTAAATTTAGGTAAATCAGATGAAACCTTTAATTATAATCTAAGAGAGATTAAGGCATTTGAGCCAACTATAATTAGCGAGATTAAAAGGGTTGATAGCTTTGCACATTTAAGCCTTGAGTATGTTCAGTTTGTATCAGCTAATGATATAAATAGCTGCCTTGGGATTGATGAGAGTGGGTTTTTTACTTTAAAAAATTGTATTGGGGATTTAGATAAAAAGAGATTTGAAACTGTATTTCAACTAATACCTCTGCTTAGTGATGCTGTAGAGATAAGATCATTAGTCTTAGGTGGTAAGGAGTGTATAAGCACATTTTTTAACCCAAATTTAGAGCCATGGCAAAGAGTAGGAATAAATAGATGTGAATTAAGAGAGGGCTTTAGCGTAGATACATCTAAACTTTGGGCGATAATGCCTGAAATCAAACAAGCAGCTATAATCCAACTGGTGGATTGAGCAGGTAAAGATTATTGTACTTAAATAGATTATATGGGGTGTAAATACGAATGCCCCATATGTATTTTTATTAATTTCTTATCATACTTTATAGATATTTTTATTATTTATCAGATATAATTGCAATTAAATTTACTAAATCCAAAGGATATGTTTTGGTTAGTTTTATAGTTCCTGTGTTTTACAAGGATCAAGATTCATTTATATATAAACGCGCTATAGAATTGATTAATAAATTTAGCTATCACTCAAAAATTGAGGTTATAATTGCAGATTCTAGCAAAAATCCTATCTTGCAAACTGTAGCTAGCAATATTAAAATTATTCATACTTACGTTGGAGATAAGGTTTTTTCTCCATCTAAAGCCCGCAATCAAGCAGTTAAAATAGCAACTAAAAAATATATATTTTTTTACGATGTTGATATGGATTATTCAGGTGAGTTTGAAGATTTGCTATTTAGTGAAATTGATAATATTTTAGAAACAAATAAATCTAAATTTATAGCTATTCCATTTTTATATCTTACGCAAAAAGGAACAGTTATTTTTGAGTCAAATAAAGATTTAGCGCTATTTAAAAATAGCTTTTTGAAAGGTCAAAATGATCTAGTGGAAAGTATTTCGCCAAATAGCTCAGCGATGGTGATGAATAGAGAATATTTTATGGAAATTGGAGAATTTGAGAATATTTTTTCTGGTCATGGTGGTGAGGATTTTTATCTTATTCATTGTCTTTGTGCGCATAATCCGCATTCGGTTAAAAATGACGATTATTACACAGATTTCAAAACTCCATTTATAGCAAATGCCAAAGGGTTTAGACTTTATATGGCGTATTATTCATTGCCAAATTTTTTTAAAAATTTAATTTTAGTACATAGATGGCACCCGCGTCCATTAAGTAATAATTTTTACTCGCAAAGATTAAGAAATGAGAATCTTTTGCAAGAAAAAATGAAAGCTTATGATAAAAAATTTACAGGGTTGATTTGGCAATCAACTACCCCAATGCCAGATATTGAGGAATTTATTGAAACTCTTATGAAAAATTATGGATATGATACCGAGCGCTATCCAGGATTTTTTCACTATGCTAACGGTGTTAAGCCTATCAAGCGACCACTAGCAAACAAGATAAGAAAGCTTATAATTCGTCCTAGGGAATTTTTTGCAGATATTAAATTTATAGGTCGACTGGTTCAATGAACGGTTATCTGTTTTACATTAAAAATATTTTAAATATTTTTACAAATAGAGTCTTTATTGGATGGGGAAGAAAACGGACTGGTCAATTTGCTTGCTTTTTATCAGTTAAATTTAAAGGTAAATTTAAACTTTTAGAAGATGGGTTTATCCGCTCGGTTGGGCTTGGGGTTGATGGTGCTAAGCTCCTTAGTGTCGTTGAAGATGATTTTGGAATTTATTATGATGCTACGCAGCCAAGCCAACTTGAGCATATACTTGCTACGAGTGAATTTAGTGCCAAAATTATTTGCGAAGCTAGGTGGTGTATAGATTTTATTATTTCTAATCGTATATGCAAATATAATAATGCCCCAGATATCACCCAAGAATTAATAGAAAAATATGAGCTAAATAAAGGCAAAAATATCCTTATAATAGCCCAAACTAGTGGCGATGCGTCGCTGATTTATGGTCTTGGGGATAGGGTTAGTAGTGATGAGATGATAAGGGCTGCTATAGATGAAAATATCGGTGCTAATATACTTTTAAAGATCCATCCTGACGCACTAAATGGCAAGAAAAAATCTGATATAGATATATCAAATTTGCCCCCGCAAATCAAAATCATCACTCAAGATATAAATCCAATTTCGCTTTTAAAACACATAGATAAGGTATATACTAAAAGCTCTGGCATGGGCTTTGAGGCCTTGATGTGTGGGTGTAAGTGCGTCTGCTTTGGAATGCCATTTTACGCTGGTTGGGGGCTAAGTGATGATAGGGTAAAAGCCCCAAGTAGGCGAAATAGAAAGCTAAGTATAGAGCAGCTCTTTGCTGGGGCATATATGATTTATGCTAAATATATTGATCCATATAAAGGTGAAAAAACTAGCTTAAAAAGCCTTTTGCCACAGATAAATATCATAAAAAATTCTAAATTAAATATGGATAATAATAAGAAATTTTTATTTGGATTTTCTATTTGGAAGCGAAAATTTATGGTGCCATTTTTGGGCGGAAATTTAAATTTCATAAGCACATTTAGCAAAGATCCACTTCTTTTAGCACTAAAAAGGGGACTAAATCCTAGCTCATTAGTCTATATCTGGGGCAAAAAAGAGTATCCAAAACTACAAAAATGGTGCGATGAAAATGGCGTGAGTATCACAAGGGTAGAAGATGGATTTATCCGTTCCATTGGGCTAGGGAGCGATCTAACTAGGCCTTATTCTTTGGTTTTTGATGATGAGGGAATATACTTTGATACCACATCGCCAAGTAGATTAGAAAATATCTTAAACTATCATAAATTTAGCCCTTATGAGTTAGAAAGCGCTAAGAAGCTTAGAGAGATTTTAGTAAATAGTAAAATTTCAAAATATAATGATGATAAAGATGTTATAATAACACATAAAAATAGTAAGATTGCTTTAGTTATCGGTCAGGTTGAAGATGATGCAAGTGTAAGGATTGGTGCTGATGGTATGAAAAATATCGAGCTTTTACGCCTTGCTAGACAAAATTCGCCCCATGCTTATATAATTTATAAGCCTCACCCAGATGTCGTAAGTGGAAATAGGGTTGGTGCGGTAAAGACTACAGAAGCATTGAAGTATTGCGATGAAGTGCTTGAGGGTGTGAGTATGCCTACACTTTTAGATATCGCTGATGAAATTCATACAATGACATCGACTAGTGGATTGGAAGCGATTTTACGCAAAAAAAGAGTAATTTGCTATGGGCGACCATTTTGGGCGGGCTGGGGGCTAAGCGATGATAAAAAGTCTCAGCCACGAAGGTATAGAAGTCTAAGTAGTGATGAGTTAATAGCTGGGGCATATCTGCTCTATCCTAGATATATTCATCCACTAAATTTAGAGGCATGTGAAGCGTGTGATTTAGTAGTAGCACTTCAAGAACAAAAGATAAGGTTGCAACAGCCTACAAATGCGCTATTGCATAAGATAAAATCTTTATATGCAAGAGTTGGGCAAAAGCTTTTATATGTGGTTTTATTTGTGGTAAAAAGATGAGATTAGAAGAGAGAATTACTGGTATTAAAGGCAAAAATGTCTTGCTTTTACAAGGTCCTATGGGGGATTTTTTTAATAAGCTTGATAATATTTGTACCAAAAAGGGTGCTTTTGTAACTAGAATTGGCTTTAATGCTGGTGATGCCTATTTTTCTAAAAGCAAAAATTATATCGCATATAAAGCCAAGCCAAAGCAGTGGCCTAAATTTATAAATAAATTTTATCAAGATAATAATATTGATATTGTCTTTTTATTTGGGGATTGTAGATTTTATCACAAAATGGCTATTAAGATAGCTAGGAATTTGGGGATTAGCGTTTATGTCTTTGAAGAGGGGTATTTGCGTCCTGGATTTATCACAATGGAGTCTTATGGGGTCAATAACCACTCTAAAATGCCTAGAGATAGGGAATTTTATGATGCTTACAAGCCACTAACCAAGCCATTTTCAGCTAAATCCACCTCTACTTATGCCTTAATGGCGTGGTGGGCAGTGCAGTATTATCTCATAGCAAATATATTCTATTTTTTATATCCTAACTACATTCATCATCGTGATTTTTCGCCTATTAGAGAGGGATTTTATGGGATTCGCAATCTTTTTAGAAAGATTAAGTATAAATTTAGCGAAAAAGATTTAAATGAGCGTTTAAATGGGGAACTAAGTGAGAGATACTATTTTGTAGCACTTCAAACTCATGATGATTTTCAGATTAGAACTCACTCTAGATTTAAGACTATGGAGAGCTTTATTGAGTATATTATCTCATCTTTTTCTAAGAATGCGCCTAAGGATATGATTTTGATCTTTAAGCATCATCCGATGGATAGAGGCAAGAAAAATTATAGCTCATATATTGGCTATTTAGCTCAAATTTATAAGGTTGAAGGGCGTGTGATGGCTGCATTTGATGCTCATTTGCCTACAATAATCAAAAACTCAAAAGCCGTAATTTTAATCAATAGCACCGTCGGGTTAAATGCCCTAAGCTACTCTAAGCCTGTAATTTGCCTTGGAAAATCTATGTATGATATCAAAGGCCTTACAACAAAAGATATAAATTTAGATAAATTTTGGACTATTCAATCTAAGGTTGATAGTGAGCTTTATGCCAAATTTAGGGCATATTTGGTGGATAATACACAGATAATTGGGAGCTATTATCTAAAAGATGGAGTGGAATTTAAATAATTTTTGGGCTGATTTGTAACCTTATTTTGCTATAATTTATCAAACAATTTTGCGGAGGATATAGTGCTAAATGTCATAAGGGCGCTATTTTTTAGAGAGCTAAAAACTAGATTTGGCAAAAATAGGCATCTAGGATACTTCTGGGTAGTTGGTGAGCCTTTGATGCAAATTCTTGTTATCACTACTTTAGTAACCTTGATCCGTGAGTATATTACGAATTTATCTATCCCTGGCGGGACGCCTATTTTTATGTTTTTGGCTTGTGGGATAATTCCGTTTTTTATGTTTAGAAATATCGTTACGCAGCTTATGGGTGGGATAGCTGGGAATTTAACTCTGTTTTTTTATAAGCCGGTTAGACCAATTCATGTATTTTTAGCTAGAACTTTGCTTGAGTTTTATATGTACTCTTTGATATTTTTTTGTGTGATGGTTTTAGCAGGATGGATAATGGGCTATGATGTCTTGCCTAGGGATTTTTTAGCTATGTTTGCTAGTTTGGCTTTGATGGTGTTATCTGGATTTAGCCTTGGTGTGATATTTGCGATTATTACGCATTTTATGGAGCCACTTAAGATTGTTTTGACATATTTTACAGCTGCTTTGTATATACTATCTTGCGTGATTTTTCCTATTTGGATAATTCCATCTAATATATTAAAATATATGCTTTACAACCCTATGCTTCATATTTGCGAGAGTATAAAATATTATTATTTTGATGGATATCCGCTAGCTGATGGTGTGAATTTGGCTTATCCATTGGTTTTTAATATAGTGCTATTATTCATAGGATTTTGGTTTTACTATTATAAAAGAAGAGAATTAGTAGCGAGCAGACCATGATAAAATTAGACAATTTAACCAAATTTTACCCACTAAGCAATGGTGATAAGCACTTTGTCTTTCGTGAATTTACCTTTACATTTCCTGATGATTGTAGTATTGGCCTAATTGGTAGAAATGGCGCTGGTAAATCAACTCTTATGCGACTTTTGAGTGGGGCTGATATCCCAAATGCTGGCAGAGTCATCACTGATAAGAAAATCTCATGGCCGGTTGGTCTAGCTGGTGGATTTCAGCACGCACTTTCAGCTAGGGATAATGTGAAGTTTGTAGCTAGAGTTTATGGATATAGGGGCGAGGCCTTAGAAGAGAAGGTGCGTTATATTGAGGAATTTGCCGAGATTGGCAAATACTTTGATGAACCGATGAATACCTACTCTTCTGGTATGAGATCTAGAATTGGATTTGGGCTTAGCATGGCTTTTGACTTTGATTATTATTTGATAGATGAGGCTGGGGCTGTAGGCGATGCTAAATTTAAGAAAAAAAGCGATGCTATATATAAAGAAAAACTAAGCAATTCCAAGGTTATAATGGTATCGCACAATATGGCCGAGATAAAGCAGTGGTGCGATAAGATAATCTTAGTAAATAGCGGAATGACTACAGTTTATGATGATGTAGATGAAGGAATTGAGATGTATAAAAGGATATGCAGTTGAATAAAAGAACTATGATTTTAAGATCTATTAAGGATCTAAAGCAACACAAAGAGCGTCTAAATAGACTTGATAGTTTTAAAACTGTGATTTATATAATGATTGTGGTGATATTTTACTATACCTTTATCGCTGCTGATAGATATGTTAGTAATGTCTCTCTAAGCGTTAAATCCACAGATGGTAGCTCGCCAGTATCTTTAAGCGGGATAGAGAGTTTAGTAGGGGTGGCATCTAGTTCAACTGAAGATATCAAGCTTTTACAAGAGTATATAAAATCCTTTGATATGCTCCAAAAACTTGATGAAAAGATAAATTTAAGATCGCTTTATGAAAAGCAAAAATTAGATCTATTTTTCCGTATCTACTCATCAACTAGCAAAGAGAGCTATCTAAAATATTATAGAGATAGAATCCATATATTATTTGATGATACAACAGGGCTTTTAAATGTCGCTGTAGAGGGCTTTAGCCCTGAAGATGCTCGTAATATCTCGGCTGCTATTTTAGAAGAGTGTGAGAGATTTATAAATGAAATTTCGCACAATATCGCTAGAGAACAGCTAAGGTTTGCCCAAGGTGAGCTAGAGAGTGCTAAACAAAAGTATAAAGATGCCAAAAATGAGCTTTTGGCTTTTCAAAATGAGTATGGAGTCTTTGATCCGCAAAGCCTAGCTAAAACCAAAGCTGGATTTATCACTGAAATAGAGCTTCAAATATCCAAAAAAGAGACCGAATTAAACACTATGAGAAGTTATCTTAATGACAATGCGCCTGAAATTGCAGCTTTGAAAGCTGAATTAAGAGCGCATAAAGAGCAGTTAGAAAAAGAAAGACGCAAGGTAGCATCCAATGCTTCTCAAGATAAATTAAATGATGTTGTGGCGCAATTTGAGGCTTTGTATCTGAATTTAAGCTTTGCTGAGGATGTCTATAAAACCGCTATCACAGCTGTTGAAACAACTAGAATTGAGATTGGTAGAAAGGCTAAGCAAGTAGTAGTGATCCAAAGCCCATATGTACCAGATAGTGCTGCGTATCCAAAGAAAATGTATAATATCATCACGATTTTTGTGATTTTGACGCTGATATTTGGGGTTGTTAGGTTAGTTCGTGCTATCATCGATGAGCATAGATATTAATCTATGAAAAAACCATATAAAAACGGAATTTTATTAGCAGCGACTAGTAACTCCGCCTTTGCTATCGGGACAATGGTAGCAAATATCGCTGAGGTGATGAGCGGTGAAGTTGATATATTTTATATCGTTCATGATGGATTTACTCAAGGTGAGCTAGAAGCGTTTGCTAGGGTTGCTGGTGGAGCGAAGGTTAAATTTATTAGTTTTACCAAGGATGATTTTGCTAAGAGATTAAAGCCACACACAAATAACCAAAATATCTTAAATTCGCCCTTTTTCTCTCGCTGGACACATATGGCTTATGGGATGTTTGAGCCACTTTTGTTGCTTGATGAGTGTGAGTGTATAGTCTATCTTGATTTTGATATTATGCTACTTAAAGGAATTGGCGAGCTATTTAGATTGAAGGGTTATCACTTTAGCGCTCATAGGGGCAAGAGCCTTTTAAATCCAACACTTAGGGATTATAATGGCGAATTTAAAGATTGTAGAGTTTATAGAAGTGGGATTGTGGCCTACTATGATACAATCCCAAACCCAAAAGAGTGCTATAATCAAATTTACAATTATAGCGCAAAATATGGAGCCAATGACCAAGGCGTGCTTAGCTTATTAATCTTAGATAATAAATTTAAAGTCAAAAATCTAGGGTATGAATATACTGGTAGTACATATTGGCGCAAGAGTATTGGCTATCCTATTATTCATGCTTGGGGGCGAGATGGGCGGTTTTGGAATAATGAGCTAGTTTATCAATTTTGGGGCGAAATTTGGGATAAATACTACCAAAAATGGCTAAAATGCGGTGGCAGCGAGTATAAAGGAGGCTTCATTTGTAAAGCCAATTACGCCATAGAGAGAATAAGATATCACTTAGCTTACAAACTTGGTTATGCGATGATAGAAAATCACACAACTATATTTGGCAAGATTAAATTGCCTTTTATTTTATTAGCTATCGCTTTAAAGCATAGACGCCAAAAGATAGAATATCACAAAATTATCCAAACCAAACCAAATTTAAAAGTCCCACCAATAGAGCATTACGAAGATTACAGATCCGCCCTAGCTGAAAAACAAAGCGCACCATACAGACTAGGCCAAGCCCTTATCAAAGCCACCAAAACTTGGTATAAAGGGGGATTAATAAAATTATATTTTGAGATAAATGAGATAAAAAGGGATAAAGTAGCGAAAACATATAAAAGCAGGGTTTTATAAAATATATTATGTATATAAATTTAAGCAATTTTGAGTTGAGGCTTTTTCTAATCTATTTTTTGCTATTTCAAAATAATTTTCATCTTTTTCAATCCCTATAAAATATCTATTTTCCATCACAGCAGCTACACCAGTAGAGCCTGAGCCCATAAAAGGATCTAAAATTATATCATTAGAATTCGTATGAATTTTAATAATCTCACTCATTAAAGCTAGTGATTTTTGAGTAGGATGAGATGTTCGCTCTTTACCGGCTACTACTGGAAATTTATATAAAGAGCGTAGATAAGGGTTATTATCAGGCTTGTTAAAAGTCCATTTAGCACCTTTTTTAACAGCCCAAATGGCAAATTCCATGTCTTGGACATAGCGCCGATCAGTGTTTCTTGGCATAGGATTATTTTTTTGCCAGACTAAAATATCTTTTATTTCAAGGTTTGAACTTTCACAAACTTTACAAATATCGCTAATAAATCTATAAGAGCAAAATACAATAAAAGAGCCGTTTTTATCTAAAATTTTAGAAAATTTTTCTATCCACTCAAGTAGAGCAAAATTATTATCCCATAATCCAAAATCCACGCCTTGACGAGGATTTTTCATAGTTGAGAAATTGTTTTTTTTTGATATATTATAAGGTGGATCCGTGATTATATGATTTACTTTAATATTTTTTTCTAATGCATTTTCTATCCAGCAAAATGCATCATCTCTAAATATTTCATATTTTTTCATAACAATTCCCTTGCTATTTCATCCGCTAGAGCTTTAGCTAGTAGCGGTGGGACTGCGTTGCCGATTTGCTTACAAACTTGCGTTTTTGAGCCACAAAATATAAAATTATCATCAAAGCTTTGAATTCTAGCTGCTTCCCTTGGCGTAATAGCCCTATTTAAAAAAGGATGCGAGTTTGTGCCATTACTTGGTGTGTCAAATCTAGTATCAATAGTAGGGCTTAACTCATCCCATTTTAATCTACCCCAAGTAGTGCTAAATTTTTGTTTTCCGTGAAGCTCTTTTGGCAAATGTTCTTTTCCGCTTTCTTTTGGTATCATTTTTAGTTTTTCAAGTGCTATTTTGGAGTGATTGCTAGCTTTGTGGTATTGTAAAAACTCACCTCTAAGCATTTTTTGATATTGGCTTTGTGGTTGGTTTTTGTACTGGCTTGTTATTTGTCCTTCACCGCTTTCTAAATAAGCAAGATCGCTAATTGCGTCTTTTACATTTACAGAAATTTCTTGCTTTTTAGGGAATTTTAATTTTTTATTTTTTGCAGCTAAAAAAAATGCTCTTTGTCTATTTTGCGGTACTCCATAGTCTTTTGCATTGAGTATATCACAATTTACTTGGTAGCCTAGCTCTTTGATTTTTGATAAAATTTCATTTTTAAAATATCCATTTGAGCAAGCCAAAAGATTTTTTACATTTTCTATAACAAAAACTTCCGGTTGTAATTCTTTTACAAGATCCAAGTATTCTAAAAATAAAAAATTTCTAGGGTCATTTAATCCTAATTTTTTGCCCTTTAAACTAAAGCCTTGACAAGGAGGGCCACCTATTATCATATTGATTTTAAGCTCTTTTGCTAAATTTATAATTTGCTCTTTTGTGTTTTTATTTGCGATATCGCCACAAATAGTTTGTGCGGATTTAAAATTGAATTTAAAAGTTTCTATTGCTGAGTTTTCAAAATCAAGAGCAAGCAGGGTTTTAAAATGTGGATTTTTGTCAAAACCAAGCGAAAAACCGCCAGCACCGCAAAATAAATCTAGAATTCTAAACACAAAAGTCCTTTATCTTTTTGTTATAATACAAAAATTCAATTTATAGGAACATAAAATGAAAGTTAGCGAATTTTTAAATAATACTCAAAGCCCTTTTGTTTTGGGAGCATTCTTTTCTAGGTATGTGATAGAAAAAGAGTTTATAAAAACTATATCTCAATACAAACCTACAAAATTTCTTGATGATAGTATTTATAATAGTAGTTTAGTATCATATTTGGATGCGCTAAATTATCAAAGCAGTGATGGAATTTGGAAGTACAAAAGTAAAACCTCATTTCAAATTGTATTAGAAAATGATTTAGATTTAAATAATGATAGATTTTATAAGCTATTGCTTCGCAAAATTATGTTAAGCCCATTTTTTATAAGTGAAATTATGGATGATGATAAAAAGGCATTTATAAGAGGATTTTTTGAAATTCGTGGTAGCGTGGATACAAGTAGGCCATATTTAAGCCAAGATTATTTTTTTAACTCAGAACTTGAGTTAAAAAGAGTAAGACTTTTAATGGATAATTTTAATATACCAGAAGGAGTTTTTAATATAAATTTTAGAGAGTTACAATCACAATTTGTAAGTGGGGAAAATAGGCGCAACACGCAACTTCGCATAAATTTGTTTTGGTACATTAAAAATATAGGTTTGATAAATGAATATAAGGCAAAAATAATCAAAGAAGTTTATGAAATTAACTATAGAAGAGATATTGATAAAATATTCTATTTTGAGTGCGATGAGCCAAGCTTTACAAGAGCAATGATAAATGAACGATTGGGATTTTATTTAAATACAATTTATGGCAAAAATTTAAGTAATTATGAAATTGATAAAATTCGCAAGGATTTAGAGTTTGAAGAAGGGAAAAATGATGAATTTAGGCGGGATGCAAATATAGTAAAATTTATGCGTATTTATGCTCCCGATATTTGCGCTGCTTGTAATGATATTTATGATATTAAAGATAGAAGTTTTCTAACACGACAAAATCGATATTATACAGAAATTCATCATTGTATATCAGTAGGCAAAGAAAAGGAGCTTGATGTGTTGGAAAATCTTGTCAAACTCTGTCCGACTTGTCACAGAGCACTAAGTAAAGGTTCAGCAAAAAATGAATATCAAAAAGAACTAATTAAAAAAATTCTAAACACAAATAAACAAAATTTAGAGTTTGCTAAAATAATATTTAATAGCAACGATACTAATCTTTTAGTAGAAAAAATACAAGAAAATTTAAAATAAAATTAATTAATTTGAAAAACTTGATATAAAAGGGGATTAATAAAATTATATTTTGAGATAAATGAAATAAAAAGAGGTAAAATAAGAAGATAAATTATCAAATTTTAATTATAATTAAAGCGTGAAAATCAAAAAATTTAGCTAAAATTCAAAAATTTCAAACTTAACTTTTAGTGGAGTAAAAAATGTCAAAATTAAACATAGACCAAAAAAAGATTAAACAATTATTTGAAGATAAAAGATCTGATTTTTTAATACCTGATTATCAACGCCCTTATGCTTGGGGAGAAGATGAGTGTCAAACTCTTTGGAAAGACATTTTTGATTTCGCTTTTCCAGATAAAGAACTTGAGAAATTTAATTCTGATGAAGAATATTTTTTAGGCCCTATTGTAACTTTTGAGAATAATAAAAAGCTTGAAGTAATAGATGGGCAACAAAGACTTACTACTTTAATGCTATTGCTTAGGGTTTTTTATAAAAGACTTGAAAAAATGAAAGATGAAAATTCTATGCGAACAAAGCAGAACTTGGCACAATGTATTTGGAAAAGTGATGAATTTGGCAATGAAAACAAAGAAAAATTAAAAATAGATTCTCAGGTAGCCTTAGATGAACATAAGAATGAATTTTTAGAAATTCTAAAAACTGGTGATGCTAAAGATTTTAAAAGCCAGTATGCCATAAATTTTAGGTATTTTGAAAAAGAAGTAGATGAATTTTTAAAAGAATATCCTAGTTATTTCGCTTATTTACCAACTAGAATTTTAAATAATTGTATTTTGTTGCCTATTGAAGCAGATAATGAAAAAACAGCACTTAGGATTTTTTCTACTTTAAATGATAGAGGCAAACCGCTAGCTGATGCAGATATTTTTAAAGCACAATTTTATAAATTTTATGTAGCAAAAAATCAAAAAGATGAATTTATAGAAAAATGGAAAAATTTGGAAATTTTATGTAAAGAAGTATTTTCTAAAAAAGATAATACTTCTACTGATGAAATTTTTAATCGTTATATGTATTATCAAAGAGCTTTAAAAGGTAATAAAAATAGCACAACAGAGGGTTTGAGAGATTTTTATGAAAAGGATAGTTATGCTTTATTAAAAAGCGATAGGACTTTTGAGGACTTGCAAAACTTGGGTAGCTTTTGGCAAGCAATTTCTATTCAAGATAAAAATTATTTTGATGAAAATACTTTAAGATGGCTTTTTATTTTAAACTATGCCCCAAATATAATGTGGGCAAATATCACTTCTGTATATTTTATGAAAAATAAGGATGAGCAAAATCAGCTTGATAATATAAAATTTGCTAAATTTTTAGAGAAAATAACAGCATTTATTTTTGCGTATTCTTTTATATATCCTAGCGTCTCTCAGCTAAGAATACCTATTTATAGCGCTATGGTAGATATTATTAATGACAAGGAAATGGATTTTTCAAAGTTTTTGTTTGAAAAAGAAAATTTAAAAACATTTATACAAACTCAAAAATTTAGCAATAATAATTCAATAACTCGTTCTATGCTTACTTGGTGGTTTTTAAAAGATAGTACCCAAAAAACACCAGGATTAACTGAGTAATTTCAAATAGAACATATTTACGCAAAAGAAAGAGCAAAAAGAGAAAATTTTAGTGGCAATGAAATAGAATTTATTGGCAATAAAGTCCTTTTGGAACGAAAAATAAACATTAGAGCAAGTGATTTTAGTTTTGCTGACAAAGAAAAACATTATAAAAAATCACAAAATAATGAATTAAACTCTATACATAAAAACTATAGTGAATTTGGCAAAACCGAAATAATAGAAAGAAATAATAATATTATAAATGATTTTATTTCTTTTGTAGAAAAAAACAATTTAATTAAAACAACAAATTTATTTTAGTTATATTAAAAGGAAATAAAATCTCATATAAAAACCGCTAAAATCATACTCTCTCAGCCTTGCCTTATATATAAAAATTTCGTGGGCAAGTTTTTGTGATAAAATATGGCGGTGCCCAAGCTATGGTAGATGTAGCTGAAGCAGCTAGAAAAACTTTAGATAAGCTAAGAGCTGACCTAGGTTCAGTACAAAATCAATTAGTAGCTACTATAAATAATATTACAGTTACTCAAGTAAATGTAAAATCAGCCAAATCTCAAATAAGAGATGTAGACTTTGCTAGTGAGAGTGCAAACTTCTCTAAATTTAACATACTAGCCCAAAGTGGAAGCTACGCTATGAGCCAGGCAAATGCTGTACAACAAAATATATTAAGACTACTACAGTAGCTTAAATTTAAATCTTTAATAGCTTAAATTTACTCGCAATGCTTAGCCATTGCGAGGGTTTATTAAATTCTAGTAATATTTATCAAATAACACTTATGTAAAAAATTACTTTATATTTATTAAAAATTTGCAATGACGATTTAAAGTATAAATTTGATTTAAATCATCCTAATTTTTACTAAACTTAGATAAAATTACCTAAATTTAAATAATATAAAATTCAAAAAAAGGTTATAAAATGAACAATATTTTCACAATTCCAGCCACTGGTTATGCGATGTTATCTAAGGATTCTAAATTCACTCCAATTGAATTTACCCGTCATAGTGTAGGAGATAATGATATATTAATTGAAATTCTATATTCGGGAATTTGCCATAGCGATATTCACACGGCCAAAGATGAATGGGGTGGTACGAGCTATCCATGTATTCCAGGTCATGAGATCGCAGGTCAGGTAATAGCTGTAGGTAAAAATGTAACTAAATTTAAAATTGGCGACTATGCTGGAGTTGGTTGTATGGTAAATAGCTGCGGTGAGTGCGAGGCGTGTAAGGCTAGTCAAGAGCAGTTTTGTCAGCAAGGAAAAACAGTTTATACCTATAATTGCCCTGATTTTTTCCATGGTGGCAAGATAACATTTGGTGGATACTCAAGCAACATTGTAGTAAGTCAAAATTTCGCTATTAAAGTTCGAGCAAACGCCCCATTAGATAAAGTAGCTCCACTACTTTGTGCTGGAATTACCACATATTCGCCACTTAAATTTTCTAAAATTAAAGCCGGTGATAAGGTTGGTGTAGCTGGATTTGGTGGGCTTGGAATGATGGCGCTAAAATACGCAGTCAAAATGGGCGCACAAGTTAGCGTATTTGCTAGAAATGAGAATAAAAAGGCCGATGCTCTAGCCCTTGGCGCTACTAGTTTTTATACAAATACAGATAAAAATATCGTTAATGAAAGATTTGATCTGATTATCTCGACAATTCCAACATCATATGATGTTATAGCATATATTGATCTGCTTAAATTTGGTGGAGAGTTAGCTATTGTAGGGCTGCCACCTTATAAAGAAGCACCAAGTGTGAGTATAATTGATCTAGTACATAAGGCTGGTAAGAAAATTTATGGTTCATTAATTGGGGGAATTAAAGAGACCCAAGAGATGTTGGATTTTTCGCTTGAAAATGAAATTTATCCAGAAACTATACTTATTACTCCAAATCAGATTGATGAGGCGTATGAAAAGCTAACAAACGGCTCAGGGCAGTTTAGATATGTGATTGATATGAAGGCAAGTAACTAGAGTGGCGTTTGCGATTTTTGCTATTTCAATGGCGCTAATTTATACTAGGCCGTTTGGACTTCCAGTGTGGGCTAGTGCGGTTGCAGGTGCGATAGCGGCTATGATGTTTGGCGTGGTGAGCGTCTCATCTGCTTTTGGCGTATTGGCAATGGTATGGGATTCTACTTTGGTGCTAGTGGGGCTAATTATAATTGCTATGGCGTTTGAGCAGATGGGATTTTTTGACGCTTTGGCTGGGAGAATTATTGGAAAATTTGCTAAAGGTAGTGGTGGAATTTATAGGATTGGAACGCTTAAATTTTTTGCTCTTATGATGGGATTGGGTCTATTTGTAGCTACATTTTTAGCAAATGATGGGGCAATTTTAGTGCTAACCCCTTTAGTTTTTGCACTATTTTCTAATACTAAAGATGAGCTAAGTATAACCACACCCTTAGTGGCATTTTTATTATTTTTTGGTTTTTTGAGTGATTTTGGTTCTAATGCTTTGATTATCTCAAATTTAACCAATATCATAACTGCAAAGCTTTTTAATCTCTCATTTAAAGAGTATTTTGAGGCGATGGTTTTAGCCCAAATTTTTGCTTTTATTGCTGCGTGTGGGTTGTTTTGGTTGGTGTTAGCTAGGCGACTTCCTGCAGTGCTAGAGTTTAAGCTGCCAGCTAGAAGGATTGGGTCTAGGAGATTTTTGGCGTGTCTATTTTTGCTGATTTTGCTGCCTGTTGGGAGTATGATTTTTGAAGAAATGGAGTTGCCAATTAGCCTATTTATCTTGCTGGTTGCACTAATTTCTATAATGATGCAAGATAGTGGCAAATTTGCACTTTTTAAGCGTGCACCTTTTGGCGTAGTAGTCTTTAGTGTAGGGCTTTTTGTGATGGTTTATGGTGTTGGAATGGCTGGGATTTTGGAGTTTTTACGCCAAAATATCCAGATGCTTGCTGGGCTTGATAGATTTAGTTCGCTTCTTGGTATCGCACTTGGTTCAAGTATTGGCTCAGCATTAATTAATAACTTGCCAATGGTAATGCTAGGAGATCTTGCGCTTAGGGATTTTGGTGCTGATATGGGGCTGATTTATGCTCATTTACTAGGGTGTAATATCGGTTCAAAGCTTACGCCAATTGGTTCGCTAGCTACGCTTTTATGGCTTGCAAATCTTAAGCTTCGTGGGGTGAAAATATCCCTTTTAGATTATTTTAAATTTACTTTTATTTTTAGCCTTGGCGTGTTATTTGCAGCAGTTTTAGGCTTGTGGATTGGAGAGAGTTTTGACATTTAGAACGCATTTAGCAATTGGAGCCCTTGGAGCGATGGGCTTTGTGAGTGCAGTAGATTTAAGCGGTGTGGCAAATTTAGATAAAACACAAACTGCTTATGTGGTGGGGTTGATTTTATTTGGTTCTGTTTTGCCTGATATTGATGAGCCTAGAAGCTTTATTTCACGCAAATTTCCACTGATTTCGCAGATTACTGCGACATTTTTTAAACATCGTGGACCAACACATTTTTTATTTATTCCGGTGCTGCTTTTTGTAGCGTGGGCGATTTTTGGGCAGATTGCATGGGGGGCGCTAGGATTTGGTATGATTATGCATCATGTCGGGGATATGCTAACACCTAGTGGAATACAGGGATATTTTTATCCATTTAAAAAGCGTTTTGTGGCTCGAATTTTGCCTAAGAAAATAGCAGTAAAGACTGGCTCAACAGTTGAGATGGCCTTAGTTTTGCCAGCTATTTTAGCAGTTGATGGACTTTTAGGAGCAAAGATTTTGGGCTTTGATATTGATATGGGTAGGATATTGGAAATTTTAAATTTGATTTAAATTCACCTACTTAAATCTAAAGAAATATAATAAAATCACTAAGAATTTCAAATTTGCCAAATTTGGAATTCTTACAGAATTTTTGCCAAATTATACTAGGAATTTTAGTTTTAATTATATTTTAATTTTATTTACTCTATTTATATTTTGATGTAGATTGACTGCTTTTTTGCTACTATTAGTTTAAAGATCTCCATAGCACCACATACCAGCTTACACGCTTTTTTTATTCGTCTTTTGCTAATCAAGTAAGCAAAAGCAAAAAGCCTGTATCAAATTGACTCAAACGGAATAAATCAATTTTTTATAAATAAATTTTTAAGATTAAATTAATAAGAGGGGGGCTATAATTACAAACAATTTTTTAATAAAAAGGAAAAATATGAAAAAATATATGGCTTTTGCTCTTTGTGCATCAGTATTTTGTGGATGTGCCGGTTCTATCTTAGGTACTTCAAATTCGCAGATGGATTTTAAACAAGAATTTGCAAATCCAAACTGTCAAAATACAGACTTCTTACAAAAACAAATGGAGAAAGTAAATAAAAATGATGATCCTATTTTTGTAGCCATTAACGCAGGTAGCATTGCTAGGTCTTGCGGGGATTTTAATAAAAGCAATGAGTTTTTTGACCTTGCTGAGAGTAAATATAAAAATGATGTTGATTTAGAAAGCATAGGTAAAAAAGGAGCAAAGATTGCAACAAACCTAGTATTGAGCGATGCTTTTAACGACTATGATGGAAATATGTATGAAAGAATAATGGTAAATACTTATAAAGGATTTAACTTTATGAGTCTTGGAGATTATGAAAATGCTAGGGTTGAGTTTAATAGAGTAGCACTACGCCAAGAGGTGGCAAAAGAATACTTCAAACAAGAAATAGCAAAAGAAAAGAAAGAACAAGAAAAAGCTAAAAAAGATCCTAACTACACAAAAGAAGTCCAAGACGGCATTAAAGAAATAAAAAGCGAGTATGAGCACCTTTTTGATGGGTATAATGTAGCAAAGGAATTTACAAACCCTTATGCTAGCTACGCTCAAGCCGTTTTTAGTTTTATGGATAAAGACTACGCAAAGGCCATAGATAAATTTAAAGAAATCTCAGCGATAAATAAAAAAGCAGTGCCTTTTGAGAAAAACTTCAGTAAAGCAGCAAATAGCGTAAAAGGTGGTAAAAACTACATTTTCTTAGCATTTGAAGATGGGTTAGGCTCTGAAAAAGATGAGTTTAAACTAACAATTCCATTGCCAATAAATGGCAAGATAACAGCTACTTCCTTAGCCTTTCCAAAAATAGTCAAGAGAGATGCTGGTCTAAAAACAATTAGTTTAAATGGAGAACAAAGCTTTGAAATAGCAAATTTTGATGATATTTTTGCTACAGAGTTTAAAATAGAACTTCCTGGGATTATACTAAATAGCATAATGTCTAGCGTAGCAAAAGGAGCAGCAGCTGGTGCGGTTGCAAATAATACAAGCGGTGTTGCTGGCGGCTTAGCTAGTCTAGGGGCTGGAGCCTTGCTATCAGAAATAAATAAAACCGATACTAGAAGTTGGCTAAGTCTACCAAAAACAGCAAGTATCGCTATGGTGGAAAATACGGGCTCATATATCATCAAAGATAGCAATGGCAACGAAATATCAAAAGGCAATATAGAAAAAAATAAAAACGCTCTAATCTGGGTTCGTTCTGTAAGTGGTAGCAAACCTTTGGTTGTAGTAATGGAAAAATAATGAAAAAATTTATTATTTTATTATTTGGCTTATTATTTGTAAGTTGCGCTAATAATCAAGATGTGGTTTTACAAGATCGCATCTATGATTCTAGCTTAGTAAGCTTTGAGAGTATCGATATGGATATCGTAAGCGACATTAGAAAAAACTTTAACGCTCTTGGACTTTTACAAGCTCAAGTTATCTTGAAAAGTAAATTTGATAAAACTATTTTTTATAAAATTGACTGGCTAGATGATAGTGGATTTGTCCTTAGAAACTCCATAGATGAACACTATCATAGTATCGAGCTTAAAGCCCATAGAGAATTTGTGCTAAATAAAATCGCACAAGACAAAAGAGCAAAAAGCTTTAAAATTTATTTCACTTCAAAAGGATCAAAATGAAAAAATCATTTTTAGTTTTAGCAAGTGCATTTGCCTTGCTTTTATCAGGTTGCGCCACGCAGCCAAGCGTAGGAAATACAAGTGCAGGCAGTAGTGGAGATATGAGTACTATGCAACTAAGTGGTGATGACTTTGAGCTAGCAGCTGAGACTATGATAAATAGTTTGCTTAGTGATCCGGCATTTGCTAATCAAAAGCCAGGGGTCAGAAAAGTTGTAGCTATCGGTAGAGTTAAAAACGACACTGCTCTTCGCATAGATACAGAGAAGTTAACAGCCAAAATCACAAGGGCGATGAGACAGTCTGGCAAATTTGTGCTAACAACAGCAGTAGCTGCTGGTGGGGCGCTTGATACTATGAGCAGGGATGTAAGAGAGTTAAGAGATGACGATGAGTTTAATCAAAAAACAATAGCTAAGAAAGGTACTATGGTTGCTCCTGATTTTTCTTTATCTGGAAAGATCCGCCAAGACAATATCCAAGTAGGTGGAAAAACTAGAGTTGAGTACTTCTTTTTACTTCGCTTAACTGACTTAAATAGCGGTCTTGCTTACTGGGAAGATGAAAAAGAGATCAAAAAACTAGGTAGCTCAAAAAGCGTGAGCTGGTAGAAATTTGATTTAAAATTTAGGAATTCTAGAATTCTACCTTTGTTTTAAATTTTTATTTTAGAATTCCTAATATCTGCATTTAAAAACTTAAATTTACTTTCAACTAAAGGACACTAAATGAAAAAGACATTATTATCAATAGCAGTTTGCGCCTCACTTGCTTTTGGGATGGGGGATAAAACAGATTTAGAAATCACAGAAGCAGATGTAAAAGAAATAAATCAAATGGCAGTGCCAGAAAAGATAAAAAAACAAGAAGATATGAGAACTTGGTTTAACAACATGAGAAGAAAATACAAAAAACCAGATAATAAAATATTTACCGCTAGCGTTGCAGTAAAGGGGCTAGATACCGATCCGCAATTTGCTTTGTATGTTCAAAATGCCTTTGATAGAGCATTTTTGCAAGTTAGAGCAGAACAAATTTTAAATAAGGCACAAGAAGTAGCTGTAGACGAAGTTGCTAGTAATTTTAGCACAAATGCTAATGACAAGATCAAAGAAGATGCTTTAAAAGAAAAAGCTAGTGAGGGGTTAACACAACAAAAAGCAGTTGCTAGTGCAGAGCTTAATCATGCAAGAGAACAAATGAGAGCAAAACTAAAAAAACAAGGATTAAAATTTGATAGTATAGGAAGCTTTTTAGAAAGTGTATTGAAAGATGTAAGCGATGAAGAAATAAATGCTGCTCTTGCCAAACAAGGTGTTACAAATTTTGCTAATCTTAGTAGAGAAGAGAAAATGAATACTTTTAAGCAAAATTATGCCAAAGAAATATTTAAAAAAGGTAGTGGTGATATTGTGGGCTTAGTGCCTATTCAAACTTATTTGAGAAAAAAAGAAGATAGTGGCGCATACGAGTTGGGTCTTGTAGCAGTCGTATCCCCAAAAACCGTTCAAATCGCAACTGATCTAAGAAAAAAACAACCTACAAGAGTAAAAGGCAAATGCCAAAGCCTAGAAGAGCAAATTCCTATCGATAATCTAGAAAGTGTTTATCAAATCATAGGTCCAAGACTAGCTTATAATGAAAATTGTGAGCCTGTTGTTGTCTCTTATGCACAAGGCAGTTTTATACCTTCAAACGATGATATACAAAACCAGTCGCTATCTCAAATAGCTGAGCAACAAGCAGATATAAGAGCCGATGCTTATATCACAAATTTCATTTATTCCAATGTAAATACACAAACACGCGATAAAACAGAAGAAGTAGATATGGCTAATGCTGTGCTAAAAGCAAAAGTAACTGTAAATCTAGATGATGGCGAAGCTGTAAATGCTGATGAGGTAGATGGAACGCTAGGAGAAGAGCGTATAAGAGAGACAATAAATTATTTTTCTAGCAGAATTGCTTCTACTTCAAAAGAGACGCTAGTAGGTGTGGAGACTTATGGTACCTGGGATACGCTAGATGAGCCTTATGAGAAATATCCTAGAGTAGTAGGCGTAGTAAAGTATTATTCAACTTCTCAAATCGCCAAAACAAAAGATTTTTACAATAAAGTAAGCAAAGGTGTAGAGCCAGCTGTTAAAAAAACTTCTAACACCGGTGCTGTTAGCAAAAAAAGCTTTAATAGCAACACAGTAGATGATTTCTAGGATAGAGTATGAAAAAATATCTATTTATATTTGCTTTTTTGGCTTGTGCGCTAAATGCTGAGGTGGTAACTCACACTAGCACCAAAACAGCTACGGGAGAAGGGCATGGCCTTACAAGGGAAGAGGCTATAAATAACGCAATAGTTGAAGCTGTCGGTAAAATTAGCGGTGTAAATATAAGCTCAATAAAAAGATCGAGCACCCAAGCGATAAGCGATAATAGCGGCTCAAATATCGTAGATGCCTATTCAAATGATATCAGCAAAGCCACAAAAGGCAAAGCCGATAGCTATGAGATTATCAGCGCTAATCAAGATAGCACAGGCAAGTGGGTAGCAGTAGTAGAGATAAAAAACTCAAAAACTACCAAAAGCTACAAAGCCCCAGGCCTCGATAATAAACAAAGACGCAGTTTAGCTGTATTTAACGCTAGTAATGGAGATACTAGAGGGCTTGGCGAAAACCTAAAAACTCATATAATCTCAAATTTAACTAAATCAAGAAAATTTAATATCCTTGATAGAGATAATGGTGGATACTATGAGATGGAAAAGGCTTTGATTAAAAGTAGCAATGCTAATAGTGATGAAATATATAAGCTTAAAAATGTTCTTGGTAGTGATTATCTTATGATTTTTGATATTAAGGCCGCACAAGCTAGAACAAAACAGAGTAATCTAACTGGCCAAAAGATCACAAAAGCAGAAGTTGCAGTGGATTATCAAGTGATTTTATTTGCCACTAGGGAGGTAAAATATAGCAATACTCTTGCAATGAGTGTAAGCGTAAAAGATGATCTAAAATCAAATGAAGCGGCATTCAAAAAAATCGCTGATAAGATAACAAGCGATATATTAAACGCTATTTATCCCTTAAAAATCGCTAGTGTAAATGGGCAAGAAGTGGTATTTACACAAAATTTAAGCGTAGGCGAGAGATTTGAGTGCTTTTCTCAAGGCAAAGCTCTAAAAGATAGTTACACCAAACAAAGCACAAGCGATATGAGAGTAGAAACTAGGGCTGGGCAAGTAGAAATTACTAGAGCTGATCCAAAGCTTAGCTATGCTAAGATCATAGATGGTCAAATGAAAGAAGGCTACATTTGTCGGCCATTAGGTGGTGGTTCTGGCCCAGGATATAGCGAAGGTCGTGATGCAAACTACCAGTTAAATGATGGTGGCGGCGTGAATTTGGGATTTTAAGCTATTTTACCAAACTTTGCGAATTTAAAAATTGAGCATTAAAAAATTCGCAAAGTTGAGAATTTGAAGTTAATACTTTGCGAATTTACGCAATTGTGCGGAATTTGGCTTATAGAAAATTTTTTGTGTTGTATTTGGTAAATGTCGTTTTCATTTTATAAGCTTTTAATATCACGCTTAGAGGACTCTTTTTGTGTCTTTTGGCGTGTATTATCATCTCGCCTAAGATACAGCAAAGCCCAAAAATATCATCTGGAATTTCGCTATTTAAATTTAGATTATCTAGTGGTTTATCTATTAAATTTTTTATCACAAAATAGCCAAAAATGCTTTTTAAAGCTTTTAAAATCTCAAAGCCTAAAGTAGCAAAAATCTTATACTCATTTATATCATTTCTCATAGCCATAAGCTCATCTTTAAACTCTGGTGTGCTAGCAGCATACTCCCACCAAATATCATTGATATTTCGATTTTGGCTATCGGTATAGCTTTTTAAAAACCGCCAAGGCTTTTCGCCATAATGGATGATTTTGGGCTTTTTATAACTTTGCATAAACTCAGCCCTAGAGCAGTTAAGGCGGTGATTTTGCTCATCTTTACAGATCGCAAAACAGAAGCTAATGGATGAAAAATTATAGCTAATAGGTAGCTTTAAGAGCTTATTTGCTGGGATTGTAGCGTTTAATAGATCTTGATCGGCGGCTTTTATATAGGTGGCATTTTGGGCTAGGGATTGGCATTTTTGTTCTATTTTATTCTCTATATAAGCCTTTGTGTTGATGAGTAAAAATCCAGAATTGAAGTAGTCATTTGTAAATTTATGGGTGATTATATTGCTGTTTTGTTTATACTTTATTTTGCGTTTTTTGCTTCCGGGGTCATTGATAGCAGCTAGGATATTATCCTTTAAATCAATAGCAAAAAGCTCCCTTAAATCGCAAAGGCAGAGCATATCAGAATCTAGATATAAGCATCTATCCACACTTGGATTGAGATAGTTTTTGAGTTTTAATCGGTAATAAGGCAAAAAGTTGCTATGTGCTGCCCCAGAAACTGGAAAATCACTAAACTCATCATCATTTAAAATATGAGCGATAATCAAGCAAGGGTAAATCTCATTAAGGCTCTTTTCTAGGGCTTTTAGCTTATTTTGTGTGGCGGTTGAGACTTGGTCGCTTAATATATGAAATACATAACCTTCAGCTCTATTTTCAGCACTTAAATCATCGAAATTTAAATTTTCATAGCTACTAAATGAGCTATTAGGTGGCATTTGCGGGGTAGGTTTTTGACAAAAATCTTTGAAATGGAGATTTAAATTTGTATTTTTGATAATACTATTTATAAGCACCGCTGTGTATTTGATATAATTTTCATCTGCGCTAAATACTATATGGAACATTTTAAGCCTTTTTTGCTATAATTGCGCCAAATTATAGCAAAATATGGTAATTTTAGAGGTTTTGGAGTTGGAGATTTATCTTGAATAGTGTGAAAATATCTATAATAATTCCAGTTTATAATGTAGAAAAATATATCAGCCAATGCTTAGAATCTGCAATAAATCAAAGTTTAAAAGATATAGAGATTATAATAGTAGATGATTGTGGAAGTGATAAAAGTATGGATATCGCCCAAGAGTATGCTAAAAAAGATAATAGAATAAAGATTATTAAAAATAGCCAAAATATGGGATTATTTTTAACCAGATGCGAAGGGATTAAATCTGCAACAGGGGAGTATATTTTAAATTTAGATTCTGATGATTTTTTGGATTTAAGGGCTTGTGAGATAGCTTATAATGCTAGCAAAGATGGGTATTATGATGTAGTTACATTTGGGAGTTATTATTGGAATAATAATAGCGCTAGTGTGTTTAGCGAGTTTGAGACATCTAGCTTTGATAGTGGGGATGAATTTGGTAGTTGGCTTTTTAGAAGTAAAAATATATCTTGGAATATCTGGGGTAGACTGATTAAAAGGGATATCTATCAAGCGAATTTGGATTTTTTAATGAGTGTTGATGCAAGGCTGATAATGGCTGAGGATGTGCTAGCTATGTTTGTGATTTACCACAATTGCCAAAGGCTAAATTTCATATCTGATATGCTCTATTATTATAGATATAATCCAAACTCAAGCACCAATGACAAAAGCATAGAAAATCTAAAAAATTGTATAGATAGCTTTGAAGTAGCAATTGCCAAGATGAGAGAATTCGCATCAAAAAATCAATGCGATAAGAGATGGCAAAAGCCCTATATATCGCTTGGTGTACATGAGTGCGATATCCTTAAAAGGGCATTGAAAATCAAAGAGGGGAAATTTGGGCTGATGGATAAGATCGGAGCTTTTATAGAGGGTAGGTGGTTTGTGATTAGACGCAAATTAAGAGTTAAATTTGGGATTTAAAGGAAAATAATGCTAAAACCAAAAATATCTATAATAATTCCAGTTTATAATGTAGAAAAATATATCAGCCAATGCTTAGAATCTGCAATAAATCAAAGTTTAAAAGATATAGAGATTATAATAGTAGATGATTGTGGAAGTGATAAAAGTATGGATATCGCCCAAGAGTATGCTAAAAAAGATAATAGAATAAAGATTATTAAAAATAGCCAAAATATGGGATTATTTTTAACCAGATGCGAAGGGATTAAATCTGCAACAGGGGAGTATATTTTAAATTTAGATTCTGATGATTTTTTGGATTTAAGGGCTTGTGAGATAGCCTATAATGCCACTAAAGATGGGTATTATGATATTATTAAATTTAATGCTTATAATTATGAAAATGGCAATACTACTATATTCGATAAAATTTTAGAAAATGATAGCTTTGAATCTTTAGAAGAGTATGCTAATTATATGTATAGACAAAAAGGCTATCCGAGATGGAATTTGGCTTTTATATTGATAAAAAGGGATATCTATTTAAAAGCTTTTGAAATTTTAGATCTCAAATATAGGATTACGATGGCTGAGGATGCTTTGATGAGTTTTGTGCTGTGGAATTTATCAAATAAATTTCGCCATATTAGTGATATTTTATACTATTATCGCAATAATCCTGATTCATCTACCAAGACCAAAAACAAAGAGATAATCGCTAAAAATTCAAAAGATAGAATATTTGTAATTAATAAAATAAAAGAGATTTCAAAAAAGCATAAATTTGATAGGAAAATTGCTAAAGTATTTATAGATAATTTGAAAATTCATGAATATTACGATAGATTGATTTATCATCAAATAAGCAAAAGAGTTTTTAAAATTTATGATAAATATTTTAGATTTAGAGAAAAACTCAGAGTTAAATTTGGGGTATAGGGAGTTTGGATTGAAGATAGCATTAATAATGAATGATATTACCATTTTTGGCGGTGTTGAGAGAGTTGTGGCGAATTTGAGTAATGAGTTTATCAAATGTCATGATGTTTGTGTCATTAGTCTATATAGTACAAATAATAATATACAATTTCACTATTCTGATAAGGTAAGGATCATCAAGCTTTTTAAATTTCAAAAGATATATCTTAAAAGTACTAAAAATCCATTATTTAAGATATTGAGGGAGATATCTCGCCCATTTGTTAGGATGATTAATAAAATTATAGATAAAGGGCATATCAAACGAGTAAAAAATAGTATAAAAAATCTCAAACCCGATATTATCATAGATAATACTTATGATTTTATCAATGGTGGTTTTTTTGGTAATGACCAGTGTATAATCAAAATTATACATGCTCATTTTGATTGGTATAAAAAGCTTGATTTAAATGGGTTTTCAAATTTGGTTTTGCTCTCATCGCAAGAGATTGATAGATATAAGGAGATTTATCCTAAGGCGAATTTTTGCGTCATACCTAATTTCATCCCAAATATCCCAAATTTAAATACCAATTACTCTCAAAAAGTCGTGCTCTCAATGGGGCGCATAGAAAAAACAAATCAAAAGGGCTTTTTGCGCTTAATCGATATATGGAAATTAATCCAAGATAGCAGTGAATTTAAAGATTGGAAATTACATATTGTAGGCGATGGAGAGTTAAAAGAGCAGATAAAAACTAAGATAGATAATCTAAATTTATCTAACTCTATAATCTTAAAACCATTTACTAAAGATGTAGAGAGCGAGTATCTAAGTGCTAGCATATATGCTATGACAAGCCATTTTGAAGGTCTTCCTATGGTGCTGATAGAGGCGGGGACTTATGCCTTGCCAACTATAGCCTTTGATATCGCCACGGGTCCAAGCGATATAATAGAAGATGAAAAAAGCGGATTTTTGATAGAAGATAATAATCTAGATGAATACGCCAATAAACTAAAAATATTAATGCAAGACGAGAGCTTAAGAGCCAAAATGGGCGAAAAAAGCAAAGAGATAGTCAAAAATAAATTTAGCAAAGAGGTGGTGATGAAGCAGTGGATGGAGCTGTTTAAGAAGATTAAAAATCAAAATAATTCTTAGGAAATGCGATGAAACAAAAGGAAAATGTCGATAATATAGTTTTTTTCAATGGTGTTTTGGATATTAGAGCCGGAGGACCTTCTGGATATATAGCAAATCTAAAAGAAAGTATTTCTCAATACCATATTTCTAGTAGTATTGCCTTTATCTCAATGGATAATGTTATTATTAAAAAGCATCAATATAAAATACAAAAAAACATTGCAAGGATTTTTTCATTATTCATTCCAATAAGAAAATATAGAAAAAAATTAAGAGAAAAAATATTTGCTTTTTTAATCCGAAAGGCATCATTTAATTACTTAGAGATAGATGCGATAGAATATAGGGGATATATCAAGCAATTGGATAAATATCAGTTTAAAACAATTATTTGTCACCATGTGAAGGATGCTATTTTTATTAAAAATTATTTAAAATATAGAAAAATAGAAGCAAAGTTAATGCTAATGTCTCACTCTCCAGAGCCAATGTCAGAAGAAGCGTATCATCTTGCGAAATTGGAACAAGATCAAAATGCCGATAAAATTTATGCTATGCTTCAAAAAATAGAAAAAGATGCTTTTAATCAAGCGGATGTTTTGGTTTTTCCTAGTAAAGAGGCTATGGAGCCGTATCTGAAAGGTTTGGATTATTTCGAAGAATTAACTAAGAGTAAAAAATTAATGTTTATTAGAACATGTTGCGCTAGGTTAGATATTGAAAATAGTATTAGAGATATAAGGGAAGAATTTGGTATCAAAACTAAATATATAATATCATTTATCGGCAGACATACCGCCATTAAAGGGTATGATGTATTAAAGAGCATAGCAGATAAAATACTAGCTAAAAGAGATGATATAACATTTGTAATTGGGGGAGGGCAGACAAGCGAAATATCACCCCTTGACCATCCTAGATGGATAGAATTAGGAAAAATAAATCCAGCAGATTTACTAAAAATAACAGATTTATTTATTTTGCCAAATAGACAAACTTATTTTGATTTAATTTTAATTGAAACTTTATCGTCTGGCGTGCCTATTTTGGCTTCAAATACTGGCGGAAACAAAACCGTATATCAAGACACGCAAGCTATAGAGCTTTATGATAATCAAGATGATTGCATAAATAAAATAGAAAATTTCATCGATACTTCTAAAGAGTATAAAAACCAACAAAGAAAACTCGCAAAGATTGCATATGAAAATAATTACACTTTAGAGCACTTTGCAAAAAATTATAATAATCTTATAATTAATCTTACAAAAGAGTGTGAGCAATGAAAAATTTGGTAGTTGGAGCTGGATTTTCTGGGGCAGTAATCGCAAATTTAATTGCTACAAAACTCAATGAAAAGGTTGTTGTAATAGACAAAAAATGCCATATTGCGGGCAATTCATATGATTATAGAGATAAAAATGGGATTATGATACATAAATATGGTTCGCATATTTTTCATACTTCAAATGAAAGAGTTTGGGATTTTGTTTGTCAATTTGGTAAATTTAATCAATATATGCATAAAGTGATAGCTCTAATCGATGGTATAGAGACTATCATACCTTTTAATTTCAATACTCTTTATGATCTTTTCCCGCAAACAATGGCAAGGCGTTTAGAAGAAAAGCTTTTAGAAAAATTTGAATACAATACAAAAGTGCCAATATTAGAATTTCAAAAACAAGATGATAAGGATTTAAAATATTTATCAAATTATATTTATGAAAAGGTTTTTTTGCATTATACTATAAAACAATGGGGAGTTTCGCCTAGCAATGTTGATGGTGCTGTGACTGCAAGGGTGCCTGTGTATTTAAGCAAGGATAATAGATATTTTCAAGACAAATATCAAGGTATTCCACTAAAGGGCTATACTAAGCTTATTGAAAATATTTTATTTCATAAAAATATTAAAATTAGATTAAATACTGATTTTAAGGATATTAATAGCAATAAATTTGATAGGATTTTTTATACTGGGTCGATTGATGAATATTTTGATTATAAATATGGACAACTGCCTTATCGTAGTGTAAAATTTGAGTTAGAAGAGTATGAGAGGGAATTTTATCAGTCTAATTCGGTTGTTAATTATCCTTGTAACTATAATTTTACACGAATTCATGAATACAAACACTATCTTCAAGATAAAACCGATAAAACAGTAATTGCCAAAGAGTATTCAGAGGCTTTTGAACTTGGAAAAAATGAAAGATACTACCCTATACCAAAAGAAGAAAATAGAATATTGTATGAAAAATACCTAAAAGAAGCAAATTTGAATAAAAATATTTATTTTTTAGGTCGCTTGGGTGACTATAAGTATTATGATATGGATAAAGCTATTTTACGAGCTATTGAATTGTTTGATGATTTAGTCGGTATAGGTAAAATATAGATTTATATCTTATTTCAGAGCTATAAAATCATTATTACACCGCCAATCAAGGATTGGCGGTATTTGTTGTTGGGATTGATGGTTTTACTCCCACCCATCTAATGCATTTTGTAGCGTATCAATCGTAGTTTCTACCATTCCAGCCAAGCTAAAAAAGTAATACCCATGCTGGCGTACATATTCAAAAATTTTCTTATCACGTTCGCCTTTATTATTTTCAGGTTTTACCATTAGCGCCATAAATTCTAGCTCTTGATGAATACAAAAGTTATATGCGGTATACATATAGACATCATTAAAGACTTTATCACTCTGTAGTGTCGCCTTTAGTCGCTCGATTCTATCTTTTAACTCATAAAATTTAGCATATCGTGGCTCTTTGTTAGCGGCTAAATCCTTATCAGCACTCTCTACTAGCTTGCTAATTTTCTTAAATAGTTCAGTAATTAATGCTTGTCTATCCTTGCCAACTTTGATGAAATTTTCTATTATTGCTCTTTGTTCGCTTAGTTTTTGTTGGCTAAGTTTAGGTGAAATAGGCTCTGGTTTTATCAGTTCTTTTTTAACTCCAGCACCTATTAATTGGCTTACAAGCTCACCAAAAGGCATCTCAATAGCTCCTTTAATCCTAGAGCCGCCCTCAGTAGCATTATATACTTTTACATCTGTATAGGCATTTAAAGCATCAATCATCGCTTCAAAATAGTTTCTAAAAAGATCCCAGGTTTTAGTGGATTTTACCTGCGTTTTGCCACCATAGCCTAGCACGGTTGTGATATTTGGTGTATACTCTTTAGAGGCGATAGTAGGTGAGGTCTCGCCAAATACCATTCCCTTAGCATGTGTGGTGCCATCGCTTGCCATTGCTAAATCCTGCCCGATAAATATGATTTGTTTACAGCCTAGTTCTATAGCCAAATCAAATGCAAAATGCGCTGTACTAGGACCTTTACACATATAGTTTTTACTATCCTCGCCTAGGGCGTACTCAAATTTAAGTGGCTTATGAGCAAAAACTGCATTTCTACCTTTTAAAAGTCCGATGGTATTTGGATGAATAAGTGAACTAGCTACAAAGGTTATACCATTATCAAATTCACTCGCTTTAGAATTAAAAAATTCACCACTTTCAACAATTCTCTCCATTGTAGTAACAAAATCTGGCTTAAGGTTATTAAGCTTTAATATCGGATATGAAGCATCCGCAGCGATAAGAATAGCATATGGCGCAACCTCTCTTAAAAGCTCAAGCTGCTTAGTTAGACTAGGTCCAGTAGAGACTATGATGGCGGTTTTATTGCGGTTAGTATTTAGATTTAAAACATCTTTTAGGCTATAATTAGCGTAAAAATACGGCATATTTGCTACGACATGCTTCATCCCTATAAGGGTATCTTCGGCTGAATTTCCGGCTGATTTGATATCTAAAAGCTGGGTGTTTAGTAGGCTTTTATTTATAGCATTTGCGCTAGATTCATAATTTTTAGCATAGTAATCATTATAGATATGAAAGTCATAACTTCGAACATTATAAATAACATCTTTTGAGCCACAAATTATATGTAGATATGACTCATGTAAGTAGCTAGTACAAAGTGGCACAAAGCGATTCTCACGCATATCTTTGCTAAAATCATTTAGATGAAGTACTATAAAAAATATCTCAATCTCAGGTTCAAATACTATAATCTTTTTATGATTTTTATTTTCTAGTAGGGCTTTGTAGAAGTTGCCATTACCAAGACCATAGAAAAATAGCGATGGATAAAGAGAATACTCTTTTTTAAATTTGTTTAGCATATCGTTAGTATGAGATGCTGGCGAGCCGCTATAAAGTGGCTCTTTAGTGTGAGTGTTGATTATATTGATATCTAAGCTACTTTTACCAGCAAATACATCAAATTTACTATTGCTTTTTAAGTCATAAACTGCCTTTGCTAGGTTGAAATTTATCTGACAAAGGGCAATTATATTATTTATAAATAGTGTTGTTCCGCCATTTGCTCTTATATCTTTATCGATTGCTTGGTGAAACTCTTTGACTGCATTTGGGTCAACTTGGTGGTTGTAATTTTTATTAAATATATTATCCATTCCATCGCCTTATTAGATTGTGTTTGATTTTTAAGCTATCTAGCCATTTAGCTATTATGAAATTTTCAGCCTCATCAATGCTGCTAGGCTGAGTGTAATATCCTAAAATTGGTGGAACAATCCCAACGCCTATACTGGCAAGTTCGGCCATCTGGCGTAATGATATAGCATTTAATGGTGTTTCACGCACAGCTAGGACTAAATTTTTTCGCTCTTTTAGCATTACTGCAGCTGCTCTTAAAAGAAGATTATCGCTAATACCGCAGCTGATTTTAGCTAAAGTATTTATAGAACAAGGCGCAACTATCATAGCATCAAACATCGCTGAGCCGCTAGCTGGAGCTGCGCTAATATCATTTATATCATAAATTTGAATTTTGCTATCAATTTTTTGGCTTAAATTCTCTTTTTGCATAGATAGTGTAGCGTTTTGAGTTATAATTAGGCTAGTATCTACGCCTAGAGAATTTGCATTATTTGCTAATTTGATTCCAAGGTGAGCGCCACTGGCTCCGCTGATTGCTACTATTAGCTTCACTCTATTATATGTCCTACGAATTTAGAGTAATTATCTATTATATCTTTACCTTTTCTAAAGCCTAGAGCACACCCTTCAAAGGCAAAAAACATTCCAGCTTGATAGCTATCGCCGTTTTCATCTTTAGCAAAATCAGCAAACTCTTGATATAAAAATTTGCCACTTGCATACTCTCCATCATTTTGTATCTCTATGCTACCATCGCTATTTATTATAGATACATTTGCACCCTCTCTGGCTAAAAAGGGCTTTTTGACCTGTTTTTTACCCTTTAATGGCTCAAAGCTTGATTCTAGAAGTAGCGGATGATTAGGATATAAATCCCATAAAATTTTCATAATTCCTTTACTTTGAAATAATAAAGTATAGGCTGGATTTAAGATTATGGCTTTTTGGTTTTTGATTATGTTTTTTATGATTAGTGCTAGGTCGCTCTCATCAATAGCAATCATCTCCCATGGAATTAGTTTAAACCAATACTCCCAGTTTTGCTCATTCCAAAATATTCCATTTTCATCATCAAAGCTCACTTCATCAACAAAGGCAAAATCACACTCAAATCCAGCATCTCTAGCAGCAGATTCTAGCAATCTTGTAGTATTTTCATCTTCAACACTTCCGGCTATAGAGCTAAAGAGAATCTTCCACCCTTCATAATACTCATCAAATGCGCTAGTATCTTCTTGAAGCGTTACAAGGCGTTTGAAATTCTCTACTAAAGCCTCATATACATCATTAAACTGAGCTGCTTCATCAAGATTGTTAAATTTAAGCATTGCCCATTGGATTATCGCTGTTTCAAAAAGACTCGTAGGCGTATCGGCGTTAAATTCAATTAATTTAATAGGCTTACCATCTATGCCACCAGCTAAATCAAATCTACCATAAATATGCCAATGAACATCATTTTCCCAGCTAGCTTTAATAGTATCAACTAGATTAAATGGAATCCCAAGCTCATGGAATAGATCATTATTAATAACATACTCAGCAGCCGCTACATACATATCATATAGCTCATTTGTCGCTTCATAAAAGGCCTCGGCTTCATCTTGGGTTATGCTTACTAGCTCATTAGATATATATCTGCTACCATCAAGATCGGTATGCCAGCCAAATCCGATACTCTCTAAATATCCATTATCAAGTGGTTTAATTTTTTTAAGCTTCACTTTTGTCCTTTTAATAGATTGATTTTAAATGCTTATTATATTTTAATAAATTAAATTTGAGCTATATTTTATAAATGATTTTACTATAGTTTTTTATCATTGTAAGGAGCTTGAAAAGTGTGGTAATTTGTAGCAACAATCAAATATTTTACTTATTTTTATATTAAATCTAAATTTTATATAAATTTTACTGAATTTAGATAATAATATTTAATTTTGCTAAATTTAGGCTCTCTTTTTTATCTCAAGTCTCTCAAAGTCAAACTCATCAGGGTGATTTATAGCATAATTAAACTTATTTCTATCAATTTTTTTATCCCAGATTCCTATGATTAGACAAGCGACTGCGTTGCCACAGAGATTTCCCACCGCACGCATCTCACTCATAAATTTATCAACCCCAAGTAGCACCGTCACAGTCACCACAGGTATGACATCATGCATAGAACCAAGCGTCCCGGCTAACACCACAAATCCAGATCCCGTTACGCCCACAGCGCCTTTACTAGTAACCATCAAAATTAGTAAAATACTAAGCAAATGTGAAAAACTAAGCTCTATATCAAAAGCTTGAGCCAAAAATATAACGCAAGATGATAGATAAATATTTGTACAATCTAGGTTAAAAGAGTAGCCAAAAGGGGTGATTACGCCGACGCAGCCTTTGTGAATTCCAGCGCTTTCTAGCTTTTTCATAAGTGGAGCTAAGGCGACTTCGCTTGAGCTAGTAGCAAAGACAACTAGCACCTCTTTTGCGATAAAGCGCATAAATTTAAATATATTTACCTTAGCTAAGTAGCAAATCACGCCAAGCACAACAAAGATAAATATCAAACACGATACTAGCATAGTCCCAAGCAGACTTAGCATACCAATGAGACTCTCAATCCCAAATTTACCGATGAGATAGGCCATCGCACAATACGCCGCTAAAGGGCTAAGCCACATAAAAATACTAAGGATTTTTAGCACCCAGTGTTGGGCTTTTTCAATAGGTTTTATGAAAAAATCTTTAATTTTCTTTGGTGCGAAGCTTAACGCAATTGCTGAAATTAAAGCCATGAAAAGCACTTGAAGTGTATTAGCTTTGATAAATGGGGTGATAACGATACTTAGGGCTAAAAGGGCGTTTTTAAACACACCTAAAACAAAGCCAAATCCGCTAAGCGTACTTAAATCATCATAGGCAAAAAGCGGAGTTTTTGGCACTGCGTTTGCTAGTATCGACCAGATCGAGCCTACATCTTTTGAGACCCCAGAGAATTTCTCTACGCTACTAGGATCAAAGGAGTTAGCATCTAAATGCATTCCTACGCCAGGCTCTAATAATAGCGAACCTAAAATACCAACAGCCAAAGCCACCGTGCTAACTACTTCAAAGTATATAAAGCCCTTTAAACCTATACTTCCAAGGTCTTTCAAGCTCTCTAAACCCACAATGCCAGCAATAATAGTAAGAAAGATAATGGGCCCTACCATCCACTTTAAAATCATGATAAAATAGTCAATTCCAAATTTACTATCAATGCCAATTTGCGGAAAAAAATAACCTACGAAAATACCAAGCACTATTGCTAAAACAACCCAAAATGCAAGATTTTTAAACACTCCAAGCATACTAAAACCTTAAAAAATAGAGAATTCTAGCACAATAAAACTTAAATTTAGCAAGAAATCAAGGTGAATTTCAGATATAACTATATCATCGTAAAAATCAATATCGCATTACAAATCAAAATAATTTATTATCTATTCTTTAAAGCCATAGGCCAATCTCTGTGGTATAATCTGAAATTTCATATGAAATCACCAAAAAATGAGTTTAATAGCAATATTATAAATATTTTTTAGCTAATTTTATAAAAATAAATTTATATTTAACAACTGCTAAACAATTTAGATTTATAATATTCCCTTATTATTTTAAGGAGAAATTATGAAAAAATTAGCCCTAGTCTGTCTGTGTGCTTATGCGCTCAATGCTGCTTCGTTTAATGCACCTATGAGTGAGTATATAACAGAGCTAAAATCCGAGGCTCTAAAGCTAGATCCAAATTTTAAAGATTTTGATGCTTTAAGGGGTGAGAAAATCTTCACAACCAAGCATATAGGCAAAAATTCTCAAGAGCTTTCTTGCCAAAGTTGCCATGGTAACGACCTCAAAAAAGAAGCTACCAATATATTCACTAACAAAATTATCCCACCGCTCTCACCAAGTGTTAATCCATCTAGGCTAAGCGATGTCAAAGAGGTGAAAAAATGGCTAAAAAGAAATTTCAAAGATGTCTATTTAAGAGAGGGAACCGCCATAGAAAAGGGTGATGTCTTATACTATCTAATCAAACAATAAAGGATAAAAAATGAGATTTTTACTATTTGTATTTATAGCGATTTTAAGCTTAGAAGCAAAGGGGCCAGATGTAAGGCCGGTTGATAATGAGCTATATAAAAAAGAGTGTGCCACCTGTCATTACGGCTATCAGCCTGGACTTTTACCGACCCAGTCGTGGGAGTTTATAATGCAAAATTTAGAAAACCACTATGGGAGCGATGCGAGCATTGATGATGAAACAAATAAAAGCATTCTTAGCTATCTTTTGGCAAATGCTAGCCAAAATGCGATGAACTATAAAAGAAGTGCGAAAATCACAAAATCCCTAGAAAACGGCGTTTTATACAAGTCAATAACTGAAATTCCATATCATATCAAAAAGCATAGAAAGATAGAAAAATGGATGATAACGCAAAAAGAGGTCAAAACTCTATCTAACTGCACCGCCTGTCACAAAAAGGCCGATCAAGGCATCTATGGTGATGATAGCGTGAATATACCAAATTATGGGGTTTGGCGTGATTAAAAGCTATATTTGGAGTTTTGCGGCAAGATTTTCCCATCTTGCCTTGATACTTAGCTTTGCTCTTGCTTATGTGTTTAGCGAATTTGATGATTTGGTGTATTTTCACGCTGCTTTTGGCGTGATATTTGGTGTGGCGATCGTATTTAGAATAGTTTGGGGATTTGTAGGGACAAAATACTCTAAATTTAGCGATTTTAAATTCCAAGGATTAATTAGCTATTTTGGCTCATTTTTGGGTAAAAAAGAGAGATTTATCGGTCATAATCCCGCTTCAAGTATAGCAATTATCATTATATTGGCCCTTGGATTTGTCTGTGTGGTATCTGGATTGGTGCTTTATGGCGTGGATAAAAATAGCGGGATTTTCGCTTTTTTATACGATAGTTATGCGAAATTTGAATTTACAAAATCCATCCACGAATTATCAGCAAATACCCTTTTGTTTGTAGCGATTATCCATATTTGTGGGGCTTTGATAGATAAGTTTATACACAAAAATGATTCTGTAAATTCCATGATAACAGGCTATAAGCTCACTCAAAATGATGAGAGCATAAGGGCAAATTTAGCTCAAAAAATATTTTGTTTTGTCTGGATTTTGGCTATTATCGCAATATTTTTATATATCTTTAATAAAGATAATTTTATCTTAAAATCTCACGCTTTAAAAGTAGATTATAGCGCGCAAAATGCCGTATTTGCCAAAGAGTGCGGTAGCTGCCATATGATCTATGCGCCATTTTTGTTGCCTAAAAAATCGTGGGAGATTATGATGGCAAATTTAGAAGATCACTTTGGTGATGATGCTAGTGTAGATGAAGAGACAAACAAAGAGATATTAAATTTCCTAAGATCCAACTCAGCTGAACAAAAAGGCAATAAAACAGCATTTAATATACTAAAATATGCTCAAAACGACCAAAATATCGCCATCACTCAAAATCCATATTGGATAAAAAAGCATAGAAAAATAGATGAAAAAATATTTTCAAAGAGCGATATCAAATCCAAAGCAAATTGCGCAGCTTGTCATAAGGGGATCGAAAATGGGATAATTAGCGTAATTGAGTATGAAAAGATAAGATAATTTTTTAATTTAATTTAATGCCATAAATCGCCGCTTTGTTCATCTGATAGTGATAAATTTAGAAAATAGATTTTAAACTATTAAACACTTTGGGCGATTTTTTTCATCTTAGCTAGTAGTTTTGATCGCTCATTATCATCTAAATTTCCATATAATAGCTGATTCATCGCTTGCATAAAGTCAAATGCAGCAAAGAGTTTGGCGTCATTATTTGCCTCTTTGGTGGCATTTGAGATGGCTGAGTTTATATCGCTAGAGTTGTTTTTTATCCCTTCTAAATTTTGTAAAATTTCATCAAATTTGCCACTTTCATCAAATTTGGCTTGATTTGTGGCTATTTTTATTAATTTTGTGGTTAGCTCATTGTCTATTGTCATATTCTAGCCTTGTATTGTGAATTTGCACAAGCAAATTTTAGACCAAATTTCACCATTAATTAGCTTGACTAAGAAGTAAAACAAATTTATTTTTACACTTATTAGAGTTTTGAAAGGTTGTTAAGTCAGTGCGTACTCAAAATTTTCGCCGTCGTTTCATCTATAAGATAAAACGCCTATTGTGAAAATTTTGTCGCAAAGCTGGGCTTAGCTCAGCTGCGAAGTAAGAAATATGGGTCACCCACTCAAGGAAACCACCCTAAAGGGGTCGCATTCGCTGGTTTTGTGCATGTGGGGCTTTGCTATAAAATTAAAAATTATATCTAGCCTCAAATCTTAAATGTTTATAATCTCCTGGATCTGAGTCTCTATTAATATATGAATACCAAGCTTTAAAATTTAGCTTTTTGCTATATTTATAATCCACTCTAGCTACGGTTTCATACTTATTGGTAGTTGAGTTGTTTAGTTTGTGTGTTACTTCGCCAGATACATAATCAGCACCTACTCTTACTTTGTTAGCAAATGTATAGCCAGCTTTTAAAAACCAATGTTTACCTTCGCCAGTTATGAAAGAGTATTCTAGTATATCTTCACCAGCGTCTATAAAACTACCTTGGTCTTCAAATGAGATTAACGACACTTTATCTGTATCAAACCATACATAACCAGCATTCGCATCAAAGCCAAAAGCTTTAGCGCCAGCTTCTATAGCTGCAAATTTAGCATCATCTAAAGGCACCCCTTTTAAACCAAAATTTTCTGCCCACATACTTGAAGTGGCATATTGAGCTTGCAAGCTTAGGTCTATATCAGCTATATTTGTTCCTATTAGTAAATCAGTAGCATATAGTTGAGCTACGCTATCAATAGCGGCATACCATAGTTGGAAGCTAACTAGATCATATGAGCCAATAGCAGCTACACTATAGAGATTTCTATCGGTTACATATTCTGGTTGCTTGTAGTTTTTCTTGCCGATTAAAAAATAATTTGTTAGAATATCACTATCATTTTGAAGGTTATCAAATGCCATACCAGTTAAAGTAAGCCCGTTAATATCGTTATTAAGCACTTTAATACCAGTACCTACCATATCATCAGTAAAGAATGTGCCTAGCACTTGGCGACCAGCTGTGATAGTAGTGTTGCCAGCTTTGTATCCTAGATAGAATTGGCGAACATTGAATGTTTGACCATAATTATCATAGCTAAAGCCTGTATCCTTTGTCCCTACCTGGGTAGCAGCGTTATAATTTTGGCCAGAGTTATCACCGCTATCATATCTAAAGCCGATAACGCCAAAGAAGTTATCATCTAAAGCAGATTGAACATTTATTTCAGATGTAAATCTATGCCTATTAATATCAAGAATATCATATTCACTATCATAGATATCATACCTATATCTTGAATACCCTGATATATCTATATTTTTAATAGTCTCTTCAAGCGTCTTAGCGTTTGATACGCTTGAGATGGTAGCTACGCTTATAATAGCAAATAAGCTTAGTTTGACTAATTTCATTTTTATCTCCATATTTAAATATAAATTTATAAATTGTAACAATTTATCATTTAATATTTACTAAAAATTTGATAAATTATTATCTATTATTTACCAAAATTTAGCAATCTTTATAAGTGATTAGTTTAAATCAATAGCGGTAAAATCACTAAATTTATTTGCTTATTAGCGGTAAATTTGGGCTATATTAAACGCTTTTTGCGATTTTTTCCATCTTAGCTAGTAGTTTTGATCGTTCATTATCATCTACATTTCCATATAATAGCTGATTCATCGCTTGCATAAAGTCAAATGCAGCAAAGAGTTTGGCGTCATTATTTGCCTCTTTGGTGGCATTTGAGATGGCTGAGTTTATATCGCTAGAGTTGTTTTTTATCCCTTCTAAATTTTGTAAAATTTCATCAAATTTGCCACTTTCATCAAATTTGGCTTGATTTGTGGCTATTTTTATTAATTTTGTGGTTAGCTCATTGTCTATTGTCATATTCTAGCCTTGTATTGTGAATTTGCACAAGCAAATTTTAGACCAAAATCTCATCCGCCAGTAGCTTGGGTTGAGCCACTTCCGCTTCCACCACCAAAAAATCCGCTTCTAGCGTTGCTACCGGCTTTTGTAGCAGAAGTTGCGGTGGAGGCTTTGTTAAAGCTATTTACGCTTCTATTGTATGCGCTTGGGTTGTTGTATGCGCCTTGGCGTGAGTTTTGGTAGGCTGGGTTATTAAAGAGTTTTGAGCCGATCCAACTACCTATGATCGCACCTGCTGCGCTAGCTAGGATCGCTTCGCCTAGACCTAAGCCACCATTTCCGCTACTTAAATTTGAGTTTGTCAGACCGCTTGTGCCGGCGTCTATTTTGGCGTTTTCTTCTTGAAGAAGTTTGTCTATTTCAGCTTGGCTTAATAATCTTTCACTCATTACGCCATTAGCATCGCTCTCACGCAAAAATACTCTTGTATCATTGCTTGGGAATTCATCTGCTATTTTATAGCTTCCATCGCTTGTTTTTTCTATAAATACGGTTGCGCCTTGTTTTTGGATAGTTTGGGCTGTGTTTGTGCTATCAGACTCGCCACATCCTGCTAAACCAAATGCTATTATAGCGCCCACACCGCTAGCTATGCTTATATCTTTTAATCTTTTGATATGCTTCATCTTTACCCTTTAAATTAAAGTGAAATTATAAAAATATAGATTAAATTCAAATTTAACTTATCTCATATTTTAGTTTATACTCGCCAAATTCATTTTTAGCAAATATATCTTTGTTATAGTGTTTTTCTATAATTTGCCAAAATTTGGATTTGCTAATGCCTATAAAATTACAAAAATCCTCCACGCATCTAGGGTCTAGTGCGTGGTCTCTCTCTTTGACTAGCTTTATTGCTTTATCTCTACTCATCAGTCCATATCTAACAAACCTAGCAGCGTAGTCAGTAGCCATGGCGTGGCCAAATTTAGGATATTTCATCCAAGCATGGACGATATATGCTACGCTATCTACTTGATCGAAATCCTCTACAGTGTGAGTTCTATCCCATTCGCTTTTTAAATCGCTAAAGCCTCTGCTTTTAGCAAAGATATAATTAGAGTATGAATTCCACTTGATAAAATAGCTTAAATATATAGGTTCAAGGCTATCTATATCCAAATTTGAGCTATTTGGGTCATAGAATAATTGTAGATCTTTAAGGTCTATATCTACGCCACTTAAATCAATATCGCTTGCTACGCCATTTAAAAATATATCTTTAGCGCTTGGAGTCTCTACTGCGTCGCTACCACCATACTCGTAGCTAACATTTTCGCCATATACCAAAAGCGGAGTATTAAATTTCGCCGCCATAGCAAATGGATAACTATATATAAGGCGATCTATATACCATGTTGGTTTGCCATATTTTTCAAATGTGTAAAGCATTAGGGCTTTTTGGGTTTTGATATTTGGTTTTAGAGATATTATATGACAACCAAATTCTTCACTTAAATTTCTTAAATTACTCTTACCAGCTTTTGTCATTGTGAAGTTATCCTCAACGCTAAACAGCACAGGATTCATCCCTAAAACCTCTTTTATGATATGGACTTGAAAGTGGCTATCCTTACCGCCACTTACAGCAATAGCGCAGTCATAGTCATTTTTGCCATTTCGACCTCTGTGTTTATCGCATAAAGCCTCAAGCTCTTTAAATCTAGATTTGTAATCGATATTTTTCTTATTTTCGTGATTTATACACGCACTACATTTAACTCTTCCATCATCTAGGGTAGTAAATTTAATCCCCGGTCTGCTATCAGGCATAACGCAAAAATCACAATATCGCATTACCCCCCCCCTAAAATCTCCATTCATCTATATATCCTTTTTAAATTATTTAAATTTGAAGTTGCGTTTAAAAGCAACATATCAGCTATAACTAGCCTTGCCATTGCCGTAGCTACCACGCTCCCACGCACTCCAATACATGGATCATGTCTGCCACGCAGCTGGCATATCGTCTCATCGCCATTTAAATTTAGAGTTGGTTGAGCCTTAAAAATGCTTGGCGTTGGCTTAAAATAGCTCTTAATCACAATATCACTTCCATTGCTAATACCGCCTAAAATCCCGCCACAATGATTGGTTATAAAGCCGCTTTTATCCATGTAATCATTATTTTGACTTCCAAGCATATTAGCCACGCTTATCCCATCTCCTATCTCTACACCCTTTACTCCATTTATCCCCATCATAGCACTAGCTAAAGCAGCATCAAGCTTATTATATAGCACTTCGCCTAGTCCAGCAGGGGCGTTTTTGATGATAGTTAAAACACTAGCCCCAAGGCTATCATTTGAGTTTTTGGTATTTAGTATTAGCTCTTTAGCGCTCTCTTCTGTGGATTCATCAGCCCAAAAAATCTCACTAGAATTCGCAAATTCAAAGTCGATTTTATCAGCTTTTATATCGCCAATTTGCCTTACGCAACTTTGGATATCTATATCAAATTCTCTTAAAAGCAACCCCGCAAATGCCCCACCAGCAACCCTTGCTACACTCTCTCTAGCGCTACTTCTACCACCACCCCTATGATCTCTAATCCCAAATTTAGCAAAATATGTATAATCAGCATGCCCTGGGCGAAATAGATCTTTGATATTATCATAATCTTTGGAGTGTTGAGAGGTATTAGCCACTATAAAGCCAATAGGGCAACCGGTGGTAAAACCATCATAAATTCCGCTTAAAATCTCTATCTTATCACTCTCTTTTCTTGAAGTGGCATATTTGCCACCGGGGCGACGCCTATCAAGCTCACTTTGGATAAAGCTCATATCAACTTTAATACCGGCTGGAATTCCATCTATAACCCCACCTATAGCTACGCCGTGACTTTCGCCAAATGTGCTTAATCTAAATTTAGTCCCAAATGTATTCAATAACTATCCTTTCATTGAATTTAATATCTCTAAAGCCTTTAAAGCGCAAGCCTGCTCGGCTGATTTTTTGCTATTTCCTATGGCTCTTGCGATCTCTTTGCCCTCTAATATCACCGCCATTTCAAAGCTCTTTTTATGATCTGGCCCACTTGAGCTTATTAGCTCATATTTTGGTGCTAAGCCTATCTTGGCTTGAGTGAGCTCTTGAAGAGTTGTTTTGTAATCTTTAGTTAGATTTAAGCTGATATCGGGGAAATTTGCTTCTAATAAAGCTATAAATATGCTCTTCACTTTTTCTAATCCACTCTCTAAATATATAGCCCCCATCAAAGCTTCTAAAGCATCGCTTATTAGGCTTTGTTTCTCTCTGCCGCCGTTATTTTCTTCAGCGGTTGAAAGATACAAAAACTCGCCAAGCCTAAGCTCTTTGGCTATCTTAGCAAGGCTATCTTCATTGACTAGTGAGGCTCTTAATTTGCTTAGGTCGCCCTCTTTTTTACCTTTAAATTTGTGATATAGATACTCACCTACTATCAAGTCTAGCACCGCATCACCTAAAAACTCAAGCCGTTCGTTATTGATAGAGCTTTTGATACTTTTGTGAGTTATGGCCTCTTTGAGCAAATTTATATTTTTAAATTTATATTTTAAAAGCTTTTGAATCTCTGTTAATTTATCCATAATAATCCTTTTTAATCCTTTGTAAGCTTCATCGCTGCATCTTTGGCTAGTTTGTCACATAACTCATTTTGTGGATGGCCGGCGTGGGCTTTGATCCAGTGGGCTTTGACTTTGTGAATTTGAGTTAATCTATCTATCTCTTGCCAAAGCTCTATATTTTTAACATTTTTAAAGCTCTTCTTTTTCCATCCATCTAGCCAAGAGTTAATCCCATTTGCAGCGTAGCTACTATCTGTGTAGAGATTGACAATACAAGGCTCTTTTAGGGCTTTTAAGCCATTGATGATGGCTAAAAGCTCCATTTGGTTATTTGTGGTATCTAGCACTGCTCCGCTATCATTTTTGGTATATTTTTCATACTCTAAGATATAGGCCCAGCCGCCATTTCCAGGGTTATTTAGGCAACTACCATCGCTAAAAAGAGATACTATTTTCATCGCTCTCCTTTATAACATTTGGGATAATAGCACAACTTCCTAGCCTAGCGCAGTGATTACACCGATAAAAAAATAGAGGATATGAACCTTTACACTCCTTACAGATATAGCTAAAACTTAAAGTAGCATTAAGGTTATTATCCCTAGCGACCTTTAAAAGATTTAGATTAAAATCAGTGATTTGAGCGTTATTTAGTCCCTTAGCGCCATAAAGTTCTTTATACTCATCATCATCTAAAACCCCATCATTTAGATACAAAATATCTAGGCAGTGAGCTAAATCTGGCTTTATATTTATTAAATTTACATCCTTGCCATTTATGATAAAAAGCTCTAAAATCATACGACTAACTAGCTTAAAATCATTAGCAAATTTAGCCATTTTAGCAACTTTTTCTTCAAATTCCATTTGGCTATTTTTAAGCTTTAGCGCCTTTGTATAGGCAATCTCCTGGGCGACATCTACGCCTTGTTCTTGTAATACATCAAGCACTTCTAGGCTCTTATCGTGCAATCTAAGCTTTTCAAATCCAAGCCCAAGGTGGCTAAGCGCATCAATATTTTTAGGACTAATCTTAATAGCTTCTAAAAATACTTCTATAGAGCGCTGCATAAATCCAGCTTTTAAATAGGCCTTGCCTAAATTTAAAAATATTAACTCTTTTTGAGATTTTGTGATTGCTTTTTGAAGGGCGATTAGATAAATGGCTATAGCTTTATTAAACTCTCCGCTTCTAGCAAAAATTCCAGCAAGTGCATTAAGTGAGCCTGAATCAATATCAAGGCGAATTAGCATATCTTGATATTTTTGGTCTAGATTGCTTTGAGATTGAAATTTATTGACAAATTTATCTATGCTATTTTTTTGATCTTTAAGCGAAAAAACTCCCCAAAAATAGCTAAAAATAGCTACCAAAAGAAGCACGCTAAAAAGCACAATAAGTCCAAAAATAGGATCTCTATACTCAATGAAAAAAAAGTCCAAACCAAACTACCTTGCTAAATTTAATGGCGATTATAGCTAAATCAATGTATAATCTCGCTTATGATATCTAAAAATAGTATAGAAAATTTAAAAAATATAGTTGATATTGCTGATGTTGTAGGCAGTTATATACCGCTTAAAAAATCTGGTGCAAATTTTGTATGTGTCTGTCCATTTCATAATGACAAGCATCCATCAATGTCTATAAGTCCTAGCAAAGGGATATATCATTGCTTTTCATGTAAGGCCGGTGGAGATGCGATTAAGTTTGTAATGGAGTATGAAAAATTAGGATATGTTGAAGCTATTGAAAAATTAGCAAGCATATATAATGTCGCATTAGAATATACAAGCAGCAAAAATGAATCAAAGATAGATAAGAAAATTTTAGAGAATTTAAATTTGCATTATAAGACGCTTTTGTATAAAAATCCTGAAGCTCTAAACTATCTAAAAAGTCGCTCCATCACTGATTCTATCATAGAAAAATGGGAGCTTGGCTGGGCGGCATCTTCGCAAAATACACTAAATTTACTTCAAAATGAAAATATCGAGCCAAAAGAGGCCTTAGAAGTAGGCGCTATAAAACAAAATGAGAGTGGATATTACGCTAGTTTTATCAATCGCATAACATTTCCTATATATAATCATCTTGGGAGTTTAGTAGGCTTTGGCGGTCGCACCATTAGCGATAATCCGGCCAAATATATCAATAGCCCACAAAGCCAAATTTTTGATAAATCTAAGATATTTTATGGCTATGATAAAGCTAAGAATGAAATATATAGATCACATTCTATTGTAATTTGTGAGGGTTATATGGATTGCATTATGCTACATGCTGCTGGGGTAAATAACGCTGTAGCAGTCCTTGGCACGGCTCTAACTCAAAAGCATATACCTTTAATACAGCGTGGAGATATCAAAGTAACTCTAAGTTTTGATAGTGATAGTGCTGGAATTAATGCAGCCTTTAAGAGTGCAAGGCTACTTATGGAGCATCAAATAGATGGTAAGGTAGTATTAATTAGTGGTGGCAAGGATCCAGCCGAACTAGTAGCAAGTGGCAGGGAGATGGAGCTAAAAGAGATATTAAAAGGTGGAATGGAGCTTGGGGAGTTTTATATAACTCAACTTGTAAAAAATTTAAATCCCAAAACCCCAATAGAGATAGCAAAATCACTAAAAGCTATTCAAGAGTTTAGCTTTGGTTTAAATCCAATTGTAGCTGATGCGTATGTGCCTTTAGTATCTACACTTTTAAGGATCGATCCGGGCTCATTTAGACTAAGTAAGATTGAAAAAAGAAGAGATAATTCAAATTTAGCAAAAACTCAAACAAATACTCAAATTCAAAATCTTCCAGTTATAGAAAAAAAGGATATCGCAGAGCTATCAATTTTAAAAAATATGCTTAAAAATCCTGAGTATTGTCAGATTGTAGAGCAGTATTATGGGGTTGAAATTTTTAAAGATAAGGCTACATATAGAGCAGTTACAGGTTCGCAAAGCCAAAATAATGAGCATATAAGAGAGCTAGAGTTAAGCCAAAATTTAGAAGAGTATAAGAGTGTAAATGAGCTTCATAATGCTATTAGGCCACTTGCTATTAGGTATTATGAAGGGCTTTTAAAGGGTGGCGGGCTTAGTATCGAAGAGATTATCGAGTGTAAAAAAAGAATATCAATTTTAAAAGGAAAAAGATGAAAAGAAAGTGTTTAGCACTATTTAGCGGCGGGCTTGATAGTATGCTAGCTATAAAATTAATTACAATGCAAGGTATTGAGGTTCATGCTCTAAATATAGATATAGGATTTGGCTCAGACCCAGCTAAAAATGAAACTCTAGCCAAAAGAGCAGCGATGGCAGGGGCTACATTTGAGAGTGTAAATGTGCGTAGCAAATATCTCCAAGATGTGCTATTTAATCCTAAATTTGGATATGGGAAGCAGTTTAATCCATGTATTGATTGTCATGGATTTATGTTTAGAACGGCTATTTCTATGCTTGATGATTATAATGCTAGTTTTGTAATTAGTGGAGAGGTCGTAGGCCAAAGGCCGATGAGTCAGCGAAATGATGCGATGGTACATGTCAAAAATCTAGCCGATGATAAAGATGATATAGTGCTTAGACCATTATGCGCTAAGCTTTTAAAGCCGACAATGCCAGAGCGTGAAGGCTGGGTAGATAGAGAAAAATTGCTAGGATTAAATGGTCGTGGTAGAAACGCTCAGCTAAATTTGGCTAAAGAGTTTGGATTTGATGAGTTTGAAAGCCCTGGTGGAGGCTGTCCATATACGATGGAGGGCTTTAGTAATAGAATTAGGGATTTTATCAAATATGATAAAAATATGAGCGAAGACGACCTTCAAAGCCTAAGATATGGCAGGCACTTAAGGCTACCAGATGGCGCTAAAATGATAATTGGCAGGGATCAAAATGATAATGAAAAGCTTGAGGCTTTAAAACTTCAAAAGATGGATAGTATAAATTATGATGGAATTATAGGAGCGCATAGTTTTATAGATAAAAATGCAAGTGATTTAGATAGAGCTTTGGCTGCAAAATTAGCAATTAGTTATTGCAAAAGCGAACCAAATGTAGTGTATAAAGCCAAAATAGGTGATAAGATTATAGAAGCCACAAAATGCGACAAGAGTGAAGCTGCAAAATATTTTATCTAGGATTGGCGTGGGTAAATTTCAAAAAGTTTATATAGAAATTGGCGATGTTTGTGGGTGCGAGTGTAGCTTTTGCCCATCTGTAAATTTAGCTAAATTTGGCTCTATGGATTTGGGGCTTTATGAGCGGATTTTGTCACAAATAAGGGGCAAGACAAGGGCGATTTGCCTTCATCTTTTAGGCGATCCGCTAGCAAATTTAAATCTAAATAAATATCTAAGCTTAGCTTATGATAATGGCTTTAAAATAGATCTAGTCACAACGGGCAAATACCTTAAAAAGCATGATTTTAGCGCACTTAGTAAGGCTCATCAAATTTCATTTTCTCTAAGTGCCTTTGTGGATAAAAATGCCAAATTTAGCGAAAATTATATAGATGATTTACTAGCTTTTTGTCAATTTACTCAAGAGATAAAAAGTGAAATTTTTATCAATTTTAGAATCCAAAAACATATGATAAATGAGCCTAAATTTGAGATGATTAAGGCTAAATTTGAGCAGTTTTTTGGGGTGAAAATCGGTTGTAATGAGAGTAGAGTTCGCCTAGCTTATAAGATATTTTTGGTTTTTAAAGAGTATTTTGAGTGGAGAGAGCCAAACTCGCAAAATCCAAGTAAATATTGCCACGGCCTAATCTCGCAAATCGGCATTAAAAGTAGCGGAATCGTGGTGCCTTGTTGCGTAGATGCTAACGCTAGGATAAACTTAGGCAATATCGGCCAAAATAGCCTAAATGAGATAGTAAATTCCCCCAAAGCTAAGGCTATAATAGATGGATTTAAACAGGGAAAAGCGATAGAAAATCTATGCCAAAAATGCGAATATAAGGCGACTTTGGACTAAATATCGCTTATTGTTTTGTAGTTTTTAAATCCTAATAAACTCATCCTTATCCAAGATAAAATTCAAATTATTTAAGCAAAATTTAAATTACAAAATTTTAAGCCAGAGAGCCTTAAATTTCAGCCCTATAACCTTTTTAAACCTAGCAAATTTAATCTATAAAATCTCTATCAATTCACTAAAAATTCGCTCTTATATGCGCTCTATACGCATTTACATACTCATCCACTTTTGGATTTTTTACCACATCATTACAGATGAAACTAGGTAGCGCTTTCATGCCGCAAAACTCCATTGCCTTATGCATAGCAAAGGTTACGCCATCGCACCCACGCCCTTCAAAAAACTCATTTTTATCATTAAAGGCCGTAATTGGCGCATTCCAAGTGGTGCTTATCATATATTTTTTATTCACCGCTATCCCGCCTGTGCCATATCCGTGCTCAGGGTCGCTTGCGTGCCTGCCATCGCTTTTTAGCAGGCTTGCTGCTGCAGCCATGAAAACTTCATCAAGGTATTTTTTTACTATCCAAGGCTCACTCATCCACCAGCTAGGATATTGCCAGATTATAGCATCCGCGCCCAGCACCTTTTTTGTCTCAGTTTCTATATCATAGCCATCATCTATTCTTGTGCGTAGAACTTCGCATCCTTTGGCTTTTAGCTCCTCATCTGCTATATTACAAAGCAGGGTGCTTAGCCTGCCACCGCTACTACCAAAATTTTTGCCACCATCTAACATTAATACTTTCATTTTTGCTCCTTTTTTGCGTCTTTTAGCAAAAATTTCGCTAATTTAAAAAAGCCTAAAAGCTTTTTGGGTCAATCACGAAGCGATATCTAGCTCTTTTTGCTACTACATCACGCCAAGCCTGATTTATCTGCTCGCCAGTGATTTTTACTATATTTGGGCGAACTCCAGCTTTAGCGCAAAACTCAGCCATTTCCGCAGTCTCTTTCATACCGCCAATTAAACTAGCATTTAAATTTACTTTTGTGCTAGCTAGATTTAAGGTTTGGGTTTTTTGGCTGAAATTTATAGGCATACCAACTAAAGTGAAACTACCAAAAGGCTTAACCATCGCAATATATGGCTCCATCTCAAATTCATAAGGAATAGTGCTAAGCGCAAAATCAAATTTAGCCCTAAACGGTGCTAAATCATCGCTGCTACGCACTAGCACGGCTTTTGCGCCCCAGCTCTCTATATCTTTGATTTTACTCTTAGTAGTTGTAAATGCTGTTACCTTCGCACCTTTAGCAATAGCGATTTTAATCCCAAGATGCCCTAGGCCACCAATACCGATGATCGCTACATTATCACCTTCTTTCATATATTTCATTATAGGCGAGTAGGTGGTGATCCCAGCGCACATTAGCGGGGCTGCCTCATCCCAGCTAAGCTCATTTGGAATATGGATAGTAAAATGCGAATTTACAACAAAATAATCACTATATCCGCCCTGGCTTATGCCAGTAGGCTCTTTAGGATATGGATACCCGTAGGTAAAAATCGTATTTGGGCTGTATTGCTCCTCGCTCCCAGCCGTAGCGATATCAGTGTTATCCACCATGCAGCCTACACCAGCTCGGTCACCGATTTTGAAGTTTTTGACATTTTTACCCACTTCACGCACTAGGCCCACTATCTCATGACCGGGTACTTGCGGATAAATTTGCTTACCCCAATGCCCTAGCTCTGTGTGTATATCGCTATGGCAGATACTAGCAGCCATCACTTCTATTAAGATATCATCATCGCCCACAGCTCTACGCTCAAATCTCCACGGCCTCAACTCGCCACTCTCATCAAAAGCCGCCCAACCTTTACAAGCGATATTTGGCTTAGATGCTGCGCCAAAAAGATTTGTACCAGCGCCGATTGCCACGCCAGCAACGGCTGCTTTTGCTAGGAATTCTCTACGCTCTTTGTTTTTGATTTCATTCATTTTTACCCCTTTAAAAAGATATGAAAAATTATAAAACATTACACCAAGTGTAAGTCAAGAGGTTTTGAGAAATTTAGAAAAATTTTGTTGAATTAAATAAGTTTTTGATAAATTTGTGGAATTCCTTGAAGTTTTGGAATTCCAAAAAATTCATATCATTTTAAAGATAGCCTTATCTCCACGCTGCTTGTGCCTAGCAGCTTTTTTAGTTCATCTTTGCTTATGCCATCTAATTTGCCAAGGCGAGTTAGTGACCATGAGTTTGTATCGTAGGCTAATACGAAAGTTTGACCGCTATAAAGAATTATATCGCAAGGCTGCATTGTGATTTGCTCATCATTTCGTGGCAACGGCGATGGTAGTTTGCCGCTTTTTTCAAAGCCACCATAATCACTAGCATTTATGATGATATCGCCTTTTTCTAGCTCTTTATATAGAGCCAAAGCCCGGCTATTTTCAGTCAAAACAGCCTTTAACTTTTGCTCATTTATGATAACAAAAATCTCCATTTTCTCTCCTAAAACCAAGCTAAAAAGACAAAAAAGCGATAAAATCACTCGCATTTTTTGCCACCTTTGGCGTGTGGGTCGCTTTTGGCTTTTATGGCAGTTTCGTAGAATTCAATTTTTTTATCCACGCAATCAAGCGCACCTTTTATCTCATCAAGCTCATTTAAAATTCTACTTTTTTCTTCTTTTATCATCGCTAGGCGAATTTCTAGCGTGCTATCGCCTTTGATAGCTAAATTTATATACTCTCTAAGCCGTTTAACGCTCATACCCATTTTACGAAAACGCACAACCCATTCTACCCACTCTATATCATTCTTGCTAAAATACCTAATACCGCTAGGGCTATGCTCAACCAAAGGAAAAAGCCCATTATCACACCAATAACGCAAAGTGCGTGGGCTTACGCCTGTTTTTTGTGAGACTTCTATGATTGTGTATGCCATTATTTGCTAGCCTCTATTACAGCGGTGGTGGCATTTAGTGAGCGTGGATAGCCTATAAGAGCGATATTTGCGTTGATTAGGGCGATTAATTTTTCTTTATTTAAGCCTTGAAGAAAAATAGCTTTTGCGTGAGCCTTCATCTGTGCTGGTGTATCTCCTTGAGCCGCTAAAAGAAAAAATGTGATAATCTCACGCTCGATAAGGCTTAAAATTTCAACCCTAGCATAGTAATCCCCAAAGCAATTTTGGCTTAAATACCTGCCGATTTGTGCGTAGTCGCCACTCATACTCTGCGTAGTAGCACTGCCAAAAAGCTCTATTTGTAAATTTTGCCCATTTTTAAGTCTATTTTCATCACTTTCTAGGGCAAAATCTGTGATTTTAACCCCTTTACGCTTATAAATTTCACTTGTAACAAAGATAAATTCCCTAATCCTAGCCATACCAAGATACGCCGTGCTTTGGCGTAAAAGCTCCATTATCTCATCAGCTTTTAACTCGCTTTTTTCTACTCTTTCTTGCCATAGCCTAACTGAACCAGATGCTATTATCGCAGCTAGATTACTAAGCTCAATCTGCCTAGGACTTAGGCCAGCTTTTATGGTATCATTTTTACTACTTTTCTCAAAGTTTTCAAATATCGCTTTAAGCGTTGTATCTTCTATATCTGCGCTCATCAAAACACCCCCAAACACCGCAAAAACAGCTAAAATCTTTTTCATTGAAGTTCTCTTAAAGCACTTTCAAACTCTTCGTCGCTTACTTTTTCTAGCCAAGTGGTTTTATTTGGCATACCCATTACTGAAATGTGTGCCATTTGCGTGGCTTTACCACCTGCGTGAAAATGCTTAGCGTCGCTATCTATTTTGATAATTGAGCCAGGCGTAGCTTTTATGGCTTTTTGCCCCTCTATTTTTACTACGCCCTCGCCACTTAGGATGATTAGCAGCTGACCCTTTTCGTGTGTGTGCCAATGCGTGCGAGAACAAGGCTCAAAGGTTACTAAGCTAGCATTAGCACTTCTGCCACCCTGTGCATCATCAAAGGTATTTAGATAGGTAGTGCCGGTGAAGTATTTGCTATACGGATTTATCTCACCACGCTCAAATGGCAAATCTTGCGAAAAAGCCGCAGCTGCTGTGCTAAGAGTTAAAATAGTTTTTTTCATTTTGCTTCCTTTAAAATTTATCTAAAATTATAAAACATTACACTAAGTGTAAGTCAAGAGAATTTATAAAAATGTTGTAAAAAAATGAATTAATATATTTTATATTAAACATTAGTTTTATAACTCATCTCTAAACACGCTTAAAGAGTGCTATATTAAGCTACAATCTATTTTTTGCTGATTTTCATCTATATAATAAAATAATTTTAACTTTAAAATTTACTATTTATATAATTTTAGTTAAATTTAGTCAAAACTAAATTTAACTATAGAGACTTTATCTAGTTTTTTGTAGAGCCTTAGCTAGATAGCTCTCTGTGCTAGTAGAAATATCAATCATAGGATAAAGATAGAAAATTCCGTGCGAAGTAAAACCAGAATTTGTATTTGCCAACTCATTTTGACTTAACTCATCATAAAGCGCATACTCAAATTCTACTAAAAACTCAATCAAACCAATACTATCAAAAAGTGCTTCATTTGAGCCAAAAAGATTTAGCTCAAATGACTATTTAAATTTAAAAACCAAGGACGAATTAGAAGCACTTATAGCGAGGCAATGACTCTAATACAAACACAGTGTTGCCCTGGTGTCGGAGCAAACTCGCTACTTTCATCAATATCAACAATTTTAAAGCCATTTTGGATTAAATTTGCTTTAAATATATCTTGGTCTATAAATCGTCGGTAGTGACCATCGCTGATGAACTCACGCTTGCTAATGGCTTTGCCAATACCAAATTTACTATCATTTATACTTCTAGCCTCTACAACAAAAGCCAAATTCGATCAAGCTTGCTTTGTTTTTATTGCGCAAAAAATTATTAAATATAAATTTAGCAAATTTGCTAGGCTCTTTAATTTCATCGTGTTCTAAGCTATAAAACTCATCCCAATAGGCACTATCTCTAAGCATTACTCACCGCCCCAAAAAGTATCACACCCCAAGCTAGCACCGCCGTGCAAATAGATATAAATACAGCCGCACTCCCACAATCCTTAGCTACCTTAGCTAGTGGATGAAAATCAGGACTAACAAGATCTATACAAGCCTCAATAGCGCTATTTAAGCACTCCATCGCAAGGATAAAAAGCAAGCTCATTCCAAGTATAATTTGCTCTATGCTACTAAGTGGCAAAAACCAAATAGCTATAAATAAAGGAGTAATTATAAATAACTCAATGCGAAATGACTTCTCACCACGCCACATTGCCTTTATGCCACTTAATGCGTATAGTGTGTTGCTATAAAAATGGTATTTTGGCTTCATTTAACTCCTTTAATTTAGTAATCTTCTATCCAAGCATCTAGCCATTTTGTATAGATCTCTCTATAATCAATATTTTTCCTAACAAAATTTATATCAATACATTTTGTGTGACTTGATTGTTCTAGCATAGCAAGGGCTTCAGTTGTAATCTCTACGCCTCTTGAGTTTGTATTGGGTTTTGGCAATTTTATATATCTATCTTTACCAATTAAATTTAATATTTCTAGTTGAGATTTTTTAGAAAATAATAATAATTTGCCTTGAGAATTCCAGCAAATCTTAGCTATCATCATAGCGCAAGATGGTTGATATCGTTCCTTAAATTCAGTTGCTTTTTGATGATCTACAGTCCAGATTAGTTTAATTGGCATCCAAGATTTATTTTGTGTTGTCATTGTTTTTATAGATAGTGGTTCATTATTTACTATTACATCAATTTCAGGTGCAGTTATTGGAATATTTGGATCTACGATATCTATGCCAAATTTATACATTAAAAGTGCTATGAGAATTCTCTCTCTAACAGAGCCTATTTCCATGCCAAGTTTGCCATTTCTTGAGCTTTCTAATTCTGCTAATTGAAATAGATGAGGTAATTTATTTTTAACCCTTTTTATAATTAGCTTATCATCAAATAGTTTATCATAAATACTCATTTAAGCGCCTTGTTGATTTAAAATATCTTTTAACATTTGTGCTAAGTGCCATGCAAATACTGGAGCAACGGCGTTACCAACTTGTCTATATGCGTCTGTAGTGGATTTGATAAACTCAAAATCATCTGGAAATGTTTGGATTCGTGCAGCTTCTCTTGCCGATAATCGCCTTGGCAAACTATAGTGAAATTCGATATTACCGTGATGTTCGGCTCTCATTGTTGGAGCTGGTTTATTGGCTTTTGTGATGGTGTTGCCTTGTTTGCCTTGACATAATTTAGCCTTCGAGTAACCGCTATTTGGCAATGAGTTATGTATGCGATCATCTTCTAAATCGCCAATCGCTTCTTTGATTGTAACCCAAGGCCTTAAATTTGCATTCAAATCTGCTGAATGTGTAGGCATAGGCCAGTTTAATTTAGCCTTTATATCATTTCTTATTCCAATGATTATAACACGCTCTCTAGTTTGTGGTACGCCATAATCTGCAGCATTAAATAGTTTATATTTTACTTCGTATCCAAGTTTTGTAAAATCGTCGGTAATGGTTTTAATAGCTAAGCCATTTTCCCATGATATTAATCCTTTGACATTCTCAGCTAAAAATAGCTTTGGTTTTAGTCGTTTGATAGTTTTGGCCATACTTTGGTATAGTTTTCCTCTTTGAACATGTAAGCCTTGCCTTTTACCAGCTAGGCTAAAATCTTGACAAGGAAACCCGCCTATTACTATATCAGCGTATTTTGGTAGTTTAAAATCATTATCAAACAAAGAGTTATTTTGATGATTGTTATCTAAAATATTTACAATATCACCACATATCACATGTGTGTTTGGAAAATTTAATTTTAGTGTTTTGGTGGCTTTTTCATTGATATCATTAGCCCAGATAATTTTAAATGGATTTTTATTATAATCTTTACCAAGATAGCAAAATCCTCCACTAATTCCCAAATCCAAACCACCGCATCCGCTAAATAAAGAGACAACTGTATAATCTTGCACTGCTTTTCCTAAATATAAATTGCATGTTATATCCCAATAGCTAAAAATTATGTTTTATAGAGATTTGTCATAATTTTGAGCCAGAATTATATCTAAAATAAATTTAATATTACAATCAAATAATCATAAATTTAAGTTATAAATAAAATATATTTTATATTAAATTTGATAAAATAATGGGTTCAAAATCATATAATTAGGCGGTCAAATGTCCTCTAAGCAACTATCTTTAAAAGCCCTTAGCGTGCCTATATTTTTTGAATTATTTTTGCGGTATTTATCGCTTATTATCAACACCTTAATGGTCGCAGCGCACTCAAATTTCTTAGTTGGTGCTATGGGTGTGGGTAATCAAATTTTAGATATTTTTATCACGATTTTTACCTTTTTAAGTATTGGTTGTTCAGTAGTTATAACTCAAGCTATCGGCGCTAGGGATAAAATTTTAGCCCGCAAAGCCATCCATCAAAGTCTATTTTTAAACTCTATTTTAGGGCTATTTTGTTCTGTTGGGATAGTTTGGCATGGTGAGTTGATTTTGGAGCTAATGAATGTCCCAAAAGAGCTAATGGCTCAAAGCTCAATCTATCTATATATGCTTGGAATTTGCCTATTTTTTGATGCGGTTGGGATAGTTTTAGCGTCGATAATTAGGGTTTATAATAGAGCTTATAGCGTTATGTTTGTTACTATTTTGATGGATGGAGTTACACTTATTGGCAATTATTATGTATTGAATTTCACCCAAAGTGAGCTTTTTGGTGTGGGGTTATCTACTATAATCGGCCGTGTGGTGGCTATAATTATTTTGATATTTATACTCATTTATATACTGAAATTTATACCTAAATTTAGTGAATTTATCAAGCTTGAAAGAGCTGTTATAAACAAAATTATCAAAATCGGCGGCTGGGCGGCTGGGGAGAATCTACTTTGGATAGTCCAATACACAATCGCATTTGGTTTTGTCGCTAGTTTGGGCAAAGAGAATTTAAGCGTTCAAACTATCTATTTTCAAATTTCGCTATTTATAATGTTGATAGGCCAAGCAATCAGCGTGGCCAATGAGATTATAATTGGCAAATTAGTCGGCGCTAAAAAGCTACAAATAGCATATAAACACACTTGGCGAGCCTTGTATGTTAGCGTTTTGGCATCATTTTTGGTAGCATTTGCTAGCTTTGTAGCCCAAGATGAGACAATGAACGCACTAAATTTAAATCCAAGCTTAAAAGAGCTGATGATACCGCTATTTACGCTATCAATCTTCCTTGAAGTAGTAAGAACATTTAATATTATAATGGTAAATTCACTTCGTGCTAGTGGCGATGCGAGATTTTGCTTTTTTAGTGGAGTGGTGTTTATGTTTGGGGTTTCGTTGCCTGTGGGATATATTTTATGTTTTAATTTTGGGCTTGGCATTTTGGGAGTTTGGATTGGATTTTGTGCTGATGAGGCGCTTCGTGGATTTGTAAATTCTTGGCGTTGGAAGAGCAAAAAGTGGCAAACCAAAGCCGTTGTATAAAATAAGATAAAAAATATATTAATTAAAATTAAACTAAATTTAGGCGAAAAAAATGTGAATATTGAGCCTTTAAACCATCGTAAAATCGACTTTAAGTTTATTTTTATTGACAAACAAATTAAATTTCATTACAATTTCATTTACATTTTTATCTTTTTGGGGAAGGAGGATAAAGTGCAAAGTAGTAGTAAAAACTCTACATTTATGTGGTTTTTAGTTGTTGTAGCTATCATTATCATAGCTGCTGGATATACTTTTTACAATGCTAAAGGTATGTCGTATTTTAGCGATGATAGTGCCGCTTGTAATAACTGCCATGTAATGAATGATGTATATGCTAGTTGGCGTAAAAGCGCCCACTCAAGAGAGATAAACGGCAAGCCAATAGCAAGCTGTAATGACTGCCATTTGCCTAATGAATTTGTAGATAAATGGATAGCCAAAGCCCAAAGTGGCGTATCTCACGCTTATGCATTTACCTTTAAGCTAGATGATTTACCGCAAAATTTCACTGCAACTAAAATGAGTAAAAATATGGTTCAAGCAAACTGCGTTCGCTGCCACTCTCAAATGGTATCAGTAGTGGTAAATCCAACAACAAAGATAAATCATGCTAATGAGCAGCTAAGCTGTGTTAAATGTCACGCTAGTGTAGGCCACACTCGTGGATTTTAGGCTGATTTATGAACTTTGGCAACAAAGTAAATTTAATTTCACAGAAAGGATATAGAGTATGAAAAAGGCTCTTTTGGCGATATTAGCCATTATTGTTTTGATCGGCTTTGTTTTATTTAACAAAGACATCTCAAGCAAAAAAGCTCAGCCTGATATGGCTGGTGCAATCTCTAAAGATGTGGTGACTATGAGTGATGATGATCCACGCTTTAATGTCTGGGGTAAAAATTTCCCTGAACATATGGATATGTATCAAACAGTCGAAACCGAAGCACCGTTTGAGACTGAATTTGGCGGTAATCACTCTTATTCTAAATTGATTAGATATCCGCAACTTACAATTTTATGGGCGGGATATCCATTTTCAATAGATGCAAATGAAGAGCGTGGCCACTTCTGGATTCAAGTAGATCAAATGGATACAGCAAGAAACAATAAAGATTTCTTAAATTCACATGGTTTTGCTGCTTTTAATGGTCAGCCAGCTGCTTGTATGAATTGCCATAGTGGTTGGACAAAATGGCTAGAAAATAACGCTGCTTTAGGTGATACTCCTCGTGAAAAATGGGTTTCATTTAATAGTGCTAAATACTGGACAATGGTCAAAAATATACCAGCTCTAGAAGGCATCACAGAAAATAGCCCAGAACACAGCGGCCCTCATGGCGGTAAAAGAATGGGTGTTGCCTGTGCTGATTGCCATGTACCAAATACAATGGAACTTCGTGTAACTCGTACAGCTCTAATTAACGCTTTAACAAAATGGAGAGGCTATGAGCCAGATCCTGTAACAGGTGTGAAAGCTACTAGAAGTGAGATGAGAAGCTTAGTTTGTGCGCAATGCCATGTTGAGTACTATTTCCGCCCAACAGGTGAAAAAGTCAAAACTATCGGTGAATCAATCGCTAGTGATACAGATAAAAAATGGTGGAACGGCACTCAAAAAACTTATGATGAATTTGATAGCTGGAGAGATGGCAACAAAGCTACTGAAATTGAAGTTGCTGGTATCGAGCTAGTATTCCCATGGAAACAATGGGGTAAAGATAAACCATTTAGAATTGAGATGTTTGATGAGTATTATGATGAGAATGTAACTCGCTCTATATTCCCACAAGATTGGGCTCACAAAATTACAAAAGCACCAATGCTAAAAATCCAACACCCAGAAACAGAGCTATACTCAAGTTCAGTTCACGCAGCAAATGGTGTGAGTTGTGCTGATTGTCACATGCCTTATGTAAGAAAAGGCTCAAGCAAAGTGACAAATCACAATGTTACTTCTCCGCTTAAAGATATTAACGCTGCTTGTAAAAGCTGCCACACTCAAAGCGAAGAGTATTTAAAAGCACAAATTAAAGATATCCAAAGATCAATCGCATTTGACCTAAGATCAGTAGAATACGCTACAGTAAGTCTAATCAACGATATCAAAAATATGCGTGATAGACTAGCTGCGCTTCCTGAGTTCCAAACAGATGGAAAAGCAGATGACAAAAAAATCTCTGCAGTATTAAAAGAGGTTTTAGAACTACACAGAAAAGGCCAAATGAGAGGCGACTTCGTAGGTGCTGAAAACTCAACTGGTTTCCACAGTCCAAGAGAAGCTAGTAGAATGCTACTTCAAGCGCTAGAAATGGCTAGAATGGGTCAAACTAAACTAGCTGAAATAGCGCTACAATATGGATTTAGCGATTTTAAAACTAGCAATTTAGGTTTTGAAGATATCCAAAAGTTAAATCCAGGTGAAATTCGCTACAAAGTAGATCTAAACGACGCTCGCCAAAGCACAGCTAAAGGTCATAAAGCTGGTGATAGATATTATGAACATGATAATATCAATGATGGCCCAAATGCGAAGCTTTTAGAGCTAGACAAAAACAACAAACCTTATAATCATAAGGTACTTGACTAATCTATAAGCTAGATAGGGCGGGGCTTAGGCTCCGCCTCTTATATTTATAAATCAAATTTCATTCTATTAAATCTAATAATCATAATACAACTATTATCACTTTTTATATCAATAAAAAAGAATTTATAATTTTGTTCATAATTTTGATAATTAATATTATCATAAGTCTTCCTTAGCTACTATTTTACAACTAAATCAACAAAAGGAAAAATAGATGAAAAAATTACTTTTAACTGCGGCTTTTGCTTGTATGGCTTTAGCTAATGAGATAAATTTATATAGTGGCAAAGGGCTAGATCCAAAACTTGCTAATATGTTTGAATCCCAAACGGGAATTCAAATAAATATCATAAAAGATAAAGAGCAAATGGCTAAAATGAACGCACCAGACTCTAAGGCTGATCTATTTATGGGTATGGATGTAAGTACATTTGCCAAATTACAAAATGATGGCAAGCTTGCTCCAGCTAAATCTAAAATTATAGATAGTATCGTCCCAGCAAATTTAAAAGATGAAAATAATGAATGGATAGGGCTATCTAAAAGAGCTAGAGTAATCGTCTATGACAAAAAGGCAATTGATCCAAAACTAATCCAAAATTACGAAGATTTAGCAAAACCAGAGCTAAAAGGCAAGCTATTAATGCGAACATCAAATGTCTCATTTAATAGATCCTTACTAGCTTCTATCATTGCAAATGATGGCGAAGATAAAGCCAAAGAGTGGGCCAAAGGCACTCTAAATAACCTAGCTAGAGATCCAAAAGGCGGCGATAGAGAACAGGCTCGTGGCGTATATGAAGGAATTGGAGCAGTAGGCGTGATGAATAGCTACTATATTATCACGCTACTAAATTCTAAAAAGCAAAGCGATCAAGAAACGGCCAAAAGTCTAGGCGTAATATTCCCTAATCAAGATGGCCGTGGAACGCATATTAATATCACTGGAATCGCCCTTTTAAAATCTAGCCAAAACAAAGATGCAGCAATTAAATTTATCGAATTTATGCTAAGCAAAGAGGCTCAAGAAATTTTAGTATCCACAAGCCACGAATACCCAGTAAATAAAGATGCCAAACCAAGTAAAGAGATTGCAGCATTAGGCAAATTTAAAGAAGATAGCATATCGCTTAATAAAGTTGCTAATGAGCTAGAAAACGCACAAAAAATCTATAAAGAACTAGGTTGGAAGTAATCTAGTACCATTAAAAGCATTATACTAGTAAGCTGTGGTGATTTTATATTTTTATGGTGCAACTAGCCACGGCTAAAGCCTTGCTTTGTGGAATTTGTTTTAAATTTGCTTTTTTATTATATTTAGTAATGCCACAAGGCAAACCCATTATATCCTATTTTTTAAGATCTTTTTATGATTTAAATTTGGCATATCATTAAATAGGCGTAACAATCTTACGCCATTACATAAAATGCCTCAAAAATTAAAATTTGGAATGCTATTTGCTTAATAAGCCAAAATTAAAATAAATTCTAACACAAAGGATAAATTATGATGGGAGCATTATGGTCTGGAGTTACTGGTCTTCAGGCACACCAAGTAGCGATGGATGTCGAAGGTAACAACATCGCCAATGTAAATACCGTAGGCTTTAAATACTCTCGTGCGAGTTTTGCTGATCTATTTAGCCAAACTCAAAAGGTAGCCACCGCCCCACAAGGCGACCTAGGTGGTAAAAACTCTATGCAAATTGGCCTAGGCTCCACGGTTAATACAGTTACTAAAATCTTTAAACAAGGTACAATCCAAACTACTGATAAACAAAGCGATATGGCTATCCAAGGCGATGGGTTTTTTGTCGTATCAGCTGATGGTGGCAAGACCTATATGTATACTAGAAATGGCGACTTCAGCCTAGACTCTCAAGGTAATTTCGTAGATCGTAACGGCTATGTAGTCCAAGGCTGGATGAGAAACGAAGATACCGGCACCATCGATCCTACTAGCCCATTAAGCAATATCATAATAGAACCTGGTATGGCTATGGAGGCTAATCCTACTAGTGAGCTAGCTATAATAGCCAATCTAAACTCAGGCTCAAACATCGGAGCTAAAAACTCACCTATCTATACTCTAGACCATTATAATGATTTTTTAGATGCTAATGGTAATGGCCTATGGGAAGATGGCGAAACTAAGAATCCAAATGACCTAAGCAACAACACCTACTACATAAACTCAAATAAAGAAGTAGCAGTAAAAGAAGCCGGCGTAGACCTAGGCGTAGTATTTAACGGCTCAGGTGAAGGGCTAAACCTAAGAGAAGGCCAAGGTATATGGGTTAGCTACGCTGATGCAAAGGCTACATTTGGCGAACTTCCAAATAATGCTGGGCAAGGCACTAACAAATATAAGCTACATATCTCAATCAACGGTATAGAGATACCAGCTACTGAGTTAACTAAGATGGATGAAGTAGTCAAAAAGATAAATGACTATACGCCTCAAACTGGAGTTATAGCTACGCTAAATGGTGATAAAGGAATTCAGCTAACAAATACAAATAACCAAGGCACTACCGATGCTACTAAAAATATCAAGATTAAAAAACTAGAAGGCGATACCACATCTATCCAGACAACTAGCGTAATCACAGCCTATAAGTATACCTACTCTTCAGGCGCTGGAAAGACTGCTGATCATAGCTACAATGACGGAGCTGCTAGAGTGGTAAAGACTACAGAGGATCTAAGGCGTGCTATGCAAACAGATGCTAGAGAGTATGTCAACTACGCTGGTAAGAATGTCTCAAATGCAGTAAATGGTGCTACATACTTTGTAAATGCTGTTATAGCTAGGATTAATGAAAATAGATGGAATGGTGGTCCTGTAAATAATCAACAACAATTAGAAGCAGCTATAGCAGCACTTAATGACGGTATAACAGATGGTCAAGCAATATTTAATAACCTTAAAGGTAAAGGCGTAATATCTGAGCCAATTTCAGAATCAGCTGTTGCATCTATAAGTAAGATTATATCTGATATAGACGCTATCGGTCTTGACGCTGGTAATCAATACAATAGTGCAAATGATATAATAGAAGCCCTAAAAGCTCTAATAACAGATGATAAGCTAGCGCAAATGGCTCAAGATGAGTGGGACTCTCCGCTAGATGCTGATGGTATTGGTAACTTTAATAACAATACTGCAAATAATTTGCCTGCCCCAGAAGCAGATGGCTCTCATGCTAATGGCACATATAGAGATATAAATTTAAATGATGGTGTGCAAGTAACTGTAAATGAAAAAGGACAATTTGTCTTTAGAAATCCAGCTGGTGATGCAAGCTACGGCCAAAATGATGGACACACTACGGTTAATCAAGCTCAACAAGGTGGCACAGATGTAAAAGATAGCGCAGATGCCTACACTGATACCAATGGTCAAAAGAAAACACCAGCAAATGCAGACACATACACCAACGACTACGCTATGCAAATAGCAGTAAGCGGCTATAGTAATGCAGCTCAAAATGTAAATGAAAACTCAGCTCTAGCTGATGTATTTAAGGCTCTTGGTGGGAGTCTAGCCACAGGTACAAGTGAAAAGGTATCAAGCAACCTAACAATGTCTAGCCACGCAGCTACTACTGAGATATATGATAGCCTAGGGTCTAAGCATGAGATTAAATTTGAGTGGAGAAAGGTAAGCTACAGTCCAGAAAATGGAACCGAGTGGTCAGTCCTAATCCAAGTCCCAGAACCAGGTGTACTAAATGCTGATGGTAGCGGATTTTCTAATGTAGTATCTGGTTCAGCTAGATTTAATAATGATGGAACCTTGCTAGGATTTACACCTACTACTTTATCATTTACGGCAAATAACGGCTCAGCACCAGGACAAGGTATAGAGCTAAACTTTGGTAAAATCGGTGACTCTAATGGCCTAAGAAGTAACGACAACCCAAGCGCTACTGATAATATAATCCAAGATGGCTATACTGCTGGTAACCTAGTAGGTACTAGAATCGATGAGGCTGGTACTATCATAGGTAGCTTTAGCAATGGTAGAAGCTTTGGACTAGCACAAGTAAGCCTAGCAGTCTTTAGTAATAACGAAGGCTTAGAGAGTAGATCTGGAAATATATTTAGCCAGACTGCCAATAGTGGCGATCCTATCTTTGGCGCAGCTGGAACTAGCAGGCGTGGGACTATTACAGCAAGTGCTTTAGAGATGAGTAATGTGGATTTAAGTAGGGCGCTAACTCAGCTAATCGTAGTCCAAAGAGGCTACCAAGCCAACTCTAAAACAATAACCACAAGCGACCAGATGCTTACTAGCTTATTACAAATCAAACAGTAGGCTAGGTAACATTGCGGGGACTTTCCCCGCTTTTATCGATATAGAGCTTTTGCTAAATATTTAGCAATATTTTGAGTTTAAACCTTTACTACGCTAAAATTAACCTAATTCATTGGAAATCATTATACCGCAATTGAAATCAAAAATAATCAAAAAACTAATAAAGTATGATAAAAAAGGGAATTGAAACGAATTATAAAAGATTGATTGAAACTTAAAAAAAGCTTAATTGGTGGAGTTAAGCACAGCCAAAGTAAAAAGCGACTTAAAAAGAAGATTTAACATATTTATCCTTAAGAAGTGAATTTTGGGTATTATTTTACAATTTTAAATACAATATTTGGTTAAATTTGGCTTTCTTGCGGCGAGGTTGATTAAAATTCGCCGCAATTGTAATGGCTAAAAATTCGCTGCAAAAAATGGCGGCGGATTAAGTTAGATTGCTTATTGGTTCATCATTTATATAGGATTTTAAGATATCTTTTAGCTTTGTATCTAGTTCTTGGGGTTCTATGATTTTGATATATGGGATCCAAGCTTTTATAATGTTTAATAGCTCATCATCAAAAGCAAACTCTACATCTAGCAAAATTCCGTTTTCATCATCTTTGATTAACTTATAGCTTTTAAATACTTGCTTACGCTCAAAATACTCCCTAGCCTTGGGCAAAACTAGGATTTTAGCGTTTTTTAGGCTAGTGCTAAACCATTTGAGATTATTTGATTCTATCCGCTTTAAAAATGTATTTGATGGGGTGAAGTGTTGCTCTAGTGGTTTGTAGCTTTTGATTTTAGATAGGGTGAAGTGCTTTAATTTGGCCTTTTCATCACCTAGGAGATACCAGACGCCAGCTGTATTTATGAGCTTATAGGGTTTGATTGTGCGCTGTGAGTCATTGTAGTAAAAGCTGATCACGCAGTGCTCTAAAATAGCATCGCTTAGTAGCTCAAATAGATCTTTTAACTCTTTGGAGTCCTGCTTTGGTTCGCTTGATACGATAAGGCTTTTAGAGATTGTGGTGCTTAGTATATCAGCTATCATTGGGGTGTCTAGCTTGGGGTATAGATCGGCTACACCGCTTCTTTTGGCGAAGGTTTTGATATCCCCAAAGCTTAGCAATCCATCTTCGTATTCTGTGCGTGAGATATAGTATTTTCCATCTTTGCCTTTTTGTATATCTACGGCGCAATACTCTTTTAAGCGTGCGATGTCTCTTTGTAAGGTTCGCAAACTAAGATTAAACTCACTACAAAGCTCGCTAGGATTTAGCCCTTGACCCAGATATAGCATTTTGAGCATTATCATGAGTCTGCGGATCATATTTTCGCCATTTGAGCCATTGGAATTCATCGGCCGCCTTTGAGTTTGCCTATGAGTTTATCTATGAAATTTCCGCTAGAAGGGATCATTATTGTATTGCATTTTGGGCAGGAATAAAAATTTATCACACAGCCAGCGGTGATTACTTTTTTCTTGCCACATTTTGGGCATTTTAGGGTTTGGATATGTGGGACAAAGCCGTTCATTTTCTCTCCTTTTTTAAATTTGTTTTGAGCGATCTATTTTGGACTCTTTGTATAGGGCGTTTAGCTTGGATTTTAGCTCCAAACAAGTTATCAAAATACTCTCTTGACCTATGCCTAGGATCGCATTTCTGATCTTTTGGGTCTCTTTTATGGTGGCGTTTTTGCCGTGGATATTTTCGTTTCTAATATCTTTTAAAATATACATAAAATTAAGTATTTTATAATAAAAGCCATTTTTTATATCATTTGGGACTAGGTTTTCAAAGGTGCTAGATATCTCGCTTTGCTTCATCAAATAGCCATATGAGCCTAAATTTGGTTTATGTGTGAAAATATCTTTTAGCTGATATTTTATCCCTTGGACATCATATCTGATGGTTAAAAGTTCAGGATTATGATAACACAGATAGGCAAAAAGAGCTTTAAAAAGAGAGTAAAATTCTCTCTCAACGCTCTTAGAATACTTCACCAAAATAGAGCTAAAATCATTTGACATATTTTTTTGGTTTTGTATGTATTCGATCTCGGCCAAAACTACCGCATCTATGGTATCGCTCATTAGTTTATCGATATTTGCGCCAAAGCAGTATCTAGATAGGGTTTTTTTGGTTTTTAGATATTTTTTGGTTTTATAGATATCTGTGTGGTGTAGGATTTCATCTTCGAAATAGTTTTGGTCTTGGTCGATGATGAGCGGATATACATAGTTATTGCCATATAGGGCGTAGGTGTGATTATCACGCAAAGGCAAGGTGATACGGGACAAAAAATAATCCCTCACACTCTCAAATTCATTTCTATAAATTTCACGCATATCCGTGATGACAAACCAGCTCTCTACTAGCAAATTTTGCTCTTGATAATACTTAGGCGCTATGGCGGTGTGGTCATCGCTACTGATCTTTACCACCTTAGCGACATATAAATTTGAATAATCCGTGATAAAAAGCTGAGTGAAGCTATCAGGATTTGTATCATTATATATCTTTTCTAATTCGCCCTTAAAGGGGTGTGGCATATTGTTGTTTTTGACTCGCACCTTGCCAAATGCCACCTTGCCACACTCTTTTAGAATATCTAAATGCGCCTTTATCAAATCGCTATTATATCTTGGGTTGTATAGGATTAGGAGGTTATGCATAATTTATCCTTTTATCTCTTGAGCTTTTGCTTTCATAAGCTATTTTACTTCAAAGTTGAAAAAACCAGTTTTTTGGACAGCAGAGTTTGCCTCTTGGATGGCCTTTGTACTGCCTTTTGGTTTTTTGGGTAAGTCATCATCACCATCTAAATCAATGGTTTTTCTAAGGTCACTTAATTGCTCTATATCTTTTGTGGTGATTTTGTTAGCATCAGCATCCCAATCATACACAGCACCAAAAATAGCATCAATAGAACTTTTAAGCTCTTTAAAAGCCTTTGTTAGCTCTTTGAGAAGTTTTTTACACTCATCGCTATAAGTGCTACTAAATATGCTTTTTAGATTTTTAGCGTATTGATCTACTTTAAAAGTATGTTCTTCGTTTTCTTCATCATCGATATATGCCATCTCTATGGTGATAGAGTGTAAAACCGAGAAAATCTTGTCATTATCGTCTTGCTTTTTTACCAAAGCTTTTTCGTAGCTTTGATATACTCTTATTAGATTTGTCATTACATTTTCTTGGCTTTTTGAGTGCTTATTGTTTATTTGAGAGAGGATAAAGTCAAATAAAGAAAGCTTATGATATCCATACTCTTCTATATCCGTTGAACTATATAGGCTAATTCCCTCATACTCTATACCCTCCATATCTAGGGTATCTTTTAGATTTTCTAGCACTTCATCTAAATCGCTTTTAGGTCTTTTATCAGCTTTTGTTATTATGAAATATAGCTTTTTGTTCTCTAATCCTATTGAATTTAAAAACTTTATATCGCTTTCAGTGATATTGCCCCCACTTGCATCACAAGATATGAGCCAAAGTAAGCTTGAAGAGTTAGCTAGAAATTCTTTGGCTGTATTGAAATCTTGGGCTCTGTTGCCATCGCTATTTGGATTGTATCCTGGGGTATCTATAAAGCAGATATTTTGGTATTTAGGGTCATTAAACTCACTGCTAACTACCAAAAAAGGTAAAATATCTTTTAGATTAAAATCAAAATTTAGTCTATTATCTGCATTGTGTGTAAGACGAGAGAGAATATCAGGGGCAATTTTGCCTAGATTTGCCACTCCATTGTTTTTAGAAATTCCGATAATCTGGTCTTTATCGCTTGACATTACATAACTTGGAATTGCTGTTGTAGGGTCTATAGAGATAGGTAGTTGGATATCTTTTGATTTTAAAAAGCTATTTACAAAGGCTGATTTACCTGCGCTAAATCCACCGCCAACTGCTATAACATGCTTTGAGAAAAGCTCAGCATAAGCTGCGATAATAGCCATTTCACTCTCAATAGCTTTTAAATTTAATACCAAATCTCTTTCGTTTTCTACGGCTATTTTTTTGGTAATATCATAAAAGTTATTTAGATATTTGTTGAAATTGCTTAGAGTTTGATTGTTTGGCTTGGCTGATAAAATTTCGTTTATTATTTGTAGTTCTTGCATTGTCTCTCCTATTGATTATTCTTTATACCATTTTGGTAGTCGTTTTTTATTTGGTGGTTGTTTTTTAGCACCAGCACCAACAGCACCAACAGCACCAACAATACTCAAAAGATCAGCAGCAAACGTATCGACAACATCAGCTCCACTAAAAAACATATTGTTCATATTCTTTACATTAGATACATTCCAGTTATCGAGCGATTGGTTGAAGCTAGTGGCACCAGCGAACATATAGCTCATATCAGTTACATTAGATACATCCCAGTTATTTAGCGGTTGGTTAAAGCTAATGGCACTGCTGAACATATAGCCCATATTGGTTACATTAGACACTTCCCAGCTAGATATATCTGAGTTAAAATTTACAGCACCAGCGAACATAAAGCTCATATTGGTTACATTAGATACATCCCAGTTAGATATATCTGAGTTAAAATTTTTAATACCTCTGAACATATTTCTCATATTTGTTACATGAGAGACATCCCAGTCTTCTATACCGCTAAAATCGCTTCTTTTACTATCTTGAAATAATGCAGAAAAATCACTCACTTCGCTTATATCTATCTCGCTTAGCTTTACACTCTCATGGGAGACTAGCTCTCTAAGCTCTTCATTGGTTTTTGGGTGGTATTTATACTCAGCACTGCTTGCTTTTTTAAGCTTTTCATTTACTGGTTGATTTTGTATTATATTTTCTAACTCTTTGGCTTTTAGGATTTCGTTATTAACCTCTTTGAGTGGTAGAGTATAGCTACTAAGTGATAACTCTATATCACTTTGGCTTAAAAATGGATTTTTGATACTTGCTTTGGCTTTTTGAAACTCGGCTTCTATATTGTTTTTTAGATTATTAGCCTTTGTGATTTGATCTTTGGATATTTGTAGATATTTGTTTTTATCGTTATTATCTACTTTTTTTGGTTTGCCATTTGGGGAGTATAGGTTTTTTTCTATTAGATTTTTAAGATTTAAATTATCTTCTTTTAAAGCCTGTAATTCACTATCGAAATTTGAATTTTCATTTAAGACATTAAAGAGAATTTTCTCTATTATCACTTTATCTTCTTCACTACTCCAAAGCAAGTGAGCTAGAAGAGCTAGATCGTATCTCTCCACTGTATCTCTATCACTTAGTAAAGCAGCAGTTTGGAGTAGCTCAGCGCACTGCTTCCAGCGTCTGTCTGATATATAAGGGGCTTTGAAATTTTCGGGGAGTGATTTAAGACCTAGGATTTTAAGAGTTTGCTCTGTATTTGTCGCTAGGGACTCTATGGTTACTTTGATATTGTGTATTAGCTCTAGGGCATCGGGGCTTATCTTTATCTTCTCTTTGTCTTTTAAGATTTGCTCTAGCTCATCATAGGTAAATCTCTCTTTGCAATTTGGAGCTTTAGAGCTAGGTGATTGAAGTAGATTAAAGAAATTCTCCTTTTCATCTAATGGCTTTACAAAATACCTTAAAATCATCCTATCATATAGGGCTTCTAGACCTTGATTATCTGGTGGAAACTCATTACTAGCACAGACTACGCCTTTTAATGGGACTTTAATATCTTTATTACCATCTCTATAAATTCTCTCGTTTATTATAGTAAGTAGTGTATTTAAGATAGCTGGTGAGCTCTTCCATATCTCATCTAAAAAAGCAAAATGAGCAGTTGGCAAGTATCCATCTGTTTTTCTTGTTAGATTATTTTTTTTAAGTTCTGCTATATCTATTGGCCCAAATATCTCTTCTGGTGTTGAAAATCTATTCATCAAATAGGCAAAAAAGCCGTTATTTGACTCTTTACTTTCATCTTGTGAATTATCTGTGATTTTAAATGCTAAGCTAGCTCTCCTTGCTATCATAGATTTTGCAGTTCCAGGAGGCCCATAGAGAAATATAGACTTCCCAGCAAACATAGATAGTAATACTAGCTTTAGGCACTCTTCTCTTTCGAATAAGCCAGAGCTTAGCTCTTTTATGATATTTTCTATTTTGGTTTTATACACTAATCATCCTTCATTTGTTGTTTTAATTCACATAGAATGCGAATATTTTTTGTATTTGAGTCATAGACCCAATGCTTGTCAAAAAAATCCTTTTTGCCAGAATTGCCATCGACATCTAGTAGATAGAATTTGTTTTTTTGTTTGCGTTTTTCTTCTATTTGTTTGTGTAGGTTGCTGTCTATGTAGCCAAAGTCCCCATCGCTAATTACTAATAAATCAGAATTTTTGTAATTTTCTTTGTTCATCTGCTCTACACCTACTCTAAGTCCAGCACCTACATCAGTTCCGCCATTAAAGCTAAGCTCCAAAAAATCATTAATTTTATTTATCCCCATAGCTCCGCTCATATCAGTACATATAGTGCTAGTGCTAAAATTGATTAAATAGCAATTTCTATTTTCTTTTCTAGCCTTAGCAGTTAGCATAAGGGTGATGGCCTTGGCTATGGTCTCAGGGCTGCCCTGCATAGATCCGCTAGTATCTACGCATATGATGATGGGGCCTTTTTGGTCTTCTTTTTTGCGCTCTTTTTCTATCTCCTTTTCTATCTCTTTTTGACCCTCTTCTTGGTTGCTTATAAGGCCTTGTTTTTCAAAACAAAATAGCCTATTTTCTATATATTTCAAATCAAACAAAAGCTCCAAATCCTCATCATCCAAAAGCGACATCTCTTGTGGGACGATATTCTCTAAATCATTGCCTAGAGTGATGCCTATAATCTCTTCTTTATATCGTTTTGTAGGTGTGGTCTGCGTGTAAGAATATGCGGTTAATTCCATGATTTTTTCTTTATATAGCTCTTTTTCTTCATTTTGCATACGCCCCAAAATATCGCAAATATCCATAAGAGCTTTATTGTTTTTAATCATATTAAAATAATTTAGAATTTGCGCTATGCTATATCTGCTTAGATTGCCTTTTTGGTTGCCAAAGCCTTTTGAATTTGCTGCTATATCACTTAGATCGCCGAAGTCTCCTAGCACCTTTTTTTGGTATTTTAGGTCGCCTAGATTGTCTAAATCTAAGGCGTCATTGACCATATCTACCGCATCGCCAAATAGCCCATCATCACCGAAAAGCTCTGGCGCTTGCTTCTCTAGCTCTTTGGCTTTTAGCATAGCGTCAAACCACGCTTGCATACGCTTAAGAAAGTCATTGCTCATAGAGTTTTTGGTATTTTCTGCCCATTTTTGGGTTTTTTCATCTAGGGTATCGCTCCATTTGCTTATAGTGAAATTTCTTAGCTTTGAGATCTCATCAAATTTAAATTTTGGATCATCGGCTGATTTATCTGAATTTTTCGGATTTAAAATTTCATTTTTATTTTGCTCTATGAAATCAATTTTTTGATTTGGATTGAACTTTTTAAAGCTAGACAAATCATCTTGAATTTGCTTTTCTAAGCCCTCTAGGGAGTTTGAATTTTTCATACATTTATGCTCAAAAAGCGTTAATTTCTCCTCTTCAAAAGGTGGATTGGCTAGCTTGGCCTCTATCTGCTTTGTCTCTTCTTCTAGACTCTCATCAAATTTCGCTTTTATCTCTGGGTCTTCTAAGAGACCGTGAGTGTTTAATGTATTGTTATTTTCTTTTTTCATCGTTTCTACTCATACCATCGTGGTAGGGGATTTTGGGCGGAGCCATAAAAGGTATCAGCTTTTGAATCTCTATCATTTATCGATATTTTCCAAGATGCTAGTGGCTGGTTAAATGATGTAGCATTATAAAACATTTCACGGATATTTTTTACTTTAGATACATCCCAGTTATTTAGTGGTTGGTTAAAGCTAGTGGCGCCGACGAACATACCGCTCATATTTGTTACATGAGATACATCCCAGCTAGATATATCTGAGTTAAAATTTACAGCACCAGCGAACATACCGCTCATACTTGTTACATGAGATACATCCCAGCTAGATATATCTGAGTTAAAATTTACAGCAAAAGCGAACATAACGCTCATATTTGTTACATTAGATACATCCCAATCATTTAGCGGTTGGTTAAAGCTAGTGGCACTGTTGAACATATAGCTCATATCAGTTACATTAGATACATCCCAGCTAGATATATCTGAGTTAAAATTTTTAGCACCGTAGAACATACCGCTCATATTTGTTACATTAGATACATCCCAGTCTTCTATACCGCTAAAATCGCTTCTTTTACTGTCTTTAAATAATTCAGAAAAATCACTCACTTCGCTTATATCTATCTCGCTTAGCTTTACAGCCTCATGGGAGACTAGGTCTTTAAGCTCTTCTTTAGTTTCTGGGTGATATTTATACTCAGCACTACTTGCTTTTTTAAGCTTTTCATTTACTGGTTGATTTTCTACTATGTTTTCTAACTCTTTGGCTTTTAGGATTTCGTTATTAACCTCTTTGAGTGGTAGAGTGTAGCTACTAAGTGATAACTCTATATCATTTTGGCTTAAAAATGGATTTTTGATACTCGCTTTAGCTTTTTGAAACTCGGCTTCTATATTGTTTTTTAGATTATTAGCCTTTGTGATTTGATCTTTGGATATTTGTAGATATTTGTTTTTATCATTATTATCTACTTTTTTGGGTTTGCCGTTTGGGGAGTATAGGTTTTTTTCTATTAGATTTTTAAGATTTAAATTATCTTCTTTTAAAGCCTTTAATTCACTATCGAAATTTGAATTTTCATTTAAGACATTAAAGAGAATCTTCTCTATTATCACTTTATCTTCTTCACTACTCCAAAGCAAGTGAGCTAAAAGAGCTAGATCGTATCTCTCCACTGCATCTCTATCACTTAGCAAAGCAGCAGTTTGGAGTAGCTCAGCACACTGCTTCCAGCGTCTGTCTGATATATAGATAGGTTTATACTCATCACTAGATAAAAACTCCTTGCGATACTCTTTATCTTGGTTTAGTAGTTGGATTTGGGATTTTAGATCGCAGATTAGATCCATTGTGTTTTGCTCGAATTTTATATCTTGGGATTTGATGGCTATCTGCTCTAATTCACTAATGCTAAAAGGCTCTAAGGGCTTTATATCATTGGATTTTTTGCTTTTGAAAAGCTTTTTGAAATTCTCACGCTCTTCTAATGGCTTTACAAAATACCTTAAAATCATCCTATCATATAGGGCTTCTAGACCTTGATTATCTGGTGGAAACTCATTACTAGCACAGACTACGCCTTTTAATGGAACTTTAATATCTTTATTACCATCTCTATAAATTCTTTCGTTTATTATAGTAAGTAGTGTATTTAAGATAGCTGGTGAGCTTTTCCATATCTCATCTAAAAAAGCAAAATGAGCAGTTGGCAAGTAGCCATCTGTTTTTCTTGTTAGATTATTTTTTTTAAGTTCTGCTATATCTATTGGCCCAAATATCTCTTCTGGTGTTGAAAATCTATTCATCAAATAGGCAAAAAAGCCGTTATTTGACTCTTTACTTTCATCTTGTGAATTATCTGTGATTTTAAATGCTAAGCTAGCTCTCCTTGCTATCATAGATTTTGCAGTTCCAGGAGGCCCATAGAGAAATATAGACTTCCCAGCAAACATAGATAGTAATACTAGCTTTAGGCACTCTTCTCTTTCGAATAAGCCGCTTTTTAAAGTTTCTATAGTCTCTTTTATGCGTTTTTCATAGTTTGGCATATTTATCCTTCTATTTGGTCTAGTTGGTCTAAAATGGATCTATATCTGGCTAGGCTAGACTCTTTATCTTGGGCATCTTTGGCTAGTTGCTCTATCTTTTCTTCATAAGAGTTTATGAATTTATCACCTATATTAGCATTTGAAATAGCTTTATCAAGAGTAGCGCAAATTGCTTTTATATCAGCGTTTGTTCTACTTCTTAGCTCACTTTGAAAGCTTTCAAGCGCATTTAAAAACTCATCACGCTCATAGCCCACTAGTTTGCCTGATTTTTGCAAGGCGGCAGGCAAGGTAGTATCATAGCTAAACTCAGGTAATGAAATATTTGCTATTATATTTCTTACACTTTGCTTTATCATATCAGCGTCTAAGGCTTCATCTCCTACGCTTTCTTGAAGTGAAGTTAGCAGGTCTTTTAAAATAGTTTTTTTCCACATTCTTATATTGTCGCTATATACATCTCCTAGTATATTGCTTATTTCTATAACAGCATCTTGAGCTGCTGTGCGAAGTGATGAAGCATTTAAAGTATCTATTGATACTTGATACTCTTTGGTTTCATAGCGACCACCAAATATATTCCGATGCCATAAAAATCCAGCACCTTTATCTATGCTTTTGGTTTTTGTTACAGTCTCAGAGCCTTTTGCATTTTCACTAGCACTTGAAATGCCACCAAAAAGAGCTTTTATTTGAGTGTTTAGCTTTTCTTTTAGCTTTGAGCTTAGCTCAGCTCCGCTATCTTCAAAGGCTGCGTTTGCGTTTATTACCACCTTTGATTTTACGCTTTTGATTTTTTCGATTTGCGCTTTTAGCTCCTCTATATCAGTTGAGTTTAGCACTTCTATTTTTTTATTTATTATCGCACTAATTTCATTTTTGTATTGATTTAATGCGCTTTTTTTACTAGAAATAAAATCATCCATTATACCTTTAATGATTTCATCTTTTTCTTTGCGAACATTTTCTAGCACTTTTAAAATCTCATCTATATTTGAGAGCTTTTTGAGATTTGATATAGCTGTTTCTTTATTAGAAAAATAATCACGATAATGCTTTTGAAGTAAGCCCAAAGCATGAGTAGCATTTTCATCTTGTAAATTATCATAATTATTTATAATCTCTGTGCTTATACCAGAGCTATAAAGCACATTAAAGCGAGTTAATTGTTCATATATTTTATCATTATAAGAGCTTTTTTTATTTTCAAATACATTTTTTTGTTGTCTTGAAAGTGGAGTAAGTGCTCTTTGAATAGCCTCATCTAATACTCCATTTCCTATCACCTCTGGTGCAATTAGCTGTAAGTCAAACTGCGATGCTACTATGTGAAACTCTTTTATTCCATTTTTTTCATTTACATTGCTTAAAAGCTCCAAATCAACATCATTTAAAAACTGCCCAGCAGGAGATACCAAAAATACTACATCGCACTTAGCAATAAGTTCTTTTGTGCGATCCTCTCTTGATACGATAGGATCATTTACGCCTGGAGTATCTATGATTTTTACATCTTTTAGCATCTCTTCGTTTAATTTAAGTGTAATTGATTTTGTAAAAGGCGTGTATTCACCACTAGAGCCTACATAGTTTTTTAGTTTTTCATTTAGTTCATCATAGCTAGAGCAAGTCAATATTTCTTTCTCTCCAATAGAACTAGCATTTATACCACTTTGCTTTATTTGCTCATATTGCTCATAATAAGCATAAAGAGAAACTTCGTCTTTTAGTTTTTTAATCGCATATTCTCTAGCCAATTCTTGTAGCTTGCTATCGCTTTCGCCTGTTCTATTGTTTTGTTTTAATTCAGCAAACCTTTCTTTTTGAGAATTTTCTAAAATATTTTGGCAAGTAGCATGATTTGATTTTATTGTTTCTATTTCATCTTGGCTATAATACTCTATGCTTGCTTCAAACCTATCACCATACTCTAAAACAGTAAGTGCCGCAGTCATTGGAGTAGCAGCCTTTGGCAATACATTTTGCCCTTTAAAAACAAGAGCATTTAAAAGTGAGCTTTTCCCAGCTTTCACACGACCTAGAATTCCTATTTTTAAATCTCTTTCTGGCTCCATTTTTTCATCAAGCGCCTCTTTTAGCTCAGCACTTGGCCTTATGCCGTGTTCTTTTTCTATGCCTTGAAGCTCGCCTACTAGGTCATTTTCTTGCACTAGATTTTCTAGTGTCTGGCTCATTTTTAGTAGATTTTCCATTTTTTCTCCTTTTTAGATATTTTTGATTAGAGTTTGGATCTCGACTCTTCTATCTTCTAGATATGAAATTTTATCTTCTACTTCACTTATTGCTAGTTCTTTCTCTTTTTGGGCGTTTTTTATCTCATCTTCTTTTTCTGACATTTTTTGAGTAAATTCTTGGCTTATTGCGTTTATTATCTCGTTTGTTGTTTTGGCGAAATATTCATTTAGCTTAGGGCGAATTTGGGATAATATGCTAGGGATTACTTCGTTTCGGACTTGTTCTTTTACGGCTTCTAGCCTTTTTGAGTCTGCTATTTTGCCAAAGATTCCAGGCAAAATAGCAAAAACAGCACTTAAAATTGTCCCTACTATCGGATTTATAGTAAAGCCTATTTTAGCCAAGGCTTGAGTGGCTAATGCTCCACCACCTATACCTATTGCACTACTTACTAATGCACTACTTGATTTTTTATTGATATCGCTGTTTAATAGAGTATTTGCGACAAAACAAGCCCCAGAGACAATCTCTTTTAACCCATCGGCCCAAGTCTGTATATCAGAGGCTTTCATATCTATATTGCCTATACTAAGCTTGAAGTTATCAATCACATTTTGTTGGATACCGCTTAATCTCTTTTGAATTTCAGATGGTAGAACTGAGTTTATAATATTATTTATAGCGCTTTGTATATCTCCACCATTTAGTGCAGATTGGGCTAGCGTGGTGGCGTTGCTACTAAGTGCGGAGCTAACGACGCCAATGATACCTTCTATATTGGTATTATTGTATTTGCTATTGGCGTTATCTATGGCTTTTTTCTTTTCTATCTCTATTTGAGATATACCATTTTTTAGCTCATCGATAGCATTTATAGCATCTTGTTTATCATATCTTAGAGCTGAAATTGTGGTATTGATGGTAGACTCCATCTCTTTTAAATTCATACTTATATGTGGCTTATAGATACTCTCAAACAGAGATTCTATATCAATATCTTTTAAGATTTTCTCTAATTTTGCTCCTGAATTATCATCTAATAACTCTATATCTTTGCTATATCCAAATTCCATTTCTAGCGTATCTTTGGCATAGCTTTTGATCTGCTCTATATCGCTTTGTGGGAGTAGATTTGTCTTACTTATACATAGTTGAAATTCCTTGCCTCTTGTGTGAATTCCATTTAATTCTGTAATATAAGTTTTGGTTATGGTCTTTTCATCCGCACCTGAGAGCAAAGCGATGAAATACACTCCGTTTGGCATATATCTATTGATAGCTTTATTGTGCGTAGCGATAGGCGCATTAAATCCAGGCATATCTACCAATACGATAGGATCGATCTCTTTTAATTTTTGATTATTTAAATATAGTTTGATATGGTTATAAGTTTGTGCTTTTTCTTCTACTTTTTCAAGTTCGTTTATTTTAAAAACATCTATGCTTTCATCATCTTTTATAGCTTCTATTTTTTCTTCACTGCTATATCTTAGCTCTGTGGCTATCGCAGTTTGCGGAGTGATTGCGACACCTAAGACATTAGAGCCTAAAAAGCTATTTATAAGACTTGATTTACCAGAGCTAAATCCACCGATTACAGGCACCAATAACTCTTGATTTTCAATACTTTTAGTAAGCAGACTTAGCTCTTGGATCTTGTCATTTAGACAATCTGTATTTTGAGCGATATTTATGGCTTTATTGCCACATTCAATGTATGTTTTTTGTTTGTTTGTCATTATTTCTCCTAAATTGTAAAAAGATTTATAATTATATCCACACCCTATAAAAATAAGATTATATTTAGGTTAAGAGTATGGATTTAAGCTTTTTATAAGTAAATGATAAATTTTCACCACCCCCATTAGCGTAATCCTAGCCACGCCAAACTCTCATAAATCAAATTTATAAGAGTTTGGCGGATTTGACATCAAAATTTGATTATACCCCCCCCCTGTCTTAAAACCTACTGATAAGAGCGCTTTTATCGCTCTTTTTCATCGGTATTGGTAGCGCAAGACTATGATTGGTTTGTCTCGCAGGCATTGGTATTGCGTGGTTGTGCTTGATCGGCGCCACAAGGCTCTGATTTGTTGGCACCTTCATTAAATCCAGCATTCATAGACATAGCACCAAAAATCTTAAGCAAAGCCTCTCTTGTCTCTGGCGATACCTCATTGAGATCTAAAATCGTGCGGTGATCTACTTCTTTGCCTGTGATCTTGGTTTGTAGCTTATCAAGAGCAGTTAGCGTAGTCTCTTCGACTTTCTCAAGCGCATCATAAGACTTCCAAAGACCATTTTCTAATTTATCCAATAAGGTATCTTTGATGGAGTAATCATCGCCATATATCTCTCTGGATTTTTCCACCTCTTTGTCTAGCCATTTTTTGGCCATGAAGCCCGCTGCACCTAGTGCGATCGCTGCTATTGCGTATTTTGCTTTCATTGTTTGCTCCTTGTAGGTTGATTTATAGACAGAATTATAACAAAGCCAGATGACACAATTTGTCGTTTTATATAAGATTGTGAAATTTTGTGCGGTATTTTGTTTGGTAAATGTAAAAATATGGTTTTGAGAAATTTAAAATTTCGGTTGGATAAATTTAGCCCAAGTTATAGCAAAAAATGAAAAAATTTATTTTTGATAAGAATTAAAAAGCAATTTTTTCTATTTGAATTTAAAATCTTTTATTTGATTTTATGAGTGTTTAATGCTATTAAAATTAGCTATTGATTTTAAAGATTTAATAGTGTAGAATTAGAGAAAAAGCGATAAAATGGATAGAGAGAAATATATAGAGTTATATTCAAGCCCACGCATAGATAGCTATAGTAGTATTGATGAGCATGAAGCAAACTTTGAAATGCTAGGCAGTATAGCGCCGAAGCTAGCTAAAATAGAAATCATCATTAGAAATAGAATTGATAGAAAAATGTGCGAAAAAAATCGACATTGGATGTTTGATTTGGCAGATAGTATAAGGCTAGATGATGATGAAGGTAGGATAAAAGAGCATGATATTTTGGTTTCTAGGCAGACTTTTGGGTTTTGGATAAGGGTGGTGGAGTATTATAAAATTCATAGCTGTGCGTTTGATAAAGAGTTTTTAGATGGGTTTTCTTTTAAAAAATATTATGAGAAAAATAAAGAAAGGTTAAATAAAATACCGCTTAGCAACTACCAAAAGGCTTATGGTATATTGCTACTTACAAAAAGTATTAGAAATAGAGCTTTTCATTTTGAAAATTTATTGAAATTAAGGGCATTGGGAGTTCCTAGATTGTCTGTTAGGGTGGATTTTAGCAAAGAGAAATTTTATTATTTTAATATTAAGCCAAATATGATTATTCAATATTTAGATGATATTTTACAAAGTTTTGATAAGGAGTTGAGCTAAAATAAAATGGGGGAAAAGTATCCCCCCCGAAATCAAGGTAGCATTATACTAAAAAATGCTTAAATAGTGATAAAATCACAGATGGCACTTTGGTAAATTATCTAAATTATTTTGAATGATTAAAAAGAAATTTTGGTATCAAAAAAATAATTTAAAAATTTAGTTTTGAGAAATTTAAATTTTCGGTTGGATAAATTTAGAATCTTTGGATTGAGATATTTAGAATTGCAATTCTTGGGGATTTAAAAGGGTTCAAAAAAAGGTAAAGCTTAAAAAATCTTTAAAAACCCAAATAATATAAATAAGATTTACAAAATTCAAATAATATTTTAGAATTTAATTTGATATTTGCTATACAATTGATACGTAGTTTCTACCATATCTAAAAGAGGCTTCTACATATGGCCTAGAGCTTATAATACTACCAAAGTCATATCTAGATAATATACCACACCGATATATCTACTATCGCCATCTATCTTAATTTTTTATCCATATACTTTATAAATAGCTCTTTATATGTATGCTTTTTAGCTCCATTTAATAGATTAAAATCCTTTCCTAACTCATCAAATTTATTTAGTAGCTTAATAGTATCTCTCCTAGCCTTAAGCACATTATAAATTCCAACTCTAAACTCTCCTAATTTGTATTTATGTTTTTACCATATTTGTCATAAATAGTAATTGAAAAAACCTTGCTTCCTTTAGGATTGATATAAATTTCAAGCTCCTTAGGATTTCCCACAACAGCAAAATATCTTTTATCTTTTATCTCTAAAAGCTCGATATCTTTAATCACTCAAACAAGCCTTTGAAATATTAGCCATAATAACTCCTTTAATAGTGACTTAATTAGTAGTAAAATTTTTTGAGAATTAATAGTATTTTTTCAAAATCAATTGAGAAAAAACAGCAATAAAAAACCCTCTCCAAGTATGAAAAATAGGCAATAAAACTGAATAAATAAAAAAGGATTTGAATAGATATAAGATATTAAATGGTGGAGTTAAGCGGGATCGAACCGCCGACCTCTTGAATGCCATTCAAGCGCTCTCCCAGCTGAGCTATAACCCCATTTAAAAAACATATCGTAATGATACATTTATTTTGCTTATAATTTTATGAAATTTATGAAATTCAATAAAATAGATAAAAATAGATAAAATTTTTTAAAATTTAGTAAAATCAAATTAAATTTTAAGGTTTCTTTTGCTATTATTCAATTTCCAAAATTGATGCGGGAATAGCTCAGGGGTAGAGCACAACCTTGCCAAGGTTGGGGTCGCGAGTTCGAATCTCGTTTCCCGCTCCATATTTAGCCCAGGTGGTGGAATGGTAGACACAAGGGACTTAAAATCCCTCGGAAATTACTTCCGTGCCGGTTCAAGTCCGGCTCTGGGCACCACTAGCATATGGCGACATGGCCAAGTGGTAAGGCAGAAGCCTGCAAAGCTTTTACCCCCAGTTCGAATCTGGGTGTCGCCTCCATATTATACAGGATTTATATGCGTTATATATTTTGTGCTTTTATCTTGTTATTATGCGGATGTTCTAATACTTGGCACGGAGTCAAAGAGGATTCTAAAGATGCCTATGAATGGTCTAAAGAAAAGGTCAATCAAGGTGCTAGCTGGGTAGAACAAAAAACTTCTAAATAATATACTCGGGAGATGGCTGAGTGGTCGAAAGCGGCGGTCTTGAAAACCGTTGAGGTGTGAAAGCCTCCAGGGGTTCGAATCCCTTTCTCCCGGCCACTTTTTATAATCTACACTTTTAAGGCTCTTTTTTTATGCGAAGCACTACAAAGATCCATGGATTTGCTAAATTTAAATTAATCATTATTTTAGCCTTTATGTCTAGCATTGCACCGCTATCTACAGATATGTATCTGCCAGCGCTATCGCATGTTCAAAGTAGCTTTTTAGCTAGTGAGTTTCTTACTCAATTAAGTCTTGCTAGTTTTTTTATAGCATTTGCTTTGGGGCAGCTTATCTATGGTCCTTTAAGTGATACATTTGGGCGTAAGACTCCCTTGATAATTGGAATTTTGATATTTATTGCTTCAAGTCTTGGGTGTGTGCTAGTGGATAATATCTATATTTTTATTACTTTGCGATTTTTTGAAGCGCTTGGCGGTTGTGCTGGCGTGGTGATTGCTAGGGCTATTGTCAATGATAGTTTTGATATCAAAGATGCTGCTGGAGTGTATGCTTTAATGATGGTATTTTCATCGCTTGCGCCTATGTTATCGCCGACATTTGGTGGGCTTTTGCTTAGCTATTTTTCGTGGCAAAGTATTTTTGCGGTTCTTTTTATGTTAGGGATTTTGCTACTTGGGTTTATTATTTTTGGACTTAAAGAGACTCAGCCAGTACGAACTAAATTTTCTCATCAAGCTACTATTGCTAGTTATAAATTTGTCCTAAAAGAGCAGATATTTATACTTTATAGTCTGCTTGGCGCATTTGCTTCGGCGGTGCTTTTTGCCTATATTACTGGTTCATCATTTGTTTTTATGGGGCATTTTGGCCTTAATGGGACGCAGTATGGGCTTCTTTTTGGTATTAATGCACTTGGATTTGTACTATTTGCTAATATTAATGCTAGGCTTACTAGAAATTTTAATTGTCAAAATTTGCTTAAATTCGCCCTATTTATAATGCTTGGAGCGCTTGTAGTAGTAAGCATTGGAGCGCTTTTAGGGCTTGGATTTTGGATTTTTGAGGCTGGAATTTTTGTAGCTATTAGTATGCTTGGATTTATTTTGCCAAATGCTACAACATTAGCAATGGCAAGATTTACAGACCACTCTGGTACCGCCTCAGCTGTGCTTGGGACTATGCAGTTTGGATTAGCTGGGGTAATTGCTTTTGGGGTTGGAGCGCTTGGGGCAAATACTCCGCTATTTCTAGCTTTAGTAATGTTAGTACCGTGTACTTTAGCAGTTATTTTACGCTTTAAAACAATATAGCTAATATAGATTTTAGCTCTTACTAAAATCTATATTATTTTAATCTTTATATACACACTCAGCAAAGATAAATTTATGCTCATTAGGGAGTGCATTATATATTGCATTTGCTAGATTTCGAATCTCCCAAAGGGCACTTTTAGAACTTCTAAGGCTTAAGAAATTTTGTAAGCTTCTAGCGTTTATACTCCAGCTTAATTCTGTTTTATAGCTCTCTGGAAGGCAGTATTTGGCTATATCTAAGCTTGTGTTTTGGTTTAGAATTTGGCGCAAATTATCAAGTGCGTTTATGCTTGCGTTATCTACAAATTCATTGCTAGTTAGCACTATATATCTACTTGCATTTTCAAAGTCATTAGGCTTAAATTCGCTTTCATTTTTTAGCTCTTTTAGGGTGTATCTAGTGGATTTGACGCTTAGGCTAGCTATGCGGTGGCGAGCTAACTCTTGGAGGCAAGCTCTGCTAATGCCTTTTATATAAAAGTTATAAAATAGATGCTCTAGCGTGCTTGCGTGTTTGAGTTGATTGCCTACTCTATCGATTAAAGCTAGATCTATTTCGCCGCCATTATCGCCTTTATCAAAGCTTTGCCAGCAGGTACGAATAGCGTTAGAACAAACCCATAGTGGCGTGTGATTTAGCAGTGTTACTTCCATTTTTGCCCTTATTTATAGATTACTACTTGTTCTAAACTTTGGCGAATTTTAGCTGGTGCTTCTTCATCGCTATATCCTAAAGCAATTACAAGAACAGGTCTAAAATTCTCTCCTAAATTTACAAAATCATTTAATTTATCTGCATCAAAACCAGCTACAATGCAGCTTTTAACACCTAGACTTTGAGCGATATTGACCATATTAGCACTTGCCATATAGCATTGTAGTGATGCGTAGTGCATTAGCTCTTCATCGGTTTGCGGGTTAAACCTTGCTGCGAAGTGATCAAGGGCTTTTTGAAGTCTCTCAGGAGTGCGAGGTTTGCGATCTACTTGAGTTCTTATAAAATCACAACCCTCTTTTAGATCGTTGCGTGCGATGATGATTATAGCGTGGCTACATCCGCTTACTTGGGCTTGATTATTACAGATTTGTCCTAATTCTTTTAAATCGTTTTCTTTGCTAACAACCATAAATTTCCATGGCTCCAAACCGCATGAGCTAGGACTTAATCTAGTAAGATCTAAAATTTCGTTTATAGTCTCTTGATTAATTTTTTGGCCATTAAATTCTCTACATGAATAGCGTTCTTGCATTATTTTCTTCATTGTTTTTTCCTTTTTGGTTTGTGCTGATTTTGATTTGAATTTTGTAGATTATAGCGGTATTTTATCAATAGTTGGTGAATTTGGGTTAATGGATTAAACTCTAATATTTTTGTATAAATTTACTATTGCGAGCTAGATACATAATAATCAAAGATTTTACTATTTGATTATAGAATAAATTAAAAGTCAAATTAAGCAGTAGATCTATAAGATTAACTGCTTAATTTAGTTAATAATCTAACAAGATATTTAGATAAATGTAACTAATAAATCAATCTAAATTTATCTATTTTTTTGACATTCTTTTGCGTACTGTTGGGTCTAAGTAGCGTTTTCTTACTCTAATATTTATTGGAGTAACTTCTACTAATTCATCTTCTTCAATCCACTCTAAAGCACGCTCTAAGCTTAGTTTGCGTGGTGGGACTAGCTTGATTGCATCATCGCTGCCGCTAGCTCTTACATTGGTTAGATTTTTACCTTTAATTGGATTTACATCCAAATCATTTGGTCTGCTATGTTCGCCAATAATCATACCTACATAAACTTTTGTTTGCGGTTCGCAAAATAGCACCCCACGATCTTGAAGGTTAAATAGCGAATATGCAAGAGCCACGCCATTTTCCATACTTACTAACGCACCATTGCTTCTATGTTCAACTGTGCCAGTAAGTGGTCTAAACTCTAAAAAGCTGTGATTCATAACACCTTCGCCTTTTGTATCGGTCAAAAATTGACTTCTAAAGCCGATAAGCCCACGAGCTGGAATCTCAAATTCGATTCTAGTTTGACCATCTCCAGTAGGATTCATACTAACCATCTCAGCTTTTCTTTTGCCAAGCTTTTCAATTACTGCTCCAGTACAATCATCTGGTGCATCTATTACAAGTAGCTCAAATGGCTCACATTTTACTCCATCGATCTCTTTTATAATTACTTCTGGCCTACCAAGACAGAACTCAAAGCCCTCTCTTCTCATATTTTCAGCTAGAATTGTAATTTGTAATTCACCACGACCGCTTACTTTAAATTTGCCTTCGCCTATATTTTCATATTTCATAGCGATATTGGTTTTCATCTCGCTCTCTAGGCGTTCATCAAGTTTATTTGATGTTACATATTTACCCTCTGTACCTGATAGCGGGCCATCATTTACGCTAAATACTACGCTTAAAGTAGGCTCTTCTATATGAAGTGGATCAAGTGGCATTGGTGAGTTAGGATCTACTACGCTATCTCCTACATCAAGAGCATCAAATCCGGCAATTGCTACGATATCTCCGCTACTTGCTGTATCTATATCTGTGCGTTCAAGTCCTAAAAATCCAATAAGTTTGCTAATTCTACCTGTGGTTTTGCTACCATCTGCTTTAGCTAGCATTACATTTTGGTTTTTGCTAATTGTGCCATTAAAGATTCTCGCAATACCGATTTTACCAACATAATTATCATAATCTAGTGTGAAAACTTGAAGTTGCAGTGGATTTTCATCTTTGCCACTTGGAGCTGGAACATGATTTATAATAGTTTCAAATAAAGGCTCCATATTGATATTTTCATCTTCTAGCTTATGTTTAGCATAGCCATTTTTTGCCGCAGCATATACGATTGGGAATTCAAGCTGTTCATCATTGGCATCAAGTGCAACAAATAGATCAAAAATCTCATTGATAACTCTATCAGGATCGCCAGCTGGTTTATCAATTTTATTTACTACAACAATTGGGCGAAGACCTAAAGATAGGGCTTTTTTTACAACGAATTTGGTTTGTGGCATTACGCCTTCTTGTGCATCTACAAGAAGTAAAACTCCATCAACCATCTTTAAAACACGCTCAACCTCACCACCAAAGTCGGCGTGTCCTGGAGTGTCGATGATATTGATTTTATAATCTTTATAGCGAATAGCTGTATTTTTGCTAAGAATTGTGATACCACGCTCACGCTCGATATCATTGCTATCCATAACTCTTTCACCTATATTTTGGTGTTCTGTAAATGTGCCCGATTGTTTAAGTAGCTCATCTACCATTGTTGTTTTACCGTGGTCAACGTGTGCGATGACGGCGATATTTCTGATATTTTCCACTAGATTTTCCTTAAATATTTTCAAATTTTTAGGGGCGATTATATCTAAAAGTTGCTAAATTTGCTTTGAATTTAATAAAGATAATATAAAGCCTAAAATTTGGAATAGAATTTGCTATATAAGGCCAAAATTCTTAAACTAGGATAGCAAATGCAAGGTTTAAACGAAGCGCTATTAAGCTCAAGTAATTCCACTCAAGTCCAAAGCAAACCTGTTAAAACTGAACAAAATGAAGGCGATGATAGCTTTTATAAAATGATTGAAAATAGCGTAAAAGAGTATGAAGATTCTAAAGCTTCACAAAACTCTCAAGAAAATAATCAATCAAAATCGCAAGAACAAAGCACCAATCAAACCACACAAGGCTCTAGTACAAACTCTAGTGATAAAACTGCTCAAAACTCTAATCAAACAAATAGCGCTAAAACCGATAGCTCACAAAGCGATAAAATGGTTCAAAATAGCGCTTCAAATTCAGCCCAAAGTAGTCAAAATACAGATGAGATTATGCTAGAAAATGCTGATTTTATAACGCTTTTAAGCCTTTTAGAAGCTAGTGATGGTAGTACTAAAACAGGCGCTAATCTGCTAAGTTCAAGCTTAAATAAATTCTTAGCTACTGAACAAAATATTAAAGAGCTAAAAGGGGCTAAAAATCTGCAAGAATTGCTAAATTTAAGTGAAAAATTTGGCCTAGGTCTAAGCAAAATAAAAATCTCAAAAGATGGTCTTGAAGCGCTAAAAAATGAGTTTAAAAACCTAAATGCTAAAGGGTTTTTTAATCAAATTCCAGCACTAAATCAAGCTATTGATTTAAATGTAATTACTAAAAAAGATATAGAAAAGGCACTTCAAAAAACACAAAAAGATGATAAAAGTGTCTTAAGCAAACTAATGCAAGGTCAAAGTGTAGAAATAAGCGATGATATAAATTCAGTCAAAAAGCTACATCCAGAAGCTAAAATCGATACTCAAAAAATCACCCAAAAGCTTGCTCAAACTGCTGAGCAAAAGCTAAATCAACCTTTTGAGCTAAATAAAGAGATTAAAGATACTAAAACTACTACAACAACTACACCAAATGCTACAAAATCTCAAAGCATATCTAGCATTGATGATTATTTAGCAAATATTATGCAACGAGCAATGAAAGAAAGTAGCGAACAAAGTGCTAAAGTGGCTATGACAGCTACTACTGATTTAGCCAGTAGCAGTGTAGAGACAAGTTTAAGTGAACAAACCACTCAGGGCATAGAATCAACTAGCCAAACAAATTCTCAGGTAAAAGATATTGTAAATAGTGCTAAATTAAATGCTAAAGAGTTAAATTTAAGACAGGTTTTTGATAATTTTGCAACTCAGCTTCAAGAAAAAATTAGCGAATACAAGCCGCCAATTACAAGATTTCACCTAACGCTAAATCCAGGAAATTTAGGCGAAGTCGAGATTACTCTAATTAATCGTGGCTCAAATTTGCATATAAATTTTAACTCCAATAATCAAACTATGCAGCTATTTATGCAACACCAGGCTGAATTTAGAACCAGCCTTGTAAATATGGGTTTTAGTGAGTTATCAATGAGCTTTAATGATAATGCTAATAAAGAACAAAGCCAAGGTCAAAATAAAAAGGCAAAATTTGTTAGTGAAGATAGCGAGCTAACAGAAATAGCTCAAAATGAAGAGAGTGTTTTAGAAGTAATACTACCAAAGTATTTCTAAATTTGGAATGCAAATTGCTTTAAAGTAAAAATGTAAGAAAAAATTAGGAGAGCATCATGGCAACATCTATTAATCAAACACCACAATTCACCACTGATAAATGGGCGGCTAATGAAGCCAAGCAAAAAGCCGATAGCGTAACAGGTGGAGTAAATCCAAATTCGCAATTAGATAAAGATGCTTTCTTGAAGCTTTTATTAGTTGAGTTGCAACACCAAGACCCAACCGAGCCGATGGATAGCGCAAAAATGCTAGAACAAACCAGTCAGCTAGCTACAGTTGAAATGCAAGAAAAAACCAACCAAGTTATGAGCCAATTAAGCGCGCAGATGCAAGCAAGTGCTTCACTAAATGCTATGAGTGCATTAGGCAAGATGGCAAATCTAGCTAACTCAGTAGCCAAAGATACGCCATCATCTCAGGTTGATTTTAGTCTATTCTTCCCAGTTGATGCAGTTAGCGGAACAATTGAGATATACGACTCAGTAGGTAATGTCGTTCGTAATGTCAGCATAAGTGATATTAAATCTGGTGTAAATCAATTTAGATGGGATGGTTTAAGCAATAGCGGAGAACCAACACTTCCAGGTGAATATTTAGTAAAAGCTAAATATATAGATGCTAATGGCGGCAATAGAGAGACTGTTTTAGGTCAGTATCCAGTCGAAGCTGTTAAATTTGAAAAAGGCGTAGCATATATCAAAGTTGCTGGTGAGTTTGTAGCGATGGATCAAGTTAGAGAATTTACTGAATCAATTGTACATAATACAGTAAATTCAAATCAAACTAATTCAAGCAATAAAGAAGAAGAATCAGAAGATGAAGATCTAAGTGATAAACCACAAGATGCTAAAGATAAATTAGCTAAAGATGAGAGTCAAAAAGATGAGGTAGTTAAGTCATGATGATAGGATTTTATAATGGCGTAAGTGGTGTAAAGACTGCTGAATTTGGTCATAGTACTATTGGAAATGATATCTCAAATATTAATACAGTTGGCTATAAAAGCTCTACAGCAGAGTTTAAAAGTCTATTTTATAGTACTTTAGCAAGTGCATCTAGCTCGCCGGTAAATTCGCAAATCGGACTAGGCTCGACCAAGATGGCTACATCTTTGAATTTTACTCAAGGGAACCTTCAACCTACTGATAATGTTTTTGATATGGCAATTAATGGAGATGGATTTTTTGGGTTAATGGGTGCTAATGGCGAGCAGTATTTTACTAGAAATGGTGAATTTACCAAAGATAGCGATGGAAATTTAGTAAATAGAAGCGGTATGTATCTACTAGGTACAGTCGCTCCGCTAAGTAGCGCAACATTAGGAGAGAGTGCATTAAATAAACTAGGAGTAACAGGTGGAAATGTTGAGGCTTATAGTATCCCAATTGGCGATAGTATTAAGCTAGGTAGCGTAGATTCTCAAGGTAAAATTCAGCTCCCAGATGTGCTATATACACCATCATCGCCAACAACACAGGTAAGCTACTCAGGCTATTTAAATTCAACTATTTATACTGAGCCTCGTAGCGTAGAGCTTACTAGTGAGAGTTTTGCAGTTGAAGCTAATAAAGATACTAATAAAATCACTATTACTGGCGATTTAAATTTAACTCCAGAGATCCATCATCCAAATAAAGCTAATAACGAGGTAATGATCACTATCACAGATGCAAAAGGTCAAAGTGTACAAATAAAAGCCTCAACTCAAGCTGATGGAAAATTTTCAGCTGAATTTGACAATAGCAATGCAACGACCAAGCTAGATTTAAATGGTGAACTAACCTACTTAGCTAGTGCAATGGTAAAACAAGAAGTAGCTACTCCGCAGACATTTACTACTGATATTTGGGCGCCAAACGGGGATAAAAATATTTTAAAACTTGAATTTACTAAGCAAGTTCCGCAAGGTCAGCAAATCGCATTTGATGCTGTTGTAAGCGTGGTTGGCCCAGATGGAAATATTATCAGTGCTACACAAGGCGAGCTAAGATATAATCAAAAAGGTGCATTAGTTAGTAATACTTTAGGCGCTATTAATAATGGTGGGGCAAATTTAGAACTATCACTAGGAACACCATATAATCCAGCAGTGCCAAATACAGGCTTTGATGGATTAAAGCCAGCTGAGCAAATTAGCGCTGAATTAAGCGTTTCAAAAAATGGCAGATCTGAAGGTTTGCTAACTGAATATACAATGAGTGATAGCGGGGATATTTTGGCTGTTTTTGATAATGGCGATATGGCAACAGTAGCAAAGGTTGCCCTATATCACTTCCAAAACAATCAAGGCCTAAACAAAGCTAGCGAGAATACTTATCAAGCTAGTGCAAATTCAGGAGAGCCGATATTTTATACTAACGCTAATGGCGAAGTGATTTATGGGGCAGCGATTCGTAATCATATGCTAGAGATGAGTAATGTGGATTTAGGTGTATCGCTAACTGATATGATCGTGATGCAAAAGATGTTTGACGCTAGCTCAAAATCCATAACAACTGCCGATGAGATGATAAAAAATGCTATAAATTTGAAACGATAAGAGCTTTAGCGGTTCTTTTATTTTAGAATTCTAAATTTATTTGGAATTCTAAATTTTC